>NZ_JBXWMQ010000008.1:0-118681 GCF_059609905.1 Ruegeria sp. YTSA226
AAACTCAAACAGAAACCGAACCAGAGCCTCTGTTACGAAAACGCTTCACCTCTCCGAATATCTCTGACGACGGACAGTAGCTTATAGCTATGAGACATCAGAGACGCTATCGCGATTTCTGTGGGATGAAGACAATATATGCTCAAGTGTATTGCCTACTTCCGGTTCAGTCGGCAACGGAAACTTGGATTCTGCCTACAGTCCAACACATTTGAATCAGATAGCGGCACGCGATATGTGACTTCACGAAACGAAAGGTAACTAGCCTTGGACGCACCTATCATCCAACTCGTAGTTTTGTTCGTCCTAGGCGTCTTTGTTACCTGGCTTTACATCCTGCCGATCACAATGGCAGGACGTCGCAACCGATCCGGTTTGATCGGGTTTTTGATTGGTTTGGTTGGATCGCCACTGCTTGCAATTCTGTTGCTGCTGGCTTTGGGTGACGCACCAGAACAACCGACGAGTTAGCGTCATTAAACCACTCAAATAGTTGACATTAATCCGCCCTGGATGTTGCTTTTTGTCCGCACCATGGCCGTTGGATGGTGCTGTTATCGCTTTAGTAACGACGATAGCGCTGCTTTTCGAGAAAGCGTTTGCGGCTTTCAATCAATTCGATTTCTTCCTCTGTCCATTCGGGAAGGTGTGGGGAAATGTCTCTGCGATTGAGCATGCCGTTCAATTCCTCAAGACTGGCTACGGTACCCAACTTTGCCGCCAGATCGTTGCCGCTAGGAAGCGCCTTTCGATCAGTCGTATTCGATCTGGGATGGGGTGTAGGCAACTCACGACTTGCCGAAGTCGATGATGAACGAGGGGTGATCGCTGGAGACGCTCGATTCTGCCTTGGTGGGTTGAAGGAGCGTTTCGATACTTCGGTTGGTTTTTTTATTCCAGCCAGATAGGCATCAATTGCTGCCTGCGTTCTAGCCTGTTGGTTCTCGACCGTAGCTTTTCTTCGACTGATCCGCTTCCGTACTTTGTCTGGGTTTGCAGCTTTCGATGCATCCAGCCGCTGACGACGCCTCTCGCGGTTTACAGCGGGTGTAACAATCTCAAGATTTTCCGCTCGATTATCGCTGGGGTCATGGTTGATATGATCGACTTCGGCTCTTCGATCCACCCAGTGACCCAACGCGCTGGCCGCAATAATCCGGTGCAATCCCGTAATTGTCTCACCATACGGCCCCCTAAGCTGGACTATCCTATACCGTTTGCCATCGCGGTTCTCCGGACCAAGGAAGTATTCTAGTTGACCGTCCTCAAGTTGTTCCAGCACTTCCTCAAGCGGCGGCAGAGGCAGTTCATGCTCATATCTTTCAATGTAATCACTCTCGTTCACTGTCAAACCATCCCAGACTTCGGACCGCCATTTGAGGCCACTCCACGAATGGTCTCACCACTCACCTAGGCACTCTCGGCGACTTTCCAAATAGCATACCCAAAACGCCCATGGACATTGATTAGGTTTGTGACCTTGCGAGTGCTGCGTTTTCCCTATCAAAACAAGCCCGTATTGAGGGGCTAGTGTTCCTTCGCGGTTTAATTGCTACGTCTCTATTTCTTTCGCAAAGACCGCTGTTGCCGTGTTTAACAGTTTGGAAAACTGTTCATAGTCATCGTCGCCAAGATGACGAAATGCCCACCAAGCGTCGTAAGTTTGTTCGATGATTTTCAGACAGTTGAGCATTATTGAAGGCATGCCACTAACTTCGATACTCCAACCTTTCGGTTCGAAATGTGAGAAATCATTGCGAATTTCGAACAGCCTTTTGAACGCGCGTTTCTGTTCCGCACTAAATTCCAAAACGCACCCAGCACGCTCAAAACGCTTGTCCTCTCGTCTTGCACGTTTCAATAGTTCATGTGGGTTTGCCAACTTTGGCTTTTTGGGCAATTCATCGTGGCTGCCGTTTTGCAAGGCACCCATGGTTGCTATTGCATCGTCTTCTGTAAGCGCTCCGACCTGCATCGTACCTGACAAATGACAAGTCAATGCGCCGTTAACAGCGCTAGCCATGGCGATAGTAGCCCATTTCCAACAGTGTATTTTGCCCGACACCACCCGTTCCATCTGATGCAATACTTCGCTCAGCGAAATCAAAACGTCATGCGCCTCATCTGTGGAAAGGTAATTCTCGTTGTCGGTCATCGCTTTGTTGCTCCCAAATCCTGTCATGCCAAGCGACCTAAGTGCTAATTGACCGCACCGCCATTGTTATCAGCAGGAAGATAAAAAGAACCAAGAAACCGACGGCACCCATCGACCCCATCGGTTTCTTTTCTATCGGGAAGGTGACGCGGAACACGCCGTACAGGTTGAGAAGCAAAAGTCATGGCCTGGTCTGCGCAGCGTTCAAGCGGATGCCTTGGAACACAGGGCAGACGTTTGCGCCGCCGCTGGGCTGAAACTGGCCAAGCGAATCTTACGGGATGAATTGAAGCGCCGCGACTGACACCAGACTGACACGAGCCGAACACGTGCGACCGCGTGTCACTGTATATACAATTTTTTGCAGCATTATCAGGAAGTTATGGTGCCCCCACACGGACTCGAACCGCGGACCTACTGATTACAAATCAGTTGCTCTACCAGCTGAGCTATAGGGGCACTTGGTGTCGATTAATGCCTCTTGTTACGGACTTCAAGACAGAATTTTGCCGCCGCTTAACGATTTTCTGTATTCATGGCACTGGGTCTGGCCCAGAGAATTTACTCCGCCTGGTTTGACTGTGCGGAGTACAGCCTGTAACCCAACAGATAATGTGCACGAACGCGAGGGTAAAAACCGAATATGCAGGTTGCAATCCACGCAGGTGCTGCGTTCACCGATGAAGGTCTCGTATTGCGGTCCCTTCAACGCAACACCGGCGCGTTGCATCAAAATGGTGCATCCGTATTTGGCCCGCGCCGTTATCGGCAAATTTTCGAACCCGCCTTTGCTGCCATTGAAAACCAGGATGAAATCGGTGCCGCAAAGGAAATGCTTCGGGCTGGGTTGCGATCGGCTCCGAAGGTCGATCGTTTGATTTACTCATGCGCCAGCTTTGCAGGCGATGTTGGAAATGCACTGGACGACGGGCAGCTATACCCAAATGCGGGACGCCGAATGGAGTTGCTTGAAAAGTCCTTTCCTGACCACGAAATTGAGCTTTGTATGGGTTTTTTAAGCCCTGGCAGATTTATTCCCAAAGCTTTGATGTCGCTACCTGAACAGAGTCGCCTCGACAAAATGCGAAGTACCGATATCAGCTGCCTCAGCTGGATCAGCATGGTCGAGGACATCAGAGATCTTGCGCCCAATGTCAAAATCACACTCTGGAGCAATGAGGACGCACCTCTGATCTGGGGAGATATAATCCGTGCAATCGCGGCCCTCCCCCCGGACAACACGCTGGTTGACGAGTTTGATTTACTGCTGTCACTTCTAGACGATTCAGGCAAATCCAAAGGTCTGGCATTGATTGATCAAAGCCTGGAACAGGACGAACATTTGCGTGACGACCTTGCCACGGTTTTGGAGGAACACGCCAAAACCGAGCTCACAACAGAAGAGCTTGATCTGCCAGATTGGAGCATGGAAATCGTCGACGCGTTTGCAGAATTATATGCGCAGGACATGGACCGACTTGAGTCCATGCCCGGAGTGCAGGTTCTAAGACCTTGAGTCTATAGCGGGAAAGCAGCCGTTACATTCCCAGCGCTTCTTTGTACATTTCCAACACCGCCTCTTCCTCGGCAATGTCGTCTTTGTCACGTTTGCGCAATGCGATCACTTTCCGCATGACCTTGGTGTCGTAGCCCCGCGCTTTTGCCTCGGCCATCACTTCTTTTTGTTGCTCCGCCAAATCTTTCTTTTCCGCATCCAGACGCTCGATCCGTTCGATGAACTGGCGCAGCTCACCCGCGGTTACACGGTAATTCGCGGCGGCCTGATCTTCGGTATTCTCTTCCATCTAAGTCTCTCCCAGAGGCTGGTTTGTCATGCTGAAAAGGTGGGCAACAAGCGGGATACATCGGTGCGAGCCAAGCCGCAAGCATGCAAAAAACCAGTCTCGCTTGTGCGGGCCAGCGCGATCAGTTAAGCGCTCAGGTCAGACGTTGAAAGATGGAAAACGATGTTCGAATTCATCACCTGGGGCGGTGCCGCCCTGTCACTTATCGGCCTGGCTGGGCTGGTTTGGTGCATTCTGCATGTCATGAAAGCCCGCAAATCCGGCCTGTCTGACGATGAATTGCGCGCCGTTGTTCAACGGGTGCTGCCCTGGAACATGGGCGCGCTCTTTTTGTCGGTGATAGGTCTGATGCTGGTTATACTAGGAATCTCGTTCGGTTGACTGCGGCCATCAAACCGGCAGATTGTCGAAACGCGCTTCCATAACGTCCTCGCACAGGGCCGCATCCAGGCGACGCAGGCGCGCAGGAACCTCAACACCCTGCAGACGCATCTTCTCGATGACCTTTGTGACACTGGGCTGAAGGGCAAGGCGGGTATCAACACTGGCGCCCTTCAGTTTTTTCTCAAGTTGTTCGGCTTCGGAATACAAATCTATTCTCGGCATATCCATCCTCCCAAATGTCATCAGTTACCTATAGTTTAGTAACGGTTTTAAGACTTACATCACTCAGTTATTCTATCGCGCGAAAATTCGCCCGACCGCCCCCTAACATCGGCGCGCTTTCGCAGGATGCCAGAATTTTAGCCCAACTTTGCCGCTTCTGCCTTGACCGGCATCAAATCACCAAATGTTGATTGCTTCACATTCCGTTATTAATATATGACTAAGACCTAACCGGCGGAGGAAACCATGACGCCCAAAGTGAAAGCATTTTTTGACGCCGAGACATTCACGGTGTCTTATCTGGTTCAGGATCCTGAAGGCGATGCCTGCGCGATCATAGATAGTGTTCTGGATTTCGATCACGCATCCGGCCGGACCAATACGCGATCTGCGGATGAGATCATCGGATATGTCCAATCCAATTCGTTGCGAACCGAATGGATTCTGGAAAGCCATGTCCATGCCGACCACCTTTCAGCAGCCCCCTATTTGCAGCAGAAACTCGGAGGCAAGATTGGCATCGGTGATCAAATCGTCGCCATCCAGGAAACTTTCGGGAAAATTTTCAACGAGGGTACCGAGTTTCAGCGCGATGGTAGCCAGTTCGACGCCTTGTTCCGCGACGGCGACGGATTTCATGTCGGCCAAATGAGAGGGGACGTCTTGCACACCCCCGGGCATACGCCCGCCTGCATGACCTATGTCATCGGCGACGCGGCATTTGTCGGAGATACGCTGTTCATGCCGGATTTTGGCACAGCGCGATGCGACTTTCCCGGCGGATCGTCCGGAGATTTGTACAACTCGATCCAAAGGATCCTTTCACTGCCGGATGCGACACGCATCTTTGTCGGGCATGACTACAAAGCTCCTGGGCGGGATGAGTTTGCGTGGGAAACAACTGTTGAAGAGCAAAAAGCCTTGAACGTGCATATCGGGCAAGGTCGATCTATCGAGGAATTCGTTGAAATGCGCGACGCCCGCGATGCCACTTTGGCCATGCCGCGGCTGATCCTGCCCTCTTTACAAGTCAATATGCGGGCGGGTCAGATGCCGCCTGAGGATGAGAATGGCGACGTGTTCCTGAAGCTACCAGTGAACAAACTTTAGACGGCTAGAGCCGAACTTCTTGGGGGAACAAATCAGTGTATTCAGAATGGATATGGGGACTGGTAGGCGGCCTGTTGATTGGTCTTGGCGCAGCAGTTTACCTGCTTGGAAACGGTCGTGTAATGGGGGCGAGTGGTATCCTGGGAGGGCTTGTCGATCGCTCTGACCGCTCGGCAGAGCGGCTGTATTTCCTCGCTGGGATGATTGGGACGCCGTTGATGCTAAGCCTGTTTTTGTCGCCGGGGCCGCAGACAAACCTGACCTCGAATTTGACGGTTGTGATCGGGGCTGGGCTGCTTGTCGGTATCGGGACACGAATTGCCAACGGGTGCACCTCTGGACATGGGGTGTGCGGCATTTCCCGGTTTTCTGTGCGCGGGATCGTGGCAACGATCCTTTACATTGCGGCCGGGGCAGTGACGCTGGCCTTGTTTCGCCATGTCTGGGGGTTGATCTGATGCGCAATCTGATATCGCTTCTTTCGGGCTCTTTGTTCGGAGCAGGCCTGTTGATTTCCGGCATGACTGACACAACCAAGGTGCAGGGGTGGCTGGATATTTTCGGCAGCTGGGATCCGACACTCGCATTTGTGATGGGGGGCGCCATTGTGCCCATGATGATCGCATGGAGACTGGTTCCAGATCGCAAACCGCTGTCGGGTGGGAAATTCCCGACGATGGTTCAGCATGAACTGGATCGCCGCCTTATCATCGGATCGGTCATGTTTGGCATGGGATGGGGATTAGCGGGACTGTGTCCCGGTCCAGCCATCGCGTCTCTTACGTATGGCGGAACCGGAGGCGTTGTGTTTCTGGTTTCCATGCTCGCAGGGATGTATGCCGCTCCTGCCGTAGGTGCAAAACTGGACAGAACCGTAAACGCGACCTAAGCAGTAGCCATGGAGATTCGACCGATAACCCCCCGCTATGCCGTCTCGCCGCAAATTTCGGTCGAGGATGTTCCCACTATTGTCGAAGCAGGCTTTGTCAAAGTGATCTGCAACCGGCCGAACAGCGAAGTTCCCAAGGATCTCCAGTCAGATGCTATCGGACAGGCCGTGCGTGCTGCCGGGTTGGAATACGAAGTGCTAGAGCTGACGCATCAGACCATGACGCCCGAAAACGTCTCCTTGCAACGTGACCTGGCAGAATCTTGTGCCGGTCCGGTTCTCGCATATTGTGCATCGGGCACGCGTTGTTCTGTGATCTGGGCATTGGGGCAGTGCGAAAGCATGAGCACCGAAGACATCCTTCAGGCGACGACCAAGGCAGGCTATGCGTTGGACAACCTGCGTCCAACCTTGGAAGAAATACGCAGATCAGTGACTTGAGCGTCTGCTAACTGCCTTTCAGCGCGCTTTCATCCCCAGATAAACCAGCCAGTTGAGATATCTCGGCAACCATGCGTTCCGAATTCTCGAGGTTCAATTCTGTCCCCTCTAGGCCCAGCGCGCCGCGGGAAAATGGCATTGTTTCCTGCCCGTGTTCGGTTGGCCCCTTTTCGTGTATACTGGCTGAACTCGCCTCAAGGAACTCATTTGCTTCGGGCTGGGAAAATGTCTGAGTTTGGTAGGTTTCGTTCAGGCGCACCGCACGCAGTCCTCCGCATTGGCCGAGCCGTCCGATCGCGGCCCGGCTGCGGTCGATCGCCACAATCTCGGTACGATCCAGCCGCGCCCCGATCAATGGCAACACATCCCCCACCGCCAGTTCTGTCAGCGTCGCCAGGGACAAGGGCATCCGGCAGACCACCGTATTCAAATCTGCTCTCAACACGCCCGATGCCTGATCAAGCCTGCCCTCTGGCTCATCATGAATCACCTCCGTCTCGGCCGTTTCAGCCGGTCGGATAGGCAACAGTACTGAAAGCTGACCTTGTCTCAGCCCACCGCCAAGTTCGACTGTCAGTTCAAAAACTCGGTATTCCTCTTCCACCATCGCCAGGGTCAAAGTTCGCAGATCCGCAAGGCGCGAAGCATATTCAAAACCGATCAGGCACATGCGGTCACTCGCCGTTTCGACAAGTGATGCCGCGCGGGACAGCCCCTCTTCGATCCAAGGGAACACCATGGCCGCGTCCGTATCGGTGAACCCCCGCGCAGAAGGCGCTTCGGGCATCACCTCGCCTATTGTCTGAGCCTGCACGACAGCCGACACTAACCCTATATCCATGCAGATCGCAGCCAAGCTGCTGTCTGAGCCTGAAAAGAGCAGCAATATCCAATCCTCATCCAAAGACTGTGTCAGCCCACCTGGTGGCCGACAGGATTGTTTGGCGCCAATAACCGACAACGGCATCTGCAAACGATCTTCTGCCGCGCGAGCAAAAGCCAGACGCAGCGCACGTAGGATCGAGCGAGGCTTGTCACCCTTTTCCTCCTGACTGATCGAAAGCTTGCGCGCCAGAGCCGCGCTGACAGATTGCGTCATGCCTAAAACCGCTGATTGTTCCTGCATTCTCTTTCAGGTCTAACCCGGCGATAGTTACCAACCTGTTTATACAGCCGTCACTGCGCAGCCTGTCGGTAGGCCTGTGGCAGCCTGACCCGGAACGCAGCCCCACCATGGCCGGGCAAGTAGCTGATATCGCCCCCCAGTCTTTGCATAATCTCACGGCAGATCGCTAATCCCAGCCCCGCACCACCTGCCTTGTCGCCTCCGACGCGGGCAAATTTCTCAAAAACCATCTGCCGGGCATCCGGGGGAATGCCGGTGCCGTTATCAGCAAAATCAATGACGACCTGTCCGCCGACATCATGCGCGGAAATCGTCAGAACCGGTTCTTTGGCATCACAATATTTCTGAGCGTTCGAAATCAGGTTGATAAACACCTGCCCCAGACGGTCCAAATCCGTATGCAGGAGAACGCGTTCGGAGGTTTTAGACCGCCGAACGGTCAGTCTTTGGCTGTTTCCAGCCAAGGCGCTGGACACGGCACGGTCCAAGACCGACCGCAGGGTGTCACCGCTCTTGTTCAAATTGACTCGTCCACTTTCCAGAACGCTCAGGTCCAGCAAGTCATCCAGCAGCCGTGTCAACCGAAGCGCCTCGTCATGGATGATGGCAGCGTAACGCGTTCTCTCTTCGCTGGTCAGACCTTCGGTATCCCGCATGATCTCGGAAAATGCCCGGATCGAGGTCATGGGGGTTCGCAATTCGTGGCTGACCTGGCTAAGGAACCCGTCCTTTTGTTCGGAAATCTGGGTCAGTTTGGTGTTTGCTTCACGTAGCTGACGCGCCGTACGGCTGAGTTCAGCGGATTTCGCTTCCAGTTGGCTGGAGTATTCCAACATCTGCGCGGATTCGTCGGCCACAGCGAGCAAATCCTCGACCGAAACGGAGGAACCACCAACAATCTGCCCGATCATCGCATGCGCTGTCGCCGCCCCGACCGAGCCGCTGAGTTCACGTTCCAACCGCTCCAAAAACCCAGGCGTAGGTTCGGGCAGGCTGGAACGCCCACCCTGCTGTTCCGCCTGCGCCTGAAAGAACTCTTGCGCCGGACCTGCGCCCAAAATGCGCTGGGTCATGATCATCAGGTCTTCGCTTTGCGCTACCGATCCGGTCCAACCGCGCAGCGCAACCGAATGGTCGAATACGTTGACGAATTGCGCCCCCTGCAAACGTTCGAGCGGGCTTGGAAAACTCAGCAAAGAGGCCGCGCAAAATGCCAGCGTGTTCAGCGACAGCGACCACAACACAGCGTGCACCATCGGGTCCATTCCGTCGATCCCGAACAAGGCCTGCGGGCGCAACCAGCCCCATCCGAACGGTCCGTTCTGCAGGACACTATCCGACATAATCGCGCTGCCCATGCCGGGCAACAACAGCGTGTAGATCCACAACAAGAACCCGACCGTCAGTCCTATCAGAGCCCCTGTTCGCGTCGCCCCGCGCCAGAACAGCCCGCCAACCAGAGAAGGCAAAATCTGGGAAATCCCGGCAAAGGCCACCAGACCAATCGAGGCCAGCGCGGCCCCGCCGCCGGAAATGCGGTAATACGAGAACCCAAGCAACATGATCACGGCGATTGAAATCCGCCGGGACAGCAAAACCACATTGCGGACATCACCGGATACGGCGCCAGCGCCCTCCTGCCGGCTAAACCAGATCGGCATCACGACGTGATTTGACACCATGGTCGATAGGGCCATTGCCGTGACAATCACCATCGATGTGGCGGATGAAAAGCCGCCAATAAAGGACAGCATCGCCAGCCATTCATTGCCCTGCGACAGGGGCACCGTCAGCACGAACAGATCCGGATTCGATCCTTCGGGCAAAAGGTCCAATCCTACGACCGCGATTGGCACGACAAAGAGACTCATCAACAGCAGATACAGGGGGAAGGCCCATGCGGCTGTCCTCAGATGCCCTTCATCGGCGTTCTCCACCACCATCACCTGAAACATCCTCGGCAGACACACAAAGGCCGCAGCCGATAGAAATATAAACGTGGTCCAGCGTCCGGCATTCACATTCCACTGCCCGATCTCAGAGGCATCGATGCGGTCCATCATCGGACCGACTCCTCCGGCTATACCCCAGACAACGAAAATGCCCACGGCCAGCAGCGCAAAAAGTTTAACGACAGATTCCAATGCGATGGCCGTGACAACGCCATGATGGCGTTCGTTGGCATCCAGATTGCGGGTACCGAACAGAATGGCGAACACCGCCAGCCCCGCCGCAACCCAGAACACACTGGACCCTTCGCGGTAAAGACCGCTTGGGTCGGCCTCGGCAAAGATTGAGAATGACAGCGTAATGGATTGAAGTTGCAGCGCAATATAGGGCGTTCCGCCCAACACGGCCAGAATTGTGACGCAAATCGCCAGAGTGTTCGACTTGCCATAGCGAGACGAAATCAGGTCAGCGATTGAGGTCACCCTCTGGCTGCGGCCAACTCGAACCAGCTTGCGCAATCCCCACCACCAACAGATCATGACCAACGTGGGTCCCAGATAGATCGTTACGAACTCCAGCCCCGACCGGGCGGCGTTCCCTACCGCGCCATAAAAGGTCCAGGCGGTACAATAGATCGACAGCGACAGCGTGTAGATCAACGGAGATCGCAGCCACGCCCCCCTGCCCGCCGCGGCCATTCTGTCGGCGGCAAATGCGACGCTGAACAACAGCACCACATAGCCTAAACAAACCAGGATCAGCATGTTCAGCGTTGCCATCAGTCTTGGCCTGGCTCGGAATCATCGCCGGTTGATATGCGTCTTGCGGCGAACCCAAAGAGAACGCTGACAACGATCAAAACCGCCCAGCATGTGAAGATATAGAGAATCGCAGAAGACAGCGGCACTCCGTCCGCTGCATCGCCCCCACGCGGCCACAGCAACGGAATCGCAATCAGCGCGCCCCCCAATATGGGCAATAAACGGGCGGCGTCGGTTAGCCTGCGTCGGCGGTAACTTTGGCGCTCAAGAAACAGCGACGGCCGCGCACCAGATGGTTGGCGGTCGTCCTGCATGCTCATGACCGCGAGGCCTGCGCGTGCAAATCGCGGACGGCGGTCAGAACTTCTGCATTGGAAAACGGCTTTGTCATGAACCGGCTGACCCCTGCATTCTCGGCCATCTCACGATCTTTCGATTGGCCACGAGCCGTTAGCATCAGAACCGGAAGATTTCGCAGTTCTTCGAGTTCGCGCAAGTCGCGCAAAATCTCCATCCCGCTTTTGCCCGGCAGCATCACATCCAGAATCACAAGATCGGGCTTCGCGCCCTGAATCACCAGCAGCGCATCCGTCCCTTCAGCATGCGTTTCAACCTGCCATCCCTCGCGGGTCAGCAAAAACCGAATGGCTTCAGCAATGTTCGGCTCATCCTCGATCAACAGAACCTTTCGGCTCATATATTTCATTCCTCCCCGAGACGGGCTGCACCACTGTCAACCTGTCCGAAACAGCTTATGCGCAGTGTCACGAAACTGTCAAAAACCTTCGCTCAGAATCGAGGGCTCTCGGCGCGATTCACAGTCCTTATTGGGGCAGACCCGGCAACTTGGGCCAACATGGGCAACCGCCTGACTGCCCTGAGGGCTTTCTTCGACGGATCGAACCAGCATGACAGAACGATAAACCGGCGCATCATCATAGCCGGAAATGGATTGCGGCCAGGCATAGGCATAACAATCGAATTCCGCGGCCGTTCGCCCCAACTGAACGATCCGTTTTCGGATCGGAACCAGCGGCCGGTTCAGCGCCTGAAACAGCGGCCACAGAGGACACGCCTCGCCGAACCTGGGCATGGCAAAACCGGGCACCGATTTGCTGAACAAAATGCTGCCTGAGGCATCGCATATCACCAGCCCGGTCGGGCGCGACAAATACCCTTTGGGCAAGGCGGCCAGCCGCCTCAGCACGGTGGCGATGTCGACTGAATACTCTGTTGCCAAAAGCAAAGGATCTGTAACTCCCCGATCCAAAGCCCCTTTGAGCGCATCCAGAGGCAAAAGCCGAGCGTCGGATTCGTAAACGTCCAGAATATCCCGCGCCACTTTTCGCGCAGCAGAGGAATCAATCTCATTCAGATTAACATCTGCGCTTCCGCCTCCGGATTCGATTTCCGGGAAATGGTGATCATGCCTGTCAAAAAATGCTTCTACATCTTCCAGAGGGACCCCGCGACGATCCTCGGCCCCCTCGGAATCATCCAGATAGGCCACAAGCGATTTCGAGCTATCGGCCAGGCGTTCGGCATCCTGGTGCAGGTTCCGGTGGAACCGGTCTTGCCACTCGGGTTCAATCTCTTTCGTTTCTGCAAGAATGGCAGCGGTGGAACGAATCGCGGCGGCTGTCGAAAGGACCTCGTGCATGGATGCTGCCAGATGCGGATCGTGGGTCAAACGATCCGACAGGGTTTCAATCGTTCGCTCTAACGACACCACTCGGCTGTGCATTTGCGCCAAAACGCCCGCCCACCCTGGAAACCTACTTGCGAATTCCTCAAGCCCGTCCACTTCGGCTTTCTGACCAACAGCATCTGCCGCAGCCTCGCGCAGCGCAGAAATCAGCGTCGCCTCGATCCCCTGGGTTAGCACCGAAGGCTCAACGGTCAGGGCCGCAGCGATATCCACCAGCAGCTTTCCTCCGATCCTGCGGCGGTTATGCTCGATCAGGTTCAGATAGGATGCCGAGATTCCAACCTGCCGTGCAAGCTGGGCCTGACGCAATCCTGCGATCTGCCGCCTTTCGCGAATACGGCTGCCTGTTAACGTGTCCCGCAAAATTTCCTCTTTTTCCGCTGGCTCCTTTGGTCAACCTCAGAAGCATTTTCAAAACTATTATTTAAATATAAGTCTTTAGCAATAAATTTTCTTGGACAATTTACTTTCTTCACAAACGCATCCCGCAATTCCAAACGCCCGGTCCACGGTGTAACCCATTTGCATATTTCGAAAATCACAGGCCTTCCCCTTCTATTTTCGGAAAAACACCTGCACCATGGACATATGAGCGACCCAGCCTTTGAATATGCGCCGATCGGATTGGTCGAGTTGGAGAACCGCGTGATCCGCCGGTGCAATCTGCAGTTCGCACGCACTTTCGGCGGTGAAGAGGCCGATTACCGCAACATGCCCCTGCTACACCTCTACCCTTCTGTCGCAGATTGGGAACGTATCGGCGCACGGAGCCTGCAAATCATGCGCGACACCGGATATTACACGGATGAGAGGGTCATGCGTCGCCGCGATAGCGACTTATTCTGGTGCCGCGCGCGCGGACGTTCGCTAACGCCTGAAGATCCATTCCGCCATGGCATCTGGAGTTTTTCGGATATTTCAGAGGAACGCCCTCTGGTCGAGCTAACCAGCCGTGAGCGCGAGGTTGCCATTCTGTCCTGCAAGGGCTTGTCGGCCAAGGAAATCGGTGCGGAACTGAACCTGAGCTATCGTACAATCGAAGCCTACCGTGCGCGGCTGCTTGAAAAATTCGGGGCACGTAAACTGCCTGAACTGGTTGCGAAACTCTCCGGAATGCCGCTGTAACGCTGTTTACCACTGGTAATCTTCAGCAAAACCCCCATCTGACAGGCCGAGACTGTGCTTTTCATGGCCGTACGCTTAGCTTATAACGCTGCGTAATCAGACCAAAGCCCGCGCGAAACAGACGGGCCAAAGGGGAACCGTCGAGGACACTCATGACAGATACCAAACACGAAGCGGATGTGGCGTTTATCAAGGCACTGGCCGAACTGCTGCGGGAAAACGACCTGACCGAGTTGCAGGTAAAGCGTGATTATGGCGAAGATGACAGCTTGAACGTACGCGTTAGCCGCATGTCACCCGTCGCCGCTCCGGTCCAGGTTGCGGTCCCGGCGGCCGCGCCAGCCGCAGCCCCGGCAGCCGCACCTGCAGCAGCTGAAGCACCCACAGCAAGTGACGATCCAGCCAGCCATCCGGGCGCTGTGACTTCGCCCATGGTCGGCACCGTGTACATGCAGCCCGAGCCGGGTGCGCCGTCCTTCATCTCCGTCGGTGCCAGTGTTTCCGAAGGCGACACGCTGCTGATCGTCGAAGCGATGAAAACCATGAACCACATCCACGCGCCTAAATCCGGCACTATCAAGCGTATTTTGGTGGGTGATGGCGATGCTGTGGAATTCGGCACTCCTCTGGTCATTGTTGAGTAAGGCGGCCCCATGTTCGACAAGATCCTGATTGCCAACCGAGGCGAGATCGCCCTGCGCGTCATCCGCGCCGCACGCGAGATGGGGATTAAGACAGTCGCCGTCCATTCAACCGCAGACAGTGACGCGATGCATGTACGCATGGCGGACGAATCGGTCTGTATCGGCCCCCCGCCCAGCCCTCAAAGCTATCTGTCGGTGCCTGCGATCATCTCAGCCTGCGAGATCACTGGCGCTCAGGCGATCCACCCGGGCTACGGCTTTTTGTCTGAAAATGCCGAGTTTGTGCAGATCGTCGAAGATCACGACATCACCTTCATTGGCCCCACCGCTGAGCATATCCGCGTGATGGGGGACAAGATCACCGCCAAGGACACGATGAAGGCCTTGGGCGTTCCCTGTGTGCCTGGTTCAGATGGTGGCGTGCCGGATCTGGCCGCAGCCAAGCGGATCGGTGAAGAATTCGGCTATCCTGTAATCATCAAGGCCACCGCCGGTGGCGGCGGACGCGGCATGAAAGTCGCGATGAGTGCGGATGAGATGGAAAGCGCCTTTATGACCGCGCGCGCCGAAGGCAAAGCCGCCTTTGGAAATGACGAGGTATATATTGAGAAATACCTGACCACGCCGCGCCACATCGAGATTCAGGTCTTTGGCGATGGCAAGGGCCAAGCGGTTCATCTGGGCGAGCGCGACTGTTCCCTGCAGCGCCGCCACCAAAAGGTATTCGAAGAGGCACCCGGCCCCTGCATCACCCCCGAAGAACGCGCAAGGATCGGTAAGGTCTGTGCCGATGCGGTTGCCAAGATCAACTATATCGGTGCAGGTACGATCGAATTTCTGTACGAAAATGGCGACTTCTATTTCATCGAGATGAACACCCGCCTACAGGTCGAACACCCGGTCACTGAGGGCATCTTTGGCGTAGATCTGGTGCGCGAACAAATCCGCGTTGCCGCTGGTCAGCCAATGTCATTCGGTCAGGATGATCTGAAAATCAATGGTCACGCCATCGAGGTTCGGATCAACGCCGAGAAATTGCCAAACTTCTCGCCCTGCCCCGGAAAAATCTCGGCCTACCATGCGCCGGGCGGTCTGGGTGTGCGGATGGATTCAGCGTTGTATGACGGGTACACGATCCCGCCCTACTACGACTCACTGATCGCCAAACTGATCGTGCAGGGCCGCGACCGACCCGAAGCACTGGCCCGTCTGGAACGCGCATTGGGAGAGTTGATCGTGGACGGAATCGACACGACGGTTCCCTTGTTCCACGCACTTCTGCAAGAAAGTGACGTCCAAAGCGGTGATTATAACATCCACTGGCTGGAGCACTGGCTTGCGGAGAATATGGCCGACTAACTCTGCTGGGTCGGAAGGTTACCGCTTTCCGACCCTGAGGCGCCTGGCATGAGCCTTTCCCCGGAATTACTGCTCCATGGATATTCCATCGGTATCTTCCCGATGGCTGAACATCGCGATGATCCGGACCTGTTCTGGGTTGATCCTAAGTTTCGCGGCATCTTCCCTCTGGATGGTTTCCACATCTCACGCAGCTTGGCCCGCAGGATTCGGAACTGTGGGTACACGGTGTCAATCAACAGAGATTTTGCCGGCGTTGTTGATGGCTGCGCTGATCGCACGGATACCTGGATCAATCAGGAACTTCGCACCCTTTACCAAAAGCTGAACCAATCCGGTCACGCCCATTCACTGGAAATCTGGGACGCCCCGAATTTGGTTGGGGGCGTTTATGGCGTTACTCTTGGCGCTGCCTTCTTTGGCGAAAGCATGTTTTCCCGACGCAAGGATGCCTCAAAAATTGCACTGGCTTATCTGGTCGACCGGTTGCGGTCCTGCGGGTTCAAACTGTTCGATACACAGTTTTTAACCGCGCATCTCGCCTCGCTCGGCGCGATCGAGGTGCCACGGGTACAGTATCGGAACGCGCTGGAAGAGGCAGTGACTATTGCAGCAGATTTCTCTGCTGATCTCGATCAATCGCCGGATGGCGTGATACAGCGGATCACCCAGACGTCATAGCGCGAATGATCAAGCGCATTCAGGGCTGGCGAGGTGGCAATCATCCACCCGTCAAACAGCTGATCCGTTCCGCCTTGTTCCCAAATGGTCAGGTAGGCAAACGCGTCCCCTGTTGGGTTATCTGAAGGATAGCGGCAATCACCCAGCGCGACATCCAGCCCAAAGACTGTCTTGGATTGGCCGTTTTGCAGTTCGACATCAACGGTCTGGCCATTGACCTTATCCAGCCCTCTGAGCATTGCACCCGGTCCGGATTGAACCTTTTGCTGTGCCGCTACCCCAGAGGCTGCCAGTATTGCCGCGATCAGAGCATATCGCTTCATTCGCCGCCATCTCCGGCGACGAACTTAACCAAAAGCGAAATCAGGCTGACTGCGCCCTGTGTATCCTCGACCTGGTCGCCCGGCTCAAAGTTAAAGAGCGATCCGCCTGGCATGACTTCTACAAAGTTACCACCCAGCAACCCTTCGGATGAGATCACGATAGCACTGTCATCGGGGACCAGAATTCCATCAGAAATCGCAAAAGTCGTGTCCGCCCGGTAGGTTTCCGGGTTCAGGGTCACCCCTGTCACGGTGCCGATTTTGACCCCGGCAAGCCGCACGTCCGTTCCGACGCCGACGCCTTCGAGCGAGCGGAAAGAGGCGTTAAGCTCATAACCAGAACCGCCCTGGGACAGGCCTGTCGACTGGCTCGCATAGACGCCAAACGCTATTGCCCCGGCCAGGACGGCGCCTCCGACCAAAACTTCTGAAACTTTGTAAGATGACATTGCTCGCCTCGTCTTATTCCGGGTTCCAGGCCTCATAATCCGAACGCTCGACCGGATCCGGGCGGCGCAAAGACCCCGCCGGTGCATAAGCAAGCGCGGTTCCTGTCAGGTTTTCCTGATGCGGTTTTTCCCAGGATTTATGTGCCAGAGGTTTGTCGGTTGGAGGTTCGTCCCAGGTGCGGTGCAACCAACCGTGCCAATCGGGATCAACCCTGCTGGCCTCGGCCTCGCCGTTGAAGATCACCCAACGCCTGCTGTCATCCGCGGTACGATAAAATATATTACCTTCATTATCTTCACCGACTTTCACGCCTTTGCGCGCGGTGTAAATCTGGGTGTTCAGGGTGGCCCCGTTCCACCAGGTCACGGCGCGCAAAAGACTGTTCAGGATTCCCATCGGCTGCCTCCGGCATTTTTGTCTCTGCAGATATGGACCAAAGGTCCGCCAAGGTCCAGTGCTAGGGTAACGTTGCGCATCAATCCGGCAAAACTGCGGTCACTTCAATCTCGATGCGGTCCTCTGGCGTGATCAGGTTGCATTCGGTCACTGTCGCCGCCGGCGGGTTTTCACCAAATGCCTCAACCAGCAAGGGCCAGCACAGTTCAAATTCTGACATGTCCGGAAGGTAGTAGTTTACCCGAACCACATGCGCCAAATTTGATCCAGCCTCATCCAAGGCCTTTTCAATCGCCTGCAGCGCGGATTTGCACTGTCCGACGATATCTTTGGGAATGATTTCGCCTTGTGCGCAGGTCCCGGCAACAAAGACAAAACCGTTTGCAACCACTGCCCGGCAATAGCCGACTTTGGCCTCATATTGGCCGCCCGAGGAAATTCGCCTTATCGTCATCCTGCCCTCCCAAACACAAAATGGCGCGGGATCACCGCGCCATCTGTTGCAATTCAAATTCTGTGATTACCCGGCCGAAGCCGATTCCGCCGCATCCGCATAGATGATCAGCGGCTGTTTGTCTGAAGATACAGCCTCTTCGTTAACGACAACCTCGGTCACGTTCTTCATGCCAGGCAATTCGAACATCGTGTCCAGAAGGATATCTTCAAGGATCGAGCGCAGCCCGCGTGCACCGGTCTTCCGTTCAATGGCGCGTTTGGCGATAGCCTTGAGCGCATCGTCGGTAAAGCCCAGCTCGGCATCTTCCAGTTCGAACAGACGCTGATACTGTTTGACCAGCGCGTTCTTGGGTTTGGTCAGAATGGTGACCAGCGCATCCTCGTCGAGATCTTCAAGCGTGGCCAGAACTGGCAGACGTCCGACAAATTCCGGGATCAGACCGAATTTCAGCAGGTCTTCAGGCTCCAGCTCTTTGAAAATCTCACCCACGCCGCGGTCATCATTGTCCCGCACATCGGCACCAAAGCCCATGGCCGAGCCTTTGCCGCGCTGTGCGATAATTCTATCCAGACCCGCAAAGGCACCACCGCAGATGAACAGGATATTCGTCGTGTCCACTTGCAGGAATTCCTGCTGCGGATGCTTGCGTCCACCTTGCGGCGGAACACTGGCGACGGTGCCTTCCATCAGCTTCAGCAGCGCCTGCTGCACGCCCTCGCCCGACACGTCGCGCGTAATCGAGGGATTCTCGGATTTGCGCGTGATCTTGTCGACCTCATCGATGTAAACGATGCCGCGCTGCGCGCGTTCGACATTGTATTCGCTGGCCTGTAACAACTTGAGGATGATATTTTCGACATCCTCGCCCACATAACCGGCTTCGGTCAGCGTGGTCGCATCGGCCATGGTAAAGGGCACATCTAGAATGCGCGCCAGAGTTTGCGCCAACAACGTCTTGCCGCAGCCTGTCGGGCCGATCAACAGGATGTTGGATTTGGCCAGCTCGATATCGCTGCCGGCCTTCTGAGCGTGATTCAATCGTTTATAGTGGTTGTGAACCGCCACTGACAGAACCCGCTTGGCCGTAGCCTGACCGATCACATAATCGTCCAGAACTCCGCAGATGTCTTTCGGCGTCGGCACTCCGTCAGAAGATTTCAGCCCGTTGGCTTTCGTCTCTTCGCGGATGATGTCCATACACAGCTCGACGCATTCATCACAGATGAACACGGTCGGACCTGCAATCAGCTTACGCACCTCATGCTGGCTTTTGCCACAGAAGCTGCAGTAGAGCGTGTTTTTGCCGTCACCGCCTGAATTCGTCGCCATGATCTACCTTTCGGGCTCCATCCTATGCCCCTTGCGGGGCCGCGCTTGCGCCTGTTCGTGCAGCTTAGGCCAGCACTGTGGCGGCTACAATCTCAAAATACCCCCCGTATCGGCGACACGAGGGGTCTGGGCTTAGCCCTCTTCGCCGCTCATCTTGGCGCGGTTTTCAACGATCTCGTCGATGTGACCCCATTCCTTAGCCTCTTCCGGGCTCATGAAGTTGTCACGGTCCAGCGCCTTTTCAACAGCCTTTTTGGTCTGTCCAGTATGGCGTACATAGATATCATACAGGCGATCCTTCAGCTTTTGCGTCTCAGCTGCGTGGATCATGATATCGCTTGCCTGCCCCTGATATCCGCCACTGGGCTGGTGCACCATGATGCGGCTGTTCGGCAGGGAAAAGCGCATGCCCTTCTCACCACCGGCCAGCAGAACCGACCCCATCGAGGCCGCTTGACCGATCACCAATGTGGAACATTTCGGTTTGATATACTGCATTGTGTCGTAAATCGACAAACCGCTGGTGACCACGCCACCCGGCGAGTTGATGTAGATCGAGATTTCCTTGTTCGGGTTCTCCGCCTCAAGGTGCAGCAGCTGAGCAACCACAAGATGGCTCATCCCGTCGTGGATCGGGCCGTTGATAAAGATGATCCGCTCTTTCAGAAGGCGCGAGAAGATATCATATGCGCGCTCACCCCTGCTGGTCTGCTCAACGACCATTGGGACAAGCGTGTTCATGTATGTGTCAACGGGATCGAACATAAGAAACCTGCCTGCTTTGCTATGGATCGGGACACTACCCGAAAATCTGTTACCTGAGTCTTAGTATCGCCACAGTGGGGCTGCAAGGGGTGCAGGAAACTTCATGCCCTGCAAATGCAAATAGATATTCAGCGGTGACTAAAGCGATACGCTCTTCAAAGTCGAAATCTGCGTCGAACTCTCACAAGTTCCCCTTTTCCCCTCACCTCATTTTGATTCATGCATATAAGAGTAAATGTTCATAACTAGCTGACTTGCGACCTTCTCCAGGCAGCAACACAAACAGGCGCCCAAAGTGTGGGCTGGTAAGGAAACAGAGGATGGCCCTTCCACAACTTTCACAGGAAACATCTCCGGAAAATTTCGACAAAATGGTTGAGAACGCAACGCATGCTGCAAATTTTCTCAAGGCCATCAGCCACGAAGGGCGTCTCATGATCCTGTGCCACCTAGTATCGGGAGAAAAGTCAGTAACAGAACTGGAAGAGCTGCTTTCGGCGCGGCAAGCCGCTGTTTCGCAACAACTGTCGCGGTTGCGACTTGAAGGGTTGGTGACGCCTCGCCGCGAAGGCAAGGCGATCTTTTATAGACTTGCCGATGAACGGCCACGCCGGATGTTAGAGGTAGTCTACGAACTCTTTTGCAACGAAGAATAAGAGCAATCCGCTGTCCCGGCTACTTACGACTTACTTTTGGAACAGTCTTGATAGCCGGCGGACATGGCCATTAGCAAACTATCATAGTGCGAAATTCCCGTGTCAAAACTCACGCCTACGGGATCCAATTCAAAGATCGTGGCCCCGGTTCCTTCGATCGCTGTCCGCACCAGCCTTGTGTCAAATTGCGGCTCGGAAAAGGCACAAACAATTCCTTCATGCTCAACCTTTTCACGCAAAGCCGCCAATCGCGCCGGCCCGGGAGAGGACGTATCGCCAAGACTGACTGCGCCGGATGACTCCAGCCCAAATCGCTTTTCGAAATACTGATAGGCATCATGAAACGTTATGAATGACTGCGTCTGCATATCTGTCAGATCTGTCATAATTTTTTCTTTCAGTTCAACCAGCTCCCGATCTGCGGTTGCAGCGTTCTGCTGATAAACATCGGCGTTTTCAGGGTCCGCCTCTGAGAGCGTTGCGGCAATTACCTGAACCCAGATACGTGCATTTTCGGGATCCAGCCAGGCGTGGGGGTCAACCCCTTCGTGATCATGGCCATGGTCGTCTGCATGGCCCGCATGGTCGTCGTGATCGTCATTACCCGCATGATCGTCGTAATCCGCGTGATCGTCGTGGCCATCATGATCCGCACGGTCATCATGGTCATCATGATCGGTCGCATCCCGGAATTCATAGAGAATTGTTCCATCGGCATCCAACAAAGAGACATGCAGTGCATCCGGCGACAGCGCACCCAAGGGTTTAGCCAGCCAAGGGGTCAGCTCTTCTCCAGTCCAGAATACGATCTCGGCGGACTGTAAAGACCGCGCCTCAGAAGGCCGCATAGCGTGATCATGAGGTGACGCCCCGGGCGGAATGATCAGACTGGGCTCACCCACGCCATCCATCACACGGGCGACCAGCGAATGAACAGGCGCAATATCGACGGCCACGCTTGGCGCTTCAGCAATAGCTTGGCCTGCAAACGCGATTGAGAACAAATACAGTGTGGGTCGGAACATATTCCCTCCGAAATGATATGTTATTACATTCGTTGTACGCTTGTTAATCCGGACGTTATTACATATCAAGTTGAAAATCATTGGAGTCCCGCCATGAGCACTGTTGGATTCAGACAACACGATCACGCCCACTGCGTTCACACTGCGCTGTCTCAGGCCGAAAACAAGTGCAGAACAAAGCGCCTGCAATTCACCACTGTCCGACGCCGTGTTCTTGAGATCCTGTTGGAAAAGCACCGGGCAATGGGCGCATATGACATTCTGGCTGTGCTAGCTGCAGAAGGGCTCGGGTCGCAACCTCCGGTCGCGTATCGTGCACTGGATTTCCTTGTGCAAAACGGGTTCGTGCATCGTATCGAGCAACTGAATGCCTATACAGCCTGCGCCCACCCGACCCATGACCATGTCCCCGCGTTTCTGATCTGCAGGTCCTGCAAAGCGGTGGCTGAAACGGAAACCGAGCTGACACAGGGCCGATTGGGCGCTGCGGCGAACACCTCGGGGTTTCAAATCGAACGAGTAGTGGTCGAGGCCGAGGGCCTATGTCCCGAATGTGTAGGGTCGGCGGCATGAATACCCCCGTTATTTCATTGAAAAACATGTCCATTCGGATCGACGGCCGCACGATCCTTGAACATGTGAATGCGGCAGTTTCCGAAGCAGAGATCGTGACCATTGTGGGGCCCAACGGATCTGGTAAGTCGACTCTTTTACGGGCGATCATTGGGGCCATTACCCCATCAGAAGGCCAGGTAAGCCGCGCACCCGGCCTGCGCATCGGTTATGTCCCGCAAAAACTGGCTTTGGACGCCGCTTTACCGATGACCGTGCAACGTTTCCTGGGCTTACCCAAACGGATCTCGGCCCGCAAAGCGCTGGATGCACTAGAACGAGCGGGCGTCCCGGATCTGCGCAACCGGCAAATGACCCAGCTTTCGGGCGGTCAATTTCAACGAGTTCTGCTGGCGCGCGCACTCCTTGATGATCCTCAGGTCTTGCTTTTGGATGAAGCGACGCAAGGCCTGGACCAACCGGGTGCAGCTGCCTTCTATCAACGCATTGAGCAGGTCAGACGCGACCTTGGTTGCGCGATCGTGATGGTCAGTCACGATCTGCACGTTGTCATGGCGGCCTCAGACCGTGTGCTATGTCTGAACGGACATATATGCTGCGAGGGGTCGCCTCATACCGTCGCGGACGCACCTGAATACCGGGCCTTATTTGGCAGCGGAACCAAGGGCATGATGGCCCTTTACCAACATCAACACAGCCATTCGCACGACCATGACCACCACCACGACCAGGAAACAACCAACTGATGTTAGACGATTTTATGGTCCGCGCCGCGCTGGCTGGTATCGGCGTTGCACTCGCGGCGGCCCCTTTGGGGTGCTTTGTGGTATGGCGCAGGATGGCCTATCTGGGCGAGGCCACAGCGCACGCGGCTGTTCTGGGTGTGGCACTGTCTCTGGCATTTTCGCTTCCGATGCTGCCGTCGATTGTGGCGTCAGCGCTTGCCATGGGGCTTACCGTCACGCTTTTGCGTGGCAAGGGGTTGGCGATGGATACATTACTAGGCGTAATAGCGCATACAGCCCTGGCCGCAGGGCTAGTCACCGTCGCCTTGCTGTCCGACGTCCGGCTGGATTTAAATGCCTTTCTGTTTGGTGATATCCTGGCTGTCACCAAAGGCGATTTGGCAACCATTTGGGGTGGCGGCGCGTTGATCCTGGCAGTCATGATCTGGCGCTGGTCAGCCCTACTTGTCGCCACGCTGAACCCAGACATGGCCTATGCATCCGGCATTGACCCAAAGCGCGAGGAGGTGTGGTTGACGCTGACCATGGCGCTGGCCGTTGCCGTGGCAATCAAAGTGGTAGGGGTTCTGTTGATTGCCGCCCTGCTCGTCATCCCGGCAGCCGGCGCGCGGTCTTTGGTGAAAACACCTGAAAATATGGCGTTCGGGGCCGCAATCATCGGATCAGCTGCCGCCCTTGTCGGGCTGTGCGGTGCGTATCTTGCCGACACTCCGGCCGGGCCCAGCATCGTCTGCGCCGCAGCTGTGATCTTCCTGGTGACAGCAGCCATCGGGCCACTTTTTCGTAAAGAATAGAATGCCGGTTCAAAACTCTGGTTCACCATTAGCAAAACTGCTACGAAAATCGGGACTTATACAAAAGGAGAGACCTATGATCCGAGCCGCACTTATTGGACTGGCCCTTTGCACACTCGCCGCATGTGAAACCGCTAAAGGCGCCGGTAAAGATATTGAAAAAGCAGGTGACGCAATTCAGGGCGCAGCCACCGAGGTTCAGGAAAACATCTGATTCCTTTCGGAATGTAGCGATCAAGATCGGGCGACATACAAGATATAGTTGCTCTCTGCACCCGGACCCGCTATCCTTGCGGACACAGGTGCATAGACGCGGCATTGCATTTCTGACACGATCACGGGGTTCTTGCTTAAACGCAAGAACCCCGTTCCCGTTTTAGGGGGAATTAAATCGCTGCCTGTATGAATCCGGGGCCCGGAAAAAGGAAAAGGCGTCAGGTGCGCAGACGCGGTCTTTGCATGTGCCCATAGGGCACCCCTGACGCCTTACCGGTTCGACACGCCCGAGGGACGCCCCGATCCAGTTGCTTTGTCCCCCTAAGGGGCCACAGCCGCTGAACAGAGCCCGAGGGCCCCGCACAGCACGCATTAACCTTCTGAGAGCTTGATCACCTGTTTCAAACTTGACGCCCAAATCAGCGGATCACGCACCGGTAAGTCTTTGCAGTAGAACAAAATCCTAAGATTTCCCTTCACCGCAGCGACCCCCTTGGCCTTTGCGTCCCACCCAGGATCCTAAGAACCTCTGCGGTAACCTGACTGTTACATCGCGGTCATAAACGGGCAAGAAAATAGCACTGCAGCATAAAAAATAGTCGGGGATAAACTGTTGATATCTCGCTGGAGAGTAATGTGGATAACTCTAGATTTTACGTTCCTGCGCAGAGTTGCGATTGGACAAGTGAAATTGCGTGCTTGGCCCGGGATTTTGGACTCTTTCTGCAGGCGCAAACGGGCTGCACGACCCTTCTGGGGGTTTTGGTGAGCGATTGCGCCGATCCGATCCCTGATATTTCGAATCAAACCCGCCGTGAACGGGTCGCTCTTTGGCCACGGCCTCCGAGGACCGAGGCATTTTCTGACCAATCAGGGCCACCTGCCCGCATTTTGCGCTGAAAGCCTGTTCTGAATTTGAGAAGCGCTCCGACCCGGTTGGGTTACCTACTAAGCGCTGCGGCAATTCGCAGCCAGTACCCCCTAAATTCCAACCGGACCAGAGACGCTTCAGTTCACCTGGAGACCAGAGACGAGCCCGGAACTCGTTCGATCGCGCAGGCTACGCAAATTCAAAATTACATACAGCCCAAGGATCTTGCGCCAGCCCACGCAGCCAACCTAAATGAAGGGGCATTTACCGCTTCGATAGTTGAATTTGCTGTCACTGGCTCACCTCCTGTGCTGGGCCTTTCGCTGGCCTTTTACACAGATTGGGTGGCTGAGGGCCGGTTGCAACTTACCTGAAGGAAGCTTCATGAAGGCTTTAAAAAAGCCTAACCAGTTTGTCTCGCTTAGGCCCAGGCCAGCGCGGTGCCGATCACGACCAGGGAAATGCCAAACACTTCGCGATGCGAGAAGTTTTCACCAAACAGAAAGAATGAGGCGATGGCGATCAGAACGACCTCGGCCCCCAGAATGCCAGTATAGATTATGCCCAACCGTTCGTCGCGCAGCGCGGCGAGTTCGAGCGTCGCCCCGGCCAGCAGGGTCGCGACGATCAGCAGGCCAAGCCCCAGGCCGGGGATTTTCCACCAGAACTTCATCGCGACCATGGCAACGGAATAGAGACCCGCTGACCCTAGGGCAATGAAGGGGATCATGGATGTGGACATCTGCGCCTCCTGCTAGGGTTCCGCAACGTAAACTCTAGCAGGCCAGCCGGGATGCGGCTGTGAGGTTGGTCACAATGGGCCGAACAGGCCTTATCCCGCGATCTTTCGGGTCACCAGATACGAAACCGGAAACGCCGCAATAAAGCCAGCTCCGGCAGCGATCAGGATAGGGTATAGCGTCGTATACCCCATCGACAGAACCGCAATCACAGCGGACCCGGCAAAGGTGGAGCCAAGGAAGATATGTACGATCAGCATCAGGGGAAGCATGGGGGCCTCATATCAGGGATTCAACTTCCGCGGATCCTAGGATTGAGAGCGCATGCGGTCTTTGATCTGGGTCAGAGTGAGAGGAGCATGGTATCAGCACAGATAGTACCTCAAAACGAATACTCGCAGGATATGATCTGGTAACAATTCTGTAGAGCAGGTCAAAAGAATAGTTGCCATTTTCCTGATTGGCACAGTCTTTAACTGTCTAATACAATTTTTTCAAGACATCATCCAAACACTGCTTTGGTTGAAACAAAAAAACCTTTTCGCGACTTTTATCTCGTGCGGCGCAACCAAAATCGCGTGTCCCTATGCGGGGCTGGTGCACTTAGCGCCAGTCTACTATGCTGCGGGTCGTAAGTGTTTGTGAGTTTGAGTTTATTACATGACCAGAATGGCTGATCAGGACAAAATAGGGTACGTTAACGGGTTACGCGGCATTGCTATTCTGATGGTCCTGTATCACCATCTCATTCAGCCTCATTATACACCAATACCCTTAGAAAAAACTTCGTCGTTTTACTTTTTCGCGATCCAACCATTTCAGTTTTCCGGCTGGTTGGGTGTAAACATATTCTTCGTGCTGTCCGGGTTCGTTCTGTTCCTTCCGTTCGCGCGATCCGCCAATCTACAAATCGACAGCGTGAGATTTCTAAAAAAGCGGGCCGTGCGCCTGCTCCCACTCTACTACCTGAACGTTCTTGTGTGTCTTGTCGCATTTGTCGGCGAACCAATCGCAAGGTTCTTGATCCATTCAATCGCCTATGTACTTGTCCTCTTTCCCAGTCCAGAATTATTTTTCCCGCCAATGAACCCTCCATTGTGGTCTTTGGGTATCGAGATTTGGTTTTCCATCTTATTTCCAGCGATCCTGATACTAATGCGTTACTTGGGTATTGCCAATGCGTCCGCTCTTTTGATCATTCTTTCGCTTGCGGTAAACGTCTATGGATCGGTGGAATTTCAGGTTAACGGGAAATACTTAAACAGTGTTTCCGACACATTGCCTGGGAGGCTTTCAGACTTTTGTATTGGTATGCTCGCAGCACATTTTTGGATACACGTTACCGATGACAATCATGCACTCGCCTTGAAAAGACGCATCTTACTACCAAGTGGAGTGTTAATGATATATCTATCCTTTGTACTTTCCGTCGGACGCGTCACAGGTGATTTTCCAGCCATTTCCCAGACATTCGCAAATCTATTTCTCTCTCTGGGTATCGCGCTGCTGATTTTAGCCCTTCGCGCCCAAAAAACCAACTCAACTCTGCGGAGTTTCTTAGAGATCCGAGGACTTCAGGTTTTGGGCATGATGTGCTTTAGCGTGTATATCTGGCACTGGCAGATCATTCATGTGTTCAATCACATCTGGGGAAGCCAGAACTGGATATTCACGCCAATACTGATGCTTTATTTTTTGGCATTGCTTCTCGTTTCCGGAATAACATATCGTTTCGTTGAATTTCGGCGAAAGGGCGTCAGAGACATATTCCTCTTGCAGCCCAAGCAATTCCAAAAGAGGTAGGCAGGCCTCAACTATCCATCTTCAACGCTGAGATAAACGCCTCCTGCGGAATATCGACCTTCCCGAACTGACGCATCTTCTTCTTACCCGCCTTCTGCTTGTCCAGCAGTTTGCGTTTCCGCGTGGCGTCGCCTCCGTAACACTTGGCAGTAACGTCCTTACGCAGGGCCGAGAGGGTCTCGCGCGCGATGACCTTGCCGCCGATGGCGGCCTGGATCGGGATTTTGAACATGTGGCGCGGGATCAGGTCTTTGAGCTTCTCGCACATCGCCCGGCCCCGCATCTCGGCCCGGTCGCGGTGAACCATGGTCGATAGCGCATCGACCGGTTCATCATTCACCAGCACCGACATCTTGACCAGCGCGTCCTCGGTATAGCCGGTCATCTGATAATCAAACGAGGCATAGCCCTTGGTCACCGATTTCAGGCGGTCGTAGAAGTCAAAGACGACCTCATTCAGCGGCAGGTCATAGACGACCATCGCGCGCGAGCCCGCATAGGTCAGGTCCATCTGGATGCCGCGGCGGTCCTGGCACAGTTTCAGTACGTCGCCCAGGAATTCATCCGGCACAAGGATGGTCGCCTTGATGCGTGGTTCCTCGATATGGTCGACCTTTGAGGGGTCGGGCATGTCGGCGGGGTTGTGCAGCTCGATCATCTCGCCGTCTTTCATGAAGACGTGATAGATCACCGAGGGCGCGGTGGTGATCAGCTCGATATCATATTCGCGCTCAATCCGGTCGCGAATGACCTCAAGGTGCAGCAGGCCCAGGAAGCCGCAGCGGAAGCCAAAGCCAAGTGCTGCCGAGGTTTCCATTTCAAAGCTGAAGCTGGCGTCATTCAGCGCCAGCTTGTCGATCGCGTCGCGCAGGTCTTCGAATTCGGAACTGTCGACGGGGAAGAGGCCACAGAACACCACCGGTTGCGCGGGTTTAAAGCCGTCCAGCGCGATTTCTGCGCCATTGCGGTCATTGGTGATCGTGTCGCCAACGCGCGTGTCGCGGACCTGTTTGATCGAGGCCGTGAGAAAGCCGATCTCACCGGGGCCGAGGCTGTCCACCATCTCCATCTCGGGGCGGAAAACGCCGACGCGGTCGACATGGTGCAGGGTGTTGTTCGACATGAACTTGACGCGCATGCCCTTTTTCAGGGTGCCGTCCATGATGCGGACCAGAACGATGACGCCGAGATAGGCGTCGTACCAGCTATCGACCAGCATCGCCTTGAGCGGTGCATCCAGATTACCCTTGGGGGCCGGCAGATGGGTGACAATGGCCTCCAACGTCTCATGGATGCCCTGCCCGGTCTTGGCGCTGACCTGAATCGCCTCAGACGCGTCGATGCCGATCACATCCTCGATCTGTTCGGCCACGCGGTCACAATCGGACGCAGGCAGGTCGATCTTGTTCAGCACCGGCACGATGTCATGATCGGCGTCGATGGCTTGATACACATTGGCCAGCGTCTGCGCCTCGACCCCTTGGGTCGAGTCCACAACCAGCAGAGAGCCTTCGACCGCACGCATCGACCGCGAGACCTCATAGGCAAAGTCCACGTGGCCGGGGGTGTCGATCAGGTTCAGCACGTATTTCTCGCCATTGTCGGCGGTATAGTCGATGCGGACCGTGTTGGCCTTGATGGTGATGCCGCGCTCGCGCTCGATATCCATGCTGTCGAGCAGCTGTTCCTTCATGTCACGATCCTTGACTGTCCCGGTCTCTTGGATGAGCCGGTCAGCAAGGGTGGATTTGCCATGGTCGATATGCGCGACGATGGAGAAATTGCGGATGTGAGCGAGGTCTGTCATGGGTTGGGGATATGCGTCGGAAATGGGCTGCGGTCAAGGTAGGACGCGACCCGACGAAACCCTTTAGTTGCTAGGCTTCAATCCGATCAGACCAGCCCATTTCTAACCAGTTCAGCATTCATCCAATGCGTCTCACTTTGCACATGACCTTCACGTACGTACTTCGCGAGATGAGTGGGCATGTTTTCTTCCTCGAATGCTGCTGTTGTGCGAACGACAAACCCCTCTTGTGTGTCTAGATCTAGGGCTGCAATTACATCAGCGACGACCTGAGCTGAGAGCCGTCCCCGATACAGTTCGGAAACAGGGCTGATTCCAAGTTTTGTAAAGCGTGACAGCGTCGCATCCCATGGCTGAACGACGCCAGCTTTGATCCACGCGAATCCCAAAAAATAAGTCGGCAATTCCAAATACGCGATGGAATGACGTGCGAATAGATATTCGCCAACAATGCGCTCATCCTAAGTAAGTTGCGGTGCGATACCAGCTGCGAAAGCCTTCACCCAGTCTCGCGACGGGTGATATCTTGCGTCGATGCTGCGAGGGTGGCAGCCTTGGCTGTGAATTGTCGTATTCTCGCCGTCCATCTTTTCGGTAAAGACGACTTCGTCTGCTGATGCCAACTCATCAACACTCGACATGATCTTGTCATCGCTTGTAGCACCGGGAGATTGCGGCAAGTGGAATGTACGCCTGTATTTCTTTAGCATTTTGGTCTCACGATATAGTTCTAAGCGAAGTCAGGCCAGAAAACGCGACATCAATTATGTGCGCAATCACTTTTTCGCAGCACATGATTGATCCGAAATCCACTTTGATTCATACTCCGCCACAGACCAAGAGGGGCATCAGACCCGTCCGGGCAGGCAAAAACGAGGCAAGAGCATGAAACAGTTCCTCCTAATCGCATTTTGTGCGGCATCGCTGACGGCGATGGCTCCGGCACCCAGCGAGGCTGCGCAGATCAAACGGGCGTGTCTGGCGTCTGATCGGTCGGCGGCGACGCGGGCGCGGTGCAGCTGCATTCAGCGCGTCGCGGATCAGGCGTTGACGCGTGGTGATCAGAAGACCGTCGCCAAGTGGTTCACCGACCCCCATCAGGCGCAGGAGTTGAAGATGTCGCAGACTTCGCGCGATGATGCGCTGTGGGATCGGTATAAGAACTTTGGCCAGATGGCGCAGGCAATCTGCAACTAAGCTGGTCACGCTGCTTGACCTGATGCGCACTGCACCTCAGATATGGCGCAGCGAAAGGTGTATCAGATGGTAATGAAAGGGCTGACCCTGCGGGGCCTTGAGGTGTTCGAGGCTTTGGCGCGGACAGGATCGGTGGCACAGGCCGCCGAGATCACGGGGCTCAGCCAGCCGTCGGTTTCTCAGCAGTTGCGCAATCTGGAAAAGGCATTGGGCACTGATCTGGTCGATCACGGGCGACGACCAATGCGTTTAACACAAGCCGGCCGCAGCTTTCTGGCGCGGGCCGAGGTCGTGCTGGCCGAACTGCAAATGGCCCAAAGCGAACTGACCGTGATGGATCTGGGGCATCTGACCACCCTCTCCATCGGTTTGATAGACGATTTCGACAACGATCTGACCCCGCGGCTGGCGACTTTGCTGGCCGACAGCCTGACCCGGTCGAAATTCAAACTGATCACGTTGCCCAGCCTAAACCTGTTCGCCGAGCTAGAGGCGCAGAGGCTGCATATGGCTGTATCCGCGCATTCCGGAGAGGTCCTGAAGGGTGTGATTGAATACCCTCTGGTTCAGGACCCTTTCATTCTGGTGACCCCAAAGGGTGTGGGGAATTCAATACAGGACCTGCCCTTTCTGCGATACGCCCGAGATCAGCTGATCAGCCGCCAGATCGAGGCGCATTTGGCGCGCCAGCAAATGGAATTCGAGGAACGGTTTGAAATCGGCTCGCACCAGGCGCTGATGGCAATGGTCGCACAGGGGCTTGGCTGGACGATCACAACACCACTGGGATATATGCGTGCGACCCGGTTTCATGACGGGATGGAGGCGCATCCGGTCCCGTTCGGTGACTTCGCCCGCACAATTTCGCTGTTCACCCGCTCTGACTGGTCGGACCAAGTACCCAAAGAGGTTGCAGACATGATCCGACGGCTGATGCGGAGCCAGATTGTTGATCCGGCAGTCGCGCAGGTGCCGTGGCTGGGCGGGCAGTTGAAGGTGATGAGTTAGTGTAGGGTACCGCAGATATTGGAAGCATATTTACCAACGCGCCGTGTGTTTCTGCCACCATCTTCATACAGAACTGAACTAGGGTTAGCTTTGCGAACCGAAGCAACCGCTCGACGAATCTCTGCTACAGCAGTCGCAAACCTGTGATAGCAAATTGGAATGGCAACGATATCAACACAGACCAGACCAACTATTCCCTATCCGATTGCGGTTGCCGGCGTTCTTTTCGCCTCAATTTGTTTCGGGCTGGTTCCTTATTTTAGCCGAGGGCTGACCGAGCAAGGCGTCGCGCCTTATGCCGTCGCGTTCTATCGCTACATCGTTACGGCAATTCTGCTGCTGCCTGTTCTTATAATACACCGAAACGCTTGGCGCGAGATTGCTTGGGGGCTTTCGGCAGGCGCGGTAATGGGCCTTGGATGGATTGGATATGTGACGGCGCTGGAGACATTACCCGCATCGACTGTGGGCGTTCTCTATATGACCTATCCGGTTTTCACGCTGATCATTGCCTGGGCTTTGTTCGCCGATACTCCCACAAGGCGCGCATTGTTCGCCTCGGGCCTCATTACGTTGGCGGCACTCATTGCAGGATCGCCCGCATCCGTTCCTATACAGCACATACCAACGCTTCTGATGTCGCTAGCAGCCCCAATCGGGTTCGGCTTCGGAATATGTGTCTTGGTTCACAGGTTGTCCCGCATCGCACCGCTTGCGCGCATTGCTTCGGTTTCCTTGGGATCGGTTCTCGGGCTGTTGCCGCTGATGTTGAACGCCGATGTTGCCAAGTTGCTCCCGCAGGGGCAATCCGACTGGATTTTGATCGTCGGAATTGGCCTGGTCACAGCGCTTGTGCCACAGCTCATTTATACGATCTGCTCGCCGTTGATCGGCGCTTCTCAAACTGCGGTCGTCGGCAGCATTGAATTGCCGACAATGTTTGCTGTGGGCTTTCTTGCCTTTGGCGAAGCAATCACAACACCACAGGCCGTAGCCTGCGCTTTGGTTTTGGGTGCGATTGCGATCACCAGAAGCCGGACGACACGCACGTTATCCACTGTGATTGCGAAAGAACCAAACAGGTGAGCTTGGCCCCGATGCAGGCGTCGATTGATTTTACACCTGAATGTAGAAGACATCAGAGCATCTACAACTAAGCCCTCAGATGTGCGTCAAGACCTGCGACGGCCTTTTCGATCAAATCCAGCGCGCCCTCGAAATCACGGGTGTAATACGGATCGGGCACATGATCCGCGCCTGTCTCAGTAGCGAAATCAGTCAGCAAGCGAACCGGAGTTTTGTTGCCACGGGGACGCAAGTTTTCGATATTGGTAAGGTTCTCTGCATCCATTCCGATGATCAGGTCAAAGCGGTCAAAATCTTCGGCCACGAATTTGCGCGCGCGCAGATCGCTGATGTCGATACTACGGGCATGAGCAGCCTGCTGCATTGGGCCATAAGGCGGGTCTCCGATGTGCCAGCCAGAGGTTCCGGCGCTGTCGGTGGCATGATGCGGCGCACGGGCGCGAAAGGCACCTTCGGCGGCCGGAGACCGGCAGATATTGCCCAAACAGACGAAAAGGATACGGTGTGTCATACAACCGGGTGTAACGCGTGAGGCGGAAATGGAAAAGATCGTCATTCTGACCGGTGCCGGGATTTCCGCCGAAAGCGGGCTGGGCACATTCCGCGACGAAGGAGGTCTGTGGGCGCAGCACAGGATCGAGGATGTCGCCACGCCCGAAGGCTTTGCCCGCAATCCGGCGGTGGTGCACAAGTTCTACAACGCGCGCCGTGTGCAGGCTGCACAGGCGCAACCCAATCCGGCCCATATCGCGCTGACCCATCTGCAACGCAACTGGCCCGGCGAGGTTATCATCGTGACCCAGAATGTCGACGGCCTCCACGAAGCCGCAGGATCCGAGAATGTGATCCATATGCACGGCACCCTCGCTGGGGCCTTATGCACCACCTGCGATCACCGCTGGGTCGCCCCGCCCGAGATGTCGGTGGGTGAACCCTGCCCCGCCTGCGGTGGCCCAACCGCCCGACCCGATGTTGTATGGTTCGGTGAGATGCCCTATTTTATGGACCTGATCTACGATCACCTGGCCAATGCTGCAATCTTCACTTCAATCGGCACCTCGGGTCAGGTCTACCCCGCCGCAGCATTTGTGCACGAGGCGACAATGTCAGGCGCACGAACCGTCGAGTTGAACCTAGATCCGTCATCCGGCGCCTCGAGTTTCGATCAGGTGATACTTGGCCCTGCATCCGAAACCGTGCCACGCTGGGTTCAAAAGCTGCTGCGCGAATCTTAGCCCGCCAGACCGGCACCAAAATTATTGATACGACAATCGAAATAAGAGGCTCCCATGACCGACCCCCACCACACGCGCGAAGAAATCCTGGACGATTCCAGTATGGAGGGCCGCGATACATTTGGCGACCAACTGGCAAATCTGTGGTGGACCTTCCTGTTGCGCGGATGTCTGGCCGGAGCATTGGGGATCGCCGCGCTGTTTTGGCCAACGGGCAGTATCTCTTTGCTGTTGCGACTGGTCGGCCTGCTTTTGGTTCTAGATGGCGGCCTGACCCTACTGGGCTTTGGACGGCGCGGATTGATCGGCGGCGTCGGCATCGGGGCTCTATTGATTGGGCTTGTCCTGTTGATCTGGCCCGAGGGTGTTGCGCGGCTGACGTTTTTCCTGCTGGGTGCTTGGGCGCTGATCGTCGGCATCGGTTCGTTGCTGGCATGGCGGCAGATACCCAGCAACAACCCGGATGCCGTGATGGTGCGAAACTCGGGGATCATTGCGCTGATCATTGGGTTGGTGCTGTTGTTCTGGCCCGGCAGTGGCATGGTCGCACTGGGGTGGGCCATTGCCTTTTCCGCTCTGGCTTTCGCCGCCGTGATGTTCTTTCTGGCAGTGCGCTTCAAACGGGCGCATGACCGCGTTTCGATGCGGGTTGTTAACCGTTGAAGCGATAGGCAAACAGGCCGGGCAAAGCCCGGCCTGACGCGTGGATGACGGCCGCATAGCGGCTTGACGGTTGACGTGACCTTAGTTCGTGTGGGCGCCCATGTCTTTTCGTTCCAGATCAACCGGCACGTCGATCTCAACCTCACCGGCTTTTTCAAAAACCAGTGTCACAGGCACAGTTGCACCATGTTCAAACGGAGCAACCAATCCCATGAACATCACGTGATCGCCCCCGCGCTTGAGCGCATGCGCACCACCGGCAGGGATGACGAACCCCTCTTCGACATGGGTCATCTGCGCCACGCCATTGGCATCGATCAGATGCGTGTGCAGCTCAACCCGTGCAGCCGCCTCCGATTCCGCACGAACAAGACGGTCATCCGCCTCGCCCGTGTTCTGAATCACCATAAAGGCCGCGCCCGCTTTTGCCGTTTTGCCAGCGGAGCGCGCATAGGCATCTTCTAGTGTGATGGTTTCCTGCGCCATAGCAGTGGTGGCAAATGCGGCCGCAGCCAGGGTTGCCAAAAGTTTGGAAGTGAGGGACATTGCGCCTCTCCTATGTCAAGTGTCTGAAAAAGTTAAATTTAATCAGTCTCTTGCAGGTGGCGCGCGGGCGGGCTGAAACGGAACGGGCGCTGCTATTAGGCTCCTGTCGCCGCGCTCTAAAAATGGCCCGGCATAACTTGGTGCATCGGGCAGAACATGTGAAACGACGGCAATAGCACCCAGTAACGTCAGCGCATATTCGGGGCAGAAATGCGGGGGCTTAGCCGGTTGCCCCTCCGCATCCATATAGATCACAACAGGACCAACACCAGTACACAGCACCATCTGCCCGACTGCGGTATCAACGCCACGCGAAGCAGCCACCCCCTGACCAGTCAGAATGACCAGCAGCGACAGGGCAAATGATAGAAATCTGTTCCGAAAGTGTTTCATCCTGCCTTCGGTATATGCCCGAGACAAAAAGGGCTTCAAGCACAATCGAATGCGCCAGAAGCCCTCGGGTCATTTTTGGTCAGTACGAGGTCAGTTGTCCAATCCGGGACGTTTGACAGACCCTTTTGTCAGGCTGGTATGCAACCTGTTCACCTGACGCTGCATCCGCACACATGTCCCAAATGTCTTGCCAAAAAAGGCCGCCAACAGGGAGAGGGAATCAAAGGATTTGAAAGACATGAGATCGAACTCCGCCAATAGAATATGAACAAACATATTCAAACATCAGAACACTGTATGTGAACAAGATCACGCTCTGACGGCGAAATCGTCTAAACTCAATCAGGCAAAAGAAAAGACCCTGCACCGTTCGGGTACAGGGTCGAAATCTTTGGTGAAAAAGAACGCTTAGACCGCAGCTTGAGCCTTGGCGATTTCTTTTTTCACTTTCAGTGCGTTGGTGGACAGCTCGTCATCCTTGGCTTTGGCCAGGAACGCATCCAGACCACCACGGTGGTCAACTGAACGCAGGGCAGCGGCCGAGATACGCAGCTTGACGCCACGACCCAGGGTTTCCGACTGCAGGGTTACGTCGTTCAGGTTGGGCAGAAAACGACGACGAGTTCTGTTTTTGGCGTGGCTGACATTGTTGCCAGTCATCGGGCCTTTTCCGGTCAGTTCGCAACGGCGCGACATGGTTTCTTCCTTTGTATCTGCGGGCTGGGTACAGGACCCGTGGCCAAATCACAAGGGGCGCAACCCGAAGTCGCGCCCGAAAACTGGTTGGATGCGTTTAGTGGGAATCACAGGAAGGGTCAAGACGGGCCGTGCGAAATCTTTGCACCCATCTTAAACTCTATAAGACCTAGGCGCCATTGCGTTGAAGCAAGGGTTTGTTGTTCTTCAAATGCCGCTGGATCAGGTGGGACTGTTGGCGTCCACATGGAATGAACCGGGCCGGGTTTTCACCATGATTTTCGATCAGTTCCGGAAAGATTTCGAAAATTTCTCGCCGCGCCTCCGATCCGAGGGATTTCAGGGCCTCGACTCCGGTGAACAGGCTTTCGGTTGGGGCATCTTCGGCAAAGATGACATGATGGCGATCAAATAGCAGGTGAAAATACTCAACCGATTGCACGGCCTCATCGATATAGATTCCCGGCAGTGCGGTCAGTTTGATCGCCGGACTCAGAACTTCGGTGGTGCCGAACATGCGTTCCGCGATTCTGGACTGCACCAGCATCCTGTGCTGGCGTGAGACCAGAAGATCGCGATGCGGCAAACCCTCGCCCAGCGCACCTGCAAGGATTCGTACCGGCAAGAGCCTGGGATTTACCAGCAAGGCGGCGCGGTCAAACTGTCGACGACCGATCCAGCGTATAGGCTGAGGGTCGCACCCCATGGTCGGGACCATGTCCCCGATCCGCAGCGCTTGGATTGCTTTCATGCCGTCCTGCGTCAGGATGTGCGTGTCACGGGTAAAACAAGGAACGCCACTTCCGTTCTCAAAGGCAGAATATGTGACCGTGATACCGGATGGTAGGGTGAATGTCCCGCTGGACAGGGTATAGCCTACGCCATCTACGACGTTAATGACGCCAAAATTGGTATCGGTGATGACGGTACCCACAGGCAAGTTCAACGTGTCGGTCCCGCCACCACCCCGCAAATCGCCACTAACGCTGGTGCTGGTGAAATTCAGGGTATCGTTGCCGCTCCCCAGCCGGATGTTTCCAACACTCGAGCCACTGATATCGACAGTGTCGTCATCCGACCCGCTGGCAATCCTACCACCAATGGTGCTGCTGGTGACGGTGATCGTGTCGGAGCCGGCATTGCCGATGACATTCCCGGTAATCGTGCTGTTATTGATGTCGACGTCGTCGTCGCCACCCAGGCCGCGGATATTATCAATCGGAGTTCCAGCCGGTGAACCGTTCAGGGTCCCCGTGTCATTGTTAACGTCGATATCGTCGTTGCCGTTGGTCCCAGTAATATCGGGCATAGCTGACGGTTCCCGCATATCCGGCCTGGCGACAGATGCGCGGCCTTAACCTGAGTTTGCATCAAGTTTGGGTCAACTTGCAACCTATGGGCGATAACCCACCGATCCGAAATCAGAAAGAGAATGAGATCAAAGGCTTGAATAAGGACTTAGCCAGCGACTAAAGCAGACAACATATGTTCCGCCGCAACCGACGGACTGAGCTGACCAGTGCTGACCTGCGAGCCCAGACGCTCCATTTCCGAGCGCGCTTGTGGAGTCGCCAGACGCGCCAGAAGGGCAGACCGAACCTCTTGTTCGAACCAATATTGTGCTTGCGTGGCGCGGTTGACCTCCCAGTGGCCATTTTCACGGCGCCATTTGCTGAGGGACTGCATCTCCTCCCAGGCTTGAGCCAGCCCATGTTCCTCGACCGCTGAGACAGTCATCGCCTTGGGAAACCCTTCCGGGTCCTGGGGGCGTTTACGCAACAGACGCAGCGCCCCGGAATAGTCGGCGCAGGTGCGAGTGGCGGCAGATTTCAGGTCACCATCCGCCTTGTTGACCAAGATCATGTCGGCCATTTCCATGATACCGCGCTTGACGCCCTGCAGTTCGTCACCGCCCGCCGGGGCAAGCAACAGCATAAACAGATCCGACAACTCGGAGACAACCGTCTCCGATTGCCCGACACCAACCGTTTCGATCAAAACAACATCGAACCCAGCGGCCTCACATAAAGCGATGGCCTCACGTGTGCGGCGGGCAACACCGCCCAGGTGCGACTGGCTGGGTGATGGACGGATAAAGGCGTTTTTCTCGCGGCTCAGGCGTTCCATCCGGGTCTTGTCCCCCAGAATGGACCCGCCCGACCGAGTCGAACTGGGATCAACTGCAAGAACCGCAACGCGCAGCCCCTGCCCTGTCAGCATCATGCCAAAGCTCTCGATGAACGTGGACTTGCCGACGCCGGGCGTTCCTGACAATCCGATCCGCAGGGCCTGGCGGCCTTCTTTGGTCAATCTGGTCAGCAGTTCCGTCGCCTGCGCACGATGATCGGCGCGACCGCTTTCCACCAGCGTGATGCCACGGGCCAGCGCGCGCCGGTCTCCGTTCAAAATCCTGTCACTCAGGCTGTCCAGTTCCATTTCGCCCCCAATCAGTTGCGGCAGTTCTAGTTGCCGTCCCAATGAGGGGTTTGTCCAGACCAGAGCGCACAAGAATTTACCTCTGGGATATACGCTTTCCGGGCATAAGAGACGGAACTGGACCTTGTCGTACCGTTGGCGGATAAAGCCCGCATGATACGCCTGCCCATCGACGACGCCATTCCTGACCTTCTTGCCGCCCTAAAGGCTTCGGGCCGCGCAGTGCTGCAGGCACCTCCGGGCGCGGGGAAAACAACACGAGTGCCGCTGGCGATACTCGAGGCGGGGCTATGCGATGGCAAGATCGTGATGCTGGAACCCCGCCGCTTGGCGGCCCGGGCTGCTGCTGAGCGCATGGCCGATACGCTGGGACAGCGCGTGGGCGACACAGTTGGTTATCGCGTGCGGGGCGAGGCGAAGGTATCGAAATCGACCCGGATCGAGGTCGTCACCGAAGGTATCCTGACCCGGATGCTGCAAGTCAAACCCGATCTGCCCGGCATTAGTGCGGTGATTTTCGATGAATTCCATGAACGGTCCCTGAACGCGGATCTCGGCCTGGCCTTGTGCCTTGAGGTCGCCGGGGCATTGCGGGACGATCTGATCCTGCTGGCAATGTCGGCAACGCTGGACGCTGAACCCGTGGGGCGGTTGATGGAGGCCCCCGTTGTGACGTCCCAAGGGCGCAGCTACCCGGTCGAAACACGTTGGCTGGACCGACCGCTAGGACAACGGGCGCGAAAGCTGGACGCATTGGTCGATCTTGTGGTTCAGGCCGAGCGCGAAACAGAAGGTGGGATGTTGGTGTTCCTGCCCGGAGAAGGCGAAATCCGCCGGGCAGAGGCCGCCTTGGCTGGCCGGCTATCCAGCAAAGCTACGGTGCGACCACTATTCGGCGCGATGCCTTTCGCTGCCCAGCGCCAAGCGATTGCACCGGTCGAAACCGGTCGCAAAGTGGTTTTGGCTACGTCCATTGCCGAAACCTCGTTGACCATTCCAGACATTCGCGTGGTCTTGGACATGGGACAGGCTCGGCGGGCGCGTTTCGATCCGGGTTCGGGTATGTCCAGACTAGTAACCGAGCGGGTGACGCGCGCCGAGGCAACGCAGCGCGCTGGCCGCGCTGGTCGTGTCGCCGAAGGCAAGTGCTATCGCTTATGGTCGAAGGGCGAAGAAGGCGCGCTGGCCGCCTATCCCCCGGCCGAGATCGAGGCAACCGACCTGACCGGGCTGGCGCTGGAACTGGCACTTTGGGGGGCGGACCCCGAAGAACTGTCTTTCCTGACCCCTCCACCCGAGGGCACGATGACAGAGGCACGCACGTTGCTGATGATGCTGGGCGCGCTGGATGGGAAGGGGCGGATCACCGATCACGGGCGGTCACTAGCGGCGCTACCTCTACACCCGCGATTGGGACATATGCTGGAACAGGTCGGCCCCGCCGCCGCACCTTTGGCCGCTCTCATCGCCGAGCGCGATCCCTTGCGGGGTGCTCCGGTGGATATGTTGCTTAGGCTCGAAGCCATGCGAGATATGCGCGCCTTTCAACGCAACCGTGTCTGGCAGGTCAACATTGGTGCGTTAGAACGGATAAAAACCGAGACCAAGCGGCTGCAAACCAAAGGCAACCTGTCCGACTTCAGCCCAGCGGCAACAGCCGCACTCGCCTATCCCGATCGCATCGGACAACGGCGCAAAGGGGATGAGCCGCGCTATGTTTTGTCAGGCGGGAAAGGCGTTGTGCTGGACGGCGGCGACACGCTGGCCGCGGCGCCTTATCTGGTTGTGACCGATACCGATGGCAACCCCCGCGAAGCAAAGGTGCGCATGGCCGCACAGATCTCGGAAAAGGAAATTCGTGACCTGTTCGAGGATCAGATCACCTGGATCGAGGTCTGCGACTGGTCAAAACGTGACCGCCGTGTCGTTGCGCGCAAACAAGAACGGCTCGGCGCAATCACGTTGAGTGATAGTGTTTGGAAAGAGGTTCCGGACGAAGCAGTTGCATTGGCGATGCTGGATGGCGTCCGTGATCTTGGCCTGCGACTGAACGGGGCCGCTGCGCGATTGGCGGCACGGGTGGAACTGGTCCGGACCGAAGGCGCAGAGCTGCCTGATTTCTCGATCGAGGGGTTGACCGACACGCTGCAAGACTGGCTGTTGCCGATGCTTTCCGGCGTCCGCAATGCTGAAGACTGGAAACGTTTCGACCTTTTGCCAGCGTTGCGCGCCCGACTGGACTGGGCCCAGACGCAGGAACTGGACCGGCGCGCTCCAGGGTCGTTTGAAACTCCTCTCGGGCGAAAGGTGCCGATAGATTATGGCGGTGCAGTACCGGAAATCTCGGTGCGGCTGCAGGAACTGTTTGGCGTCACGCGCCATCCGGTCATTGGCGGTGAGGCCCTCAAGATCACGCTTCTTTCACCGGCCCAACGACCCATCCAGATCACGCGCGACTTGCCCGGTTTCTGGGCTGGGTCATACGCGGATGTGCGCAAAGATATGCGCGCGCAATATCCCAGACACCCTTGGCCCGAAGATCCGACCAAGGCCGACCCCACCTTGCGCGCAAAACGTCGTAATTAGGCGGCCGTCGGGAATTTTCGTCGAGAATTCTTGGCATGAAGATGCGGAAAGCATGGTGATTCCGGGCGTTCATTGAAGATTATCTGTTTCATTGCTATGTGGGCTGCTCAGGTAAAACCCGGGTTCGAGAACGACAAACATGACAAAATGGCTGCGAAATATTTGGGAAGAGGTCGCCCGGCCTCTGTTCCTGCGCCCCCATCGGGTGCAGTTTGGCGCCTTGTGCACCCGCGAAACACAGGACGGGCTGCAGGTTCTTTTGATCACCAGCCGGGACACCGGACGCTGGATCATCCCCAAAGGTTGGCCGATTGATGGCCTGGATGGCGCCGAGGCTGCCCGGCAAGAGGCCTGGGAAGAAGCCGGCGTGCGCGCCCAATCCCTATCCAAAGACCCTGTTGGGCAATATACTTATGACAAGATCCTGAAAGACGGGGCCAGCCAGACTGTGGTGACCAATGTCTATCGGATCGAAGTGCAGGAACTGGCCAATATCTACCCCGAGGCCGAGGAAAGGACCCGCGAGTGGGTTTCGCCCGTGATAGCGGCCGAACGTGTTCAGGAACCCGAACTGCGGGCTTTGCTGCTGCAGCTGTGACTCCTCCACAAAAAGTGATGACGCCACGGTTGCTCGTCTGAGCGAAACCGTATAGCCGCGGGTGTTCTTTTGGAAACCGCCCGCAATAGCCTGATGTCGAACCCAAGCTCCAAACTCCGTTGGCAATCGCTGGACAGCGATCTGGCGCGCATCTCGCGCGTTGAGTATGCCAATGCCCATGTGGCACGCCCCATGCTGGCGCCGGGTATCGCCTTCGCCTTTATTGCGCTGGCCGGGCTGACGGCCGCAGTGGTTTTTGGGCGGGCTGATGGCGGGTTGATCGTTGTCGCGGCAGCGGGTTTTGGGGCCTATATGGCCATCAATATCGGCGCAAATGACGTTGCCAATAACATGGGCCCCGCTGTCGGGGCCAACGCGCTGACCATGACCGGCGCAATCGTCATCGCCGCCATCGCAGAAAGCGCGGGGGCCTTGCTGGCAGGTGGGGATGTCGTGTCGACGATTTCGAAAGGGATTATAGACCCGGCATCGGTTCACGACAGCACCGTCTTTATCTGGGCGATGATGGCGGCCCTGATTTCTTCGGCCATGTGGGTCAACTTGGCCACCTGGGTCGGCGCGCCGGTGTCGACCACACACTCTGTCGTGGGGGGCGTCATGGGTGCGGGCGTCGCAGCAGCTGGCCTAAGCGCGGTCAGTTGGACCACGATGAGCGCCATTGCCGCCAGTTGGATCATCTCTCCTGTGTTAGGTGGAACTATTGCCGCTGGCTTTCTGGCTTTGATCAATGCCAAAATTCAGTATCAGGACGACAAGATCGCCGCTGCCCGCCGTTGGGTGCCGATACTCGTTGCTGTCATGGCTGGTGCCTTTACCACCTATTTGGCCGTCAAAGGCCTGAACAAGCTGATCAAAGTTGAGCTTGAAGTCGCTTTTCTGTTCGGTCTGGCCACCGGATTTCTGACATGGCTGGTGACAGTCCCTTGGGTGCATCGCAGATCAGAAGGACTAGAAAACAGAACGAAGTCTCTGAAAACGCTGTTTGGGCTACCACTTATTATTTCAGCAACATTTCTTAGCTTTGCCCACGGCGCCAATGACGTGGCAAATGCGGTTGGTCCGTTGGCGGCAATCGTGCATACGGCGCAGTTCGGGGATTTCGCTGCACAAGTCGCAATTCCAACCTGGGTGATGGTGATCGGAGCGCTGGGAATTTCCTTTGGGCTGTTCCTGTTTGGCCCAAAATTGATCAGGATGGTCGGCAGTCAGATCACCAAGCTCAACCCAATGCGCGCATTCTGTGTCGCCCTTTCTGCGGCGATCACTGTGATCCTGGCCAGTTGGCTGGGCCTGCCCGTCAGTTCCACCCATATCGCAGTGGGAGCGGTCTTCGGAGTGGGCTTCTATCGCGAATGGCATGCCGAGCGGCGCAGAAAGAACGCGAACCACCAACGCCTGCCCGAACGGCGCCAGGCACAGGAAGAGAAAAAACGCCGGAAACTCGTCCGTCGCTCGCATTTCATGACGATCGTGGCTGCCTGGATCATAACGGTCCCCGCTACCGCAGTGTTATCAGCCGCTATCTTCTGGACACTGACGGCTTTTCTCTAACCCATCAGCTTCGGATTTGCTCGGGAGTAAGCGGGGATTTTGGGTTCTGTGCAATCTTTTCGCGAACCTGCGCGCAGATTGGGGTCGCAATGCCTTGCTGCTCGCCCAAACGGATGATCTCGCCTTGCAGACTGTCGATTTCCGTTGGGCGCCCTGCCATCAGGTCATAGGCCATAGAGGTGCGCGCCGAAGGGTCAATGATCAGCATCCGGGATGCGATCCGCGAAAACAAAGGCGTAGGCAGACGCAGGATATACGGTGTCATCCATGCGGGCAGCGGCGTCATTGACACAATCGGTTGACCGGCGGAGTGTAGCACGGTCAGAGCCTCGGACATCTGATCCGCCATCAGTTGGCGCCAGTTGCGGTCCAGCAACTGCTGTTTCAACGTCAACCCGGACAACGCATTCAGCGCGTTATTGAGATTGATCACCAGCTTGCCCCATTGGACGGCTTCGATCTGGTCACTCTCTGACACCGGTAGGTCGGGGCCAGTCAGCTTTGCGCCCAAATCGCCGAGGCCGGATTGGATAACGATTTCACCTGAAGTCGCGCGATGAAATCCGCCAGTATCTGTTGGTACGACGTTGAACGGCACCATACCGGCGCGGACATCGTGGTGCGGAAGCATCGTATGTAAGGTGCCTGCATTTTCCAACCCGTTCTGCCAGGAAAGGATCACAGCCATTGGTGCATATTTTCCGATTTGCTTCGCCATCTCTTCCGTCGCGCCGGTCTTTACCGTGACAATGACTATTTCAGCATCACTCAGTTCCGCCGGATCTTCGGTCAGGGACAGGTTGGTCACATGACACCGCAGGCCTGAAAAATCTGTGACCATCAGCCCCTTATCCCGGATCGGGTCGAGAATTCGTGCCCGCCCCAACAGGGTGACATCGTGACCGGATCGGGCCAGCAAAGCCCCGCAGTAACATCCAATGCTGCCCGCCCCCGCGATTGCGATCCTCATGACGCCCCTCCCCTTCGGTCAAAGATTGCCGCGATCCGCCTGTCAGACAAGGCCAACTGACGCCAGGTCAGCGCGCGCGCCTCGGACGGGTGCGTTCAAGGTCTTCTGAAATCGGGATGAAGTCTTGATCGTCCCCCGGAGGCAGTTGAAAAGCCCCTTTGGCCCAGTCCGCCGTTTTCCATTCGCGGGTGGCTGCTTCTATCTTTTCCTTTGAGGACGACACGAAGTTCCACCAGATATAACGATCCTCATTCAACGTCGCACCTCCAAGCAACATTAGCCGCGCACCCTGCGGCCCTGCCTGAACGGAAAGGCGATCCCTTGGCCGAAACACCATCATACGACCTTGGGTGAACTGATCGCCGGCGATCTCAACCGTTCCTTCCGTCACATAAACACCGCGGTCTTCTTGATCATCAGGCAAAGGAAAAGAGGCCCCGGGGGCAAGCTGCACGTCCAGATAGAAGGTTTCAGACAGTGTCGTGACCGGGCTGCTTTCACCATAAGCCGAGCCAAGGATGAGACGAGCGCTGACCCCAGCATCCTGAATATGGGGCAGCGCAGATTGTTTATGATGTTCGAAATCCGGTGCAATATCTTCCTGTTCCTCTGGCAGCGCGATCCAGGTCTGAATGCCAAAAAGACTGTGTCTTTTGCTGCGCGTTTCCTTGCTGGTGCGTTCAGAATGGGTTACGCCACGTCCTGCAATCATCCAGTTGACCTCACCGGGATAGATCATCTGATGGGTGCCCAAGCTATCACGATGCTCAAATTCCCCTTTATACAGGTAGGTGACCGTGCCCAACCCGATATGAGGGTGTGGCCGAACGTCTATACCGCCTTCTGTGATGAATTCTGCAGGGCCGACCTGGTCAAAGAAAATGAACGGGCCAACAAGCTGTCGTTTGACCGAGGGTAGCGCGCGGCGCACCTCGAACCCACCCAGATCACGTGCACGAGGAATGATCAGTGCCTCTAAAAACGGGTTCTCAGTCAAACGATCGGGGTTGTGAGACGGGTTCCAGCTCATTCCAGTTTCTCCCTTTTTCGGCAGGCAACGGTTCGCCCCTGCAAGATGCAGGCCGCTGCACCTGAAAGAAACCTCAATAATTGCACAACTCCGGTGGATTTTTGTCCGTTATGACATATCATTAATGTTATTACATAACAATTCTAACAGAAGTTCCACCTGAGAAAAGAACCATCCAAACAGCTCGCTATCCGATCACCTGTTTGACGGGGAATGCAGGGCATTTTTGCTGCCCTGCAAAGGAATGTTGCTTGCGGCCAAAGAAGGTGTCAGTCGCCGTGCTTCAGATAGACAAATTGCCAAACACAATCACGCCAGGCGTTTGGCATAAGACGCACGGTTCAGTTCGACCTCTTGCACCGTGATGCTGCCAACCTCGGGCATGGCAACAGTCAGAACATCCAAAACGGTAGCGTTCAGTTCAGCTCGCGTGGCCTCATCCCGGCCCTGCATCAATAAAAGCGTCGCATGGACAAAGGTCTGCGGTTCGGTCCCGATCCGAAAATAGGTGACCGGATTGGCACGGATCTTAAGGGCCGGTGCATCAAACTCAGCATGTTCAGAAAGCACCGCAAACAACTTCTCGCAGACCGCATGGAAATCATGTTTCTCTTCAAGGCCCTGAGAGAATTCGAGGACTAAATGGGGCATTGTGCACTCCGGAAATCATGAGAGAGCACGCGGCTCTCTCTTGCCATTTTCATGTGTTCAGACACCCAGACACCAACGCATAACGGCCTTCTGGGCGTGCAGTCGGTTTTCGGCCTCGTCAAAAATGACCGAGTTCGGCCCATCCATGACATCGGATGTCGCTTCTTCTTCGCGGTGCGCAGGAAGGCAATGCATGAACAGCGCATCGGGTTTGGCATGGGCCATCAATTCGGCGTTTACCTGATAAGGACGCAGCAGGTTATGGCGCCGTTCTTTCGCGGATTGAGAGTCGTGCATCGAAACCCAGGTATCGGCGACAACTAGATCGGCCCCATCTACAGCCTTGTAGGGGTCCCGTTCCACAACAATCTTGGACCCTTTTTGACGGGCAAAACCCATGAAATCCTCTTCGGGGTCGAATTGCGCCGGGCCCGTAAAAGTCAGATCAAACCCGAACTGGCCCGCCGCGTGAAGGAACGAGGCACACACATTGTTACCATCGCCAGTCCAAACGACTTTCTTCCCAGCGATCGGGCCTCGGTGCTCTTCGAACGTCAGAACATCGGCCATGATTTGGCAAGGATGGGTGCGATCGGTCAGGCCGTTGATCACCGGCACGTCCGAGTATTCCGCCATTTCGGTTAGGATGGTTTCGTCAAATGTCCGGATCATGATCATATCGACATAGCGCGACAGCACGCGGGCGGTGTCAGCGATGGTTTCGCCGTGGCCCAACTGCATGTCCTTGCCCGAAAGGACCATCGTCTGACCACCCATCTGGCGCACGCCCACATCAAAGGACACGCGCGTCCGGGTTGACGGTTTTTCAAAGATCAGGGCGACCATGCGGTCTTTGAGTGCCAATTCGTCATCCGGTGCCGCCTTTGGCTGCCCCAGACGCGCCTGCTTCATGGCAGCAGCCTGGTCGATCATGCCCCGCAAAGCGGCGGCATTGGTTTTGTGAATGTCGAGGAAGTGCTTCATGTCGTTTCGCTTTTCTAATCGGGTGGGCTCAGGCAGACGCCAGATTGCTATCGACCTGCGCGGCCGTTTTCTCCAGACGAATAACCGCCTGTGCAATGTCGTCCTCTGTCAGGGTCAAAGGCGGCAATAGGCGGATCACATTGTCAGCGGCGGGAACGGTGATGAGGCCGTTATCATATCCCGCATTCACCACGTCCAAGTTGGTCGCCTTGCATTTCAGACCCAGCATGAGCCCTGCGCCGCGCACCTCTTCGAACACGTCCGGATGATTTGCAATCAATCCTTCGAGCTTCTGGCGCAACATGCCCGCCTTGCGATTGACCCCGTCCAGAAAGGCGGGGGTTGCAACCTGGTCGATCACCGCGCAGCCCACCGCGCAACCGAGAGGGTTTCCGCCATAGGTCGACCCGTGCGTACCTGCCGTCATGCCGCTGGCCGCGTCTTCGGTGGCCAGCACCGCACCCAGAGGGAACCCTCCACCGATGCCCTTGGCGACCATCATGATGTCAGGCGTGATGCCCGCCCATTCATGGGCAAAAAGTTTACCGGTACGCCCAACGCCGCATTGGACCTCGTCGAGGATCAGCAACAGGCCATTGTCGTTGCAGATCTGACGCAGCGCTTTGAGCTCGGCATCAGGGACGGGGCGAATACCGCCCTCGCCCTGAATGGGTTCGATCAAGATCGCCGCGGTCTTGTCCGAGATCGCATTGGTGACGCCGTCAAGATCACCAAATGTCAGGTGTACAAAGCCGGGCAGCAGCGGGCCAAAGCCTTTGGTCATTTTCTCGGACCCCGCAGCGGCGATACCTGCCGAAGACCGACCGTGAAACGAACCGTCAAAGGTGATGATGTCGACCCGTTCGGGCTGATCTTTATCGTAGAAATATTTGCGTGCCATTTTCACAGCCAGCTCGCAGGCTTCCGTGCCTGAATTGGTAAAGAACACCGTGTCGGCAAAGGTATGTTCAACCAGCTTATCAGCCAGCGCCTGCTGCTGAGGGATGTTATAAAGGTTCGACACATGCCACAGCGCGTGGGCCTGTTCCGTCAGCGCGTTCACCAGCGCCGGATGCGCATGGCCCAGTGCATTCACAGCAATCCCCGCGCCCATATCCAGAAAACGTCGGCCATCCGCCTCGGTCAGCCAAGCGCCTTCGCCCTTCACAAAGGTCAGGGGCGCACGATTATAGGTCGGCAGAACGGACGGGATCATCGGATCATCCTTTTCGATATGTTGAGCCCCGTGAGTGATACACGAGGGCCATGTTCGTCAACTGATTTGGTGGGAGATGCGCCGATTTGGGCAGCGCAAAAGGATCAAACGGGCCGGTTACGCGGCAAAGCGTCGGCGTCGAAGTCGCAGGATATCAGCGTGTTTGATCATGGATGCCGTATAGCGCCGAAGATTTGCGATGAAAAGGGCTTTGTTGCTGCAACGCTGCAACCCCCGTATCAGCCTTCGCTCCAGCGGTCTAATCGACCCATACCGCGCGTAAAAGCCCAGGCCAGAATGCGGGGCATGCCCTTGTTCACCAGCGCATCCAGACAATGGGACTGAAATTCCTCGAACGAGGCATCGGGATGTCGAAACGCACCGTCAGCGTAACAGAGTGAACAATACCGTGTGCTGCGGGTTCCGTCCGCTTCGCTGCCTCCCCCTTCGGTATCCTTGCTAAGAGGCATGCCGCAGCTTTGACATTTGGATCCCATCATCTTTCCCCTTGCAGGCTTTGACCACGGGCCATAAGATCAAAACCATAGAGTATAGTCAATGGTTTTACAGATGCGTATCGGAGAACTGTCCCGCCGAAGCGGGCTGCCCCGCGACACATTGCGGTTTTACGAACGGCACGGATTGATTGCCTCGCGCCCCGGGCCAGAAGCGACAAACAGCTATCGCGACTACCCGGATGACACGCTGATCACGCTGGAACAGATCGGCGATGCACAGGCGGCGGGGATCAGTATCGCCCAACTTGCAACTCTGCTGGGGCAACTTGGTGCGGCTGATCCCGAAACCTTTGACGGCGTAGCATTTCTTCAGGAACGGATCGAAGAGGTTGAGGCGCGGATCGGGCGCGCAAATCGTTTTCTGGACAGCTTGCGACAGGCCAAACAGGCTCTTGCAACACCGTCGGGACAGCCCTGACCGTTTTACCTCTTGCCTTTCGTCCACCCGTACATCACCGCTTACGCATGTTCGTTCCCAAAGCGCATAACCCGCCCCTTGCGGCACTGTTGATTTTTGTCGCCAGTGCATTCCTTGCGGCAACCACCCTGCTGGCCAAAGCTTTGGGGACAGATACGCTAGGTGCTCCTTTGCATCCAATGCAGATCAGCCACGGGCGGTTTCTATTCGCCTTCCTCGTCATCGTTTCGGCAGTGGGCATCATGCGCCCTACCCTGCGGCGGCCCCATTGGGGACTGCATATCGGTAGGACAAGCTTTGGCTGGCTGGGAATCACGCTGATGTTTGCATCGGTCGCATTCATACCGATGGCGGATGCGACGGCGATTTCGTTCTTGAACCCGGTCTTTGCGATGGTTCTTGCCATTCCCTTGCTGAAAGAAGGCGTCGGCCCCTGGCGCTGGCTGGCGGCGGCGGTGGCCCTGATCGGGGCAATGGTTCTGCTGCGCCCGACACCTGCGAGCTTCCAACCTGCGGCGTTACTGGCGCTGGCGGCGGCTGTCGTCATCGGGATGGAGCTGATCTTTATCAAAAAGCTGTCAGGGCGAGAGAGCCCGATCCAAATTCTATTGGTGAACAACGCGATGGGCCTGACCATCGCATCGGTCGCGGTGAGTTTCGTGTTTCAGATGCCCAACCCGGCGCAATGGGCCGCCCTTGCGGGGATCGGCGCATTGATGGCTTGCGCACAGGCCTGTTTCGTTAACGGCATGGCGCGGGCAGATGCGTCTTTCGTAGCGCCGATAAGCTATGCGACACTGCTGTTCGCTGCGCTATATGATTTTGCGATATTCGATGTGGTGCCCGACGCGGTCAGCTTGATTGGATCTGCCATCATCTTGGCCGGAGGGCTGATTCTTGTGTGGCGCGAGGCGCGGCACCGTCAGGCCTTGAGCCGATAGCCCGTTCGCAGCATCTGCCAGGTCAGTGCACCGACCACCAGTGTTGCAGCCGTGCAGATCAACATCCCAAGGTAGGGCGAGCTGTCCGAAACCCCAATCATACCATAGCGCAGCCCGTCGATCAGATAGAAAACCGGGTTGGCGTGGCTTAGCCGGTACAAAACCGGCGGCAATGCCTCGACCGAGTAAAAGGTTCCAGAAAGAAACGCCAAAGGCGTGACGATGAAGTTGGTAATCGCAGCCATCTGGTCGAACTTATTGGCGAATATCCCGGCAAAAAGGCCCAGCGCGCCCATAAAGGCCCCTCCCAGCACTACAAAGATCATGGCGATCAGTGGGTTCTGCGGGACAATACCCAGCACCAGCGCCAGCGCGTTTGCAACGACAACAGCGATCAGAAAGCCACGGGCAATGCCGCCCGCAAGGTATCCCAGCAGAATCTCTAACGGCGAAAGCGGCGGCATAAGGGTATCGACGATGTTGCCCTGTACTTTCGAGATCACCATCGAGGACGAAGTATTGGCAAACGCATTCTGGATCACCGTCATCATCATGATGCCCGGCGCCAGAAAGGTCAAAAATGGCACGCCCATCACATCAGACCGGCTGGGCCCGATAGCGATGTTGAAGATCAGCAGAAACAGCCCCGCAGTCACCAGCGGTGCCAAAAGTGTCTGCGTCCACACCGCCATAAACCGCAAAGTTTCCCGCCGGGCCAGCGTATAGAGACCCATCCAGTTCACCGCACCAAAGCGGCGCGCCTCATGATCCATGAGATTCTGCATGATCTGCCCTCTACCTGATTCGAAGACCGCTTGTAACTCGGACCGCAGTGTTTAAAATAGGGGGCTGAGACGAATTCCCAAGGCGGCCCGAATCCGGGGCCGCTTTCCGCTTTTGAAAGGCAAATGATGTCCTGGACTGACGAGCGTGTAGAGCTGCTTAAAAAGATGTGGGGCGAGGGCCAGTCGGCCAGCCAGATCGCCAAGGAACTGGGCGGTGTGACCCGCAATGCGGTTATCGGCAAAGTCCACCGGCTGGGCCTGTCGAATCGCGCAACCGGCGCGACCCCCGCCAAGGCTGAGCCAAAGGAAAAACCAGCGCCCGCGCCCAAGGCCGAGGCCAAGCCCAAACCCACGCCCAAGACGGAACCGGCACGTCCAGCCGCAGCGCCGGCAGCCGAGGCCAAGCCCGCTGTTCCGGCCCGCCGTCAGATCATCCCGGCCGGTCAACCGCTGCCGCCGCAACCTTCAGCGAACGAGATCAGCCCCGAGGCGCTGGCCAAGGTCAACGAGGTTGAGAAGAAAGCCAAAAAGCTGACGCTGATGGAACTGACCGAGAAGACCTGCAAATGGCCCGTCGGCGACCCCGCGACCGAGGATTTCTGGTTTTGCGGTCTGCCCGTTGAGGCAGGCAAACCTTATTGCGAAGCGCATGTGGGTGTGGCGTTCCAGCCTATGAGCTCACGTCGCGACCGGCGGCGGTAAGGCTTTGACGACGGCAGGCACCTAGCAACAGAACGCGGTGCCCGCAGCAGGCCGGAATGTAGGCAATACACCTGTTTTGGCTCTGCGTCATCTAAGAGCGATCACACTGGAATCGAAGAAGAGTCGTAATCTGCCAAAAGCGGCCGCCGGTTCCGTGCATGCCGGGCGATCAATCGCTTTTGCCGCCCCCCCTCTGGGATTTTGTAGTTGGTCTTTTGCATCGGGGTTTCGACAAGATCGGGGAACAGCGTAAAAAGCTCTTCCATGGCTGCTGCCGGTAGAGATTTCAGTGCTTCATCGCCAAGCAAAAGGCTCTCGGTCGGGGCGCCATCTGCATAAATTACCTCATGTTCAGAAAACACCAGGTGGAAATAAGTAACTTCTGTAATTCTGTCGTCGACGTATATCCCCGGAAGCTCGACCAACTTTATAGCTGAGACCAGAACCTCGGGGCGCTCAAACATGCGCTTAACGATCGCCGAGGATATCAGCATCCGGTGCTGACGGGACACGAGCAGGTCGCGTCTGGGCAGGCCCTGCCCTAGCGCGCCAGCGCAAATGCGTACTGGGTAAAGCTTGGGATTGCGGCGCAAATCCCGCGCGCTGACATGTCGCCGAATGAATTGTGACAAAGGCTGCGTGCAACCATGATCCGTCAAGACACGATCACCTTGCTTCAAACTCTCGATCAGGACAGGGCCCTGATCGGTCGCAATCAACGTTCCTGCCGTAAGGCACGGTATGGTGCCCGGTGTCGGAGTGGTGTTCACCGTATAGGTTCCACCATTGTCGGTGGAAATAAGTGAATCTCCCGCCCCGGCCTCGCCGATAACCGTCGAGCTCATCCCATTGGCGGGGCCAGCTGTCGCCGTTATCGGGCCGGGGCTGGGGGGATCGCTGAAAGAGCTGAACTGATAAACCGTTGACCCGTCGGATAAAGAGATACCATTGGTTTTACCGAGCCCGGTAAAGGTGGCGGAACTGGCTGAGTCAATTACATAGACGTCCCGGCCTGCGACTGTCGTCGGGGTGATCCCATCAAGCGTGTTAGTGCTGCGGATAGATCCGTCAGAGTTGTAGATCGTAACAACAAGCCCAGAAACATCCGCACCCGCGTCAACAGCGACCTCGATAAAGTCCTGTGGTGGACCTCCTAGGTACTTGAGTTCGGAAAAATATGGGTCTGCCATATGTCAATTCGCCTTTGTGTTCGGCGTGAGTATGATGATCCGATACTTGTTTCAATATATGAGTATTAGGGTCTCACTAACCAGTAAATGTTCCCAGTGATTTTTGTTCGCAGCTGGAACCGAATTACTGCGCTGGATGCGATGGCAAATCCAGCATCGGCACCCAACCGGGCAGTTCGTTTGGCGAAACCGAGACATGCAGCCGCTCGGATCGGTCGCGGCCTACTTTGCGGTGCTTGCGCAGTAGGAAAATCTTACCCCAACCGCGCCATGTGCCGACCGAACGCGCATGAGGGTCGATCACAAAGCGGTCTCTCCATCCCTCCGGCAATGGCAGGCCGTGCAGCTCTGCCTTGTCCAGCATCCAAACCAGCGAGATGTTGCTAAGAGGACGGGCTTCTTCAAACCCGTTCAACTGGCCACCCACATCGCCATGGGTGCCTCGGAACCAGACTTGCTCGATATGGCCTTTAAAATCGGGGGTACATTTCCACAGGACCGGCTCGAATACCTCGCGCGTTTCATCCAGCGCCATCGCGTGGTAGCCGTGGCGCGTAGCGGGACCAAGCTGATGGTTGTGGAAGGCGTGGCGATCCTCGGCCCAACGCCAAAGCAGCGGTAGACGCAAGCCCAGCGCTTTTACTGTATCCCACACGCCGATCATTTCGATTGCAACATCTTCATGGCAGAACTGCCGGCGAAACGCAGCAGCAGCGCTACCATTGGCATTGCATTCATAGTGGCGGTAGGCCTGTTTGATATTCCTTACGGTCGCATGCTCGGCCTTGAGCAGGCCAATCATATCGATCACACCCGCAAGGCTGCGCACACCGTAGGCCCCACGTGAGTAGCCGATGAAATAGATACGGTCGCCGGGCTTATACCGCGAGGCCAGATAGCCATAGGCCCGGCGTATCTGGCGATTGATCCCCCGCCCCATCATCACATCCAACGAGGACTTCCAGCTTTCCCATTGCACGCCGGCCTCATAGAAGACGGATACCTTGCTTCCCATCTCGCAGCACAGCCGCAGCGCCTGCCCCGCATGAGTTTCATATCCGGGCTCAAGCGTCGACATGGTGCCGTCTAGAATGATGACATGGCTGACAGGTTCACGATGGCGCGTTTCGGCCGAATGCTCGGATCGCAGCGGCCGTCCAAGCCACCCCAGTACCTTTCTACTCAGCCGCGACAGTTGCATCGTTCAGCAGTTCCCATACTTTGTGCGGCGTAAAAGGCATATCGGCCTGCCGCACCCCGTGATCCCAGAGCGCATCCTGAACCGCATTTGCCACTGCAGCCAGCGCGCCCACGGTGCCGGCCTCTCCGCATCCTTTCATTCCCAACGGGTTAGAGGTTGACGGTACCGGCGCCGAGGTAAACTTAATCATGGGTATCTCGGCTGCGCGGGGCAAGGCGTAATCCATCAACGATGCCGTGAGCAGTTGCCCCTGCGCATCATGGACAACATGTTCGGACAGCGCCTGACCGATGCCTTGTGCGACACCACCATGAACTTGCCCCTCGGCCAGCATCGGATTGATAAGATTACCGAAATCATCGACCACAGTATAGCGGTCTACCCATGTTTCGCCGGTACAAGGGTCAATCACGATTTCGACAACATGTGCCCCGTTGGGATAGCTACGGTCGTCCAGCGTGATGCTTGCCTGATGCTGCAACAAATCAACGCGCCCGTCGGCACGGGCCATATCCGCGGCCTCGGTCAAAGTGGGCGTCAGGTTTGATCCCGGCGCGCGGAAGGTTTCAAAATCAAAGCGCACGTCGCTTTCCTCCACCCCCATCTTATCTGCGAGATAGGGCGTGAATGCGGCAACCATGACGTCGATCGTGGCAAGCGTCGCTGTACTTTGCACCGTAACTGATCGCGATCCCCCGGTTCCCCCACCATTCGGAAGCTGGTCGCTGTCACCTTGATCTACGGTGATGCAATCCAGGGGAACCCCGGTTTGGTCAGACAGGAACTGAGCATAGACCGTTTCGTGCCCCTGCCCGTTGGATTGGGTTCCGACAAAAAGTTTCAAGGTGCCATCCTCAACGAACTCGATCTTTGCGTTCTCGGAAGGGTCGCCCAAAATACTTTCGATATAGTAACAAATCCCCTGCCCCCGGAACAAACCGCGTTCAGCATCGGCGATCTTGCGGGCGGCAAATCCGCTGGACTGTATTTGGCTTTGGGACAGAACCATGTCGAAATCGCCGACATCATACGTTTCGCCGGTCGCGGTCTTGTAAGGAAAGGCCTCGGGCCGGATGAAGTTCTTGCGCCTCAGATCCCAGGGATCGACGCCCAGCTCTCGGGCCGCGCGGTCGATGGCGCGTTCAAGGACATATATCGCCTCGGGTCGACCTGCGCCGCGATAAGCGTCAACCTGCGTTGTATTGGTAAAGAACCCCTCGACCCGCAGATAGGTGGTTTGTACATCATAGGCGCCCATCAACACTTTGCTGAAAAGATTGGTTTGTATCGCCTGGCCGAAATGGCTGTTATAGGCCCCGAGATTTACCTTGCTGTGCACTCGATAGGCGGTGATCCGGTGATCGCTGTCAAATGCCAGCTCGGCCAGCGAAGACAGGTCGCGGCCATGGTGATCGGACAACATTGCCTCGGAACGGTCAGACATCCAGTGAACAGGCTGGCCCAACTTCATCGCAGCTACGGCCACACAGAAATATTCGGGATAGGGCATGACCTTCATGCCGAACCCGCCACCGACATCCGGGGTCGTGACGCGGATATCTTCGGGGTTGAGTCGCAACTTTTGCGCCAGCTGACCACGCATGGCCCAAACCCCCTGCCCGCCATAGGAAAAGTGCAACCGCCCATCAACCCAATGCGCCTGACAGCCCCGCGGTTCAATCGACGTGATGATCACTCGATTGTCTTCCACATTCAGTGCAACGGTATGAGCCGCCTGCTGAAACGCAGCAATAGTTGCCGCCTCATCGCCCAGCGCCCAGTCAAATGCCCGATTATCCGGAGTTTCCGCGTGCAGCGTTTCTCCGCCCGCACAAACGTCCAGTTTTACGGGCAAGTCTGAGGTTTCGACCCAGATCAGCTCGGCCGCATCGCGGGCCTGTAAGGCGGTGTCGGCAATGACTACAGCGACGGGTTCTCCGACAAACCGTATGCGATCCGCGGCCAGCATATGCCGGTCCGGCGCAGCGGCTTTCGAACCGTCTCGGTTATTCAGGATGGCCGCATTCATACACGTGTCGATCCCGGCGGCCTTCAGGTCGTCCAGCGTCATGATGAGCCGCACCCCTTCGGCCGCGCGCGCGTCATCCAGATCCAGCGCCCCAATCACCCCATGCGCCACCTGGGATCGCACGAATACCGCATGCAAAGCCCCGTGCGGCAGGACATCGTCCATATATTGCCCCTGCCCGGTCAGAAACCGCTGGTCCTCGGTCCGTTTGACGGGCTGGCTTTTGCCAAACTTTTCCACCGCGCGCTCCTGTCTCTGCCTCTAGGCGACATTAGGCTGCGATGCATCATTGTCCATAGCCCCGGCGCTTGGCCCTTTCCCTTTTGCTATCCTTTCGATATTGCAAGCGCTAACCCGAATTTGTTGACGCAGGACGCATCCAATGGCGATGGAAAAGACATTCAACGCGGCCGAGGCCGAGGCCCGCATTTACGAGGCCTGGGAACAGGCCGGAGCCTTCAAGGCGGGCGCGAACAGATCGCGCGATGAAAGCTTTACCATCATGATCCCGCCACCCAACGTGACGGGGGCGCTGCATGTGGGACACGCGTTCAATAACACGCTGCAGGATATCCTGACCCGCTGGCACCGCATGCGCGGGTTCGACACGCTGTGGCAACCCGGTCAGGACCACGCGGGCATCGCCACGCAGATGCAGGTTGAAAAGATGCTGGCGGCGCAGGGCAACGAAGGGCGGCGTGAACTCGGGCGCGAGAAGTTCCTTGAGAAAGTCTGGGAATGGAAGGGTGAATACGGCGGCACGATCATTGAACAGCTCAAGCGTCTTGGCGCCAGCTGCGATTGGTCGCGCAACGCGTTTACCATGGCAGGTGCACCGGGTGACCCGCGCACAGGGCATGAGAATTCTGCAAATTTCCACGATGCCGTCATCAAGGTCTTCGTAGAAATGTACGAAAAGGGCCTGATCTATCGCGGCAAGCGTCTGGTCAACTGGGACCCGCATTTTGAGACCGCAATCTCGGATCTTGAGGTCGAGAATATCGAAGTCGCGGGCCATATGTGGCACTTCAAGTACCCATTGGCGGGCGGTGAGACCTATACGTATGTCGAAAAGGATGAGGACGGGAATATCGTGCTTGAGGAACAGCGCGACTATATCTCAATCGCCACGACACGGCCCGAAACAATGCTGGGCGACGGCGCGGTTGCGGTTCATCCGTCAGATGAGCGGTATGCGCCAATCATCGGCAAACTCTGTGAAATTCCCGTTGGACCGAAAGAGCATCGTCGCCAGATTCCGATCATTACTGATGACTATCCCGATCCCGATTTCGGCTCGGGCGCGGTGAAGATCACCGGCGCGCATGATTTCAACGACAACATGGTCGCCAAGCGTGGCGGTATTCCGATGTACCGTCTGATGGATACGCGTGGCGCAATGCGGGCCGATGGCGCGCCCTATGCCGAAGAGGCCGGCAAGGCGCAGGAATACGCGCGCGGCAAGGAGTTCACCGAGAATGAGATCGACGCAATCAACCTGATCCCCGATCACCTGCGCGGGCTTGACCGGTTCGAGGCGCGCGCCAAGGTGGTCGAAGAGATCACCAACGACGGTCTGGCCGTCATGACCCGTGCCGACAACCCGGTTCTGGGCACAAAGCTGGGTGAGGACGACGACCCGGCTGCACTCGTCCCGCTGGTCGAGAGCAAACCGATCATGCAGCCCTTTGGCGACCGCTCGAAGGTCGTGATCGAACCGATGTTCACCGACCAGTGGTTCGTGGATGCCGAAAAAGTCGTCGGCCCCGCGCTGGACGCGGTCAAGGACGGCACGGTCAAGATCATCCCCGAATCGGGCGAGAAGACCTATTACCACTGGCTGGAAAACATCGAGCCCTGGTGTATCTCGCGCCAGTTGTGGTGGGGGCATCAGATTCCGGTTTGGTATGGCCTCGACCTGTCGGCCGAAAACTTCAAAGATGACGAGAACGACGGCAACCTTGATCTGGTCGAATTGGGTCGTTTGCTGAACGAAGGTGGTATGTTGCACCGTGGCAATGTCATGGAATGCGCGTCGAGTCTGGAGGCAGTGACTGAAAAATTCCTGGACGATAATGCAAACATTCCCAGCCCGCTAAGCCACGCAACTGTAATCGAAGTTGCCGATAAGCAAGAAGCGATCCATCAATTCGCCGAAAGCCTTGCTCAGTATGCAGTTGAACAAGACCCGACGAAGCTCGTTTATCCGGTTTGGCGTGACCCCGACGTTCTCGACACCTGGTTCTCCTCCGGCCTCTGGCCCATCGGCACGCTGGGCTGGCCCGAGCAGACCGAGGAGCTGGAACGCTACTTCCCCACGGACGTTCTGATCACCGGCTTTGACATCCTGTTCTTCTGGGTCGCCCGGATGATGATGATGCAACTGGCGGTGGTCGATCAGATCCCGTTCCACACCGTCTACCTGCACCAGCTCGTCCGCGACGAGAAGGGCAAGAAGATGTCCAAGACCACCGGCAACGTCATCGACCCGTTGGAGATCGTGGACGAGTTCGGCGCCGACGCGCTGCGCTTTACCAATGCCTCGATGGCGGCGATTGGTGGCGTGTTGAAACTGTCTCGCGAACGCATCACCGGCTATCGCAACTTTGGTACAAAACTTTGGAACGCTGTTCGCTTTGCCGAGATGAACGAGGTCTTCACCGACGCCGTACCGCAACTAGACGTCGCTGATCTGAAACCCAAGGCCGCCGTAAACCGTTGGATCATAGGCGAAACTGCCCGCGTACGGGCCGAGGTCGACGCCGCACTGGAAAGCTATCGTTTCAACGATGCGGCCAACGGGCTTTACGCCTTTGTCTGGGGTAAGGTCTGCGACTGGTACGTTGAACTCTCCAAACCGCTGCTACAGGGTGACGATGCCGAAGCACAGGCCGAGACCCGCGCTACCATGCGCTGGGTTCTGGACCAGTGCATGGTCTTGCTGCACCCAATCATGCCCTTCGTTACCGAGGAACTGTGGGGCCTGACAGGCACGCGCGCCAAGATGGTCGTGCACGCCGACTGGCCGACTTACGGCACCGAACTGGTCGACCCAGAGGCGGACCGCGAAATGAACTGGGTGATCTCGGTGATCGAGAACACGCGCTCAGCTCGTGCGCAGATGCGGGTTCCGGCGGGCCTTTATGTACCGATGCTGGTGACAGAGATTGACGCGCATGGCCAAGCTGCATGGGACCGTAACGAGGCGCTGATCAAGCGGCTGGCGCGGATCGACAGCCTGACCAAAGTGGATGCATTTCCCAAGGGAACGATCTCGATTGCCGCGCCGGGTGCGACGTTCGGTTTGCCGCTGGCAGATATCATCGATATCGGCGCCGAAAAGGAACGACTGGAAAAGGCCAAGGGCAAACTTGCCAAGGAATTGGGTGGTTTGCGCGGTCGTCTGAACAATCCGAAATTTGTGGCCTCGGCCCCGGAAGAGGTTGTCGCCGAAGCCAAAGCCAACCTCGCCGCCCGTGAAGAGGAAGAGGTGAAACTGAACGAGGCGCTGGCACGTCTGGCCGAAATCGCCTGATCTTCGTCTGCTCCAAACCGTTCGAGATACCAGACCCCGCCACGCCCGCGTTGGCGGGGTTTTCGTTCCCCGGTCCGGATTTCGCCCTGTTCACCTCCGCTTACGATTGCTAGCAAGTGCAGGTTGATAACGCTGAGGGCAGAATGACACGCGCATTTCCACCAATGCAGACCATCTCAACCGGATTGGTTGTGGCCATCGTCGGCTTTTTCAGCTCATTCCCCATTGTATTGCAGGGGCTGGATGCGATGGGTGCGTCACCGGAGGAGGCCGCATCGGGCCTGATGACCGCCGCCATCGCCATGGGGCTGGCCGCCATCGCGCTGAGCTTGCGCTACAAGTTGCCGATCAGTGTCGCCTGGTCCACGCCGGGTGTCGCGCTGTTGGCTGTATCCGCCACACCTGTCGAGGGATTCTCAGGAGCTATCGGTGCGTTCCTGTGCGCTGGCGCTTTGACGGTTGTGGCTGGGTTGTGGAAGCCGCTGGGAAGGTTGGCAGCTGCAATCCCGACCACGTTAGCGCAGGCAATGCTTTCCGGGGTTCTGATGCCTCTATGTATCCTCCCGTTCAAGGCGGCCGTCGAGATTCCGTGGCAGGCGCTACCCGTAATCCTGACATGGTTCATCGCGGGGCGGTTCAACCGGCTGTTTGCGGTTCCCGCGGCAGTGATCGCAGCAGCCATTATAGTCATCCTGAACGCCGGAGATACAACGATCATGCCCGAGCGTCTGATTGCGGCACCGATCTGGGCCATGCCTACATTCTCGCTGGCCTCGGCCATAGGGATCGGAATGCCGCTGTTCATCGTCACCATGGCGACACAGAACATCCCCGGCATCGCGGTGATGCGCAGCTTTGGCTTTACGCCCGTGCCGGGCAAACTGTTCTCGGCCGTCGGAGGGGCCAGCCTGTTGTCCGCCCCGTTCGGAGCCCCCGCCACCTGCCTTGCCGCCATCACCGCCGCGATGTGCTCAAATCAGGACAGTCATCCCGATCCTGCGCTGCGCTATTGGTCGGCCATCATGGGTGGCGTATTCTATTGCCTGTTTGGTGTTTTTGCCATGGCCATCACCGGATTTGCCGCCCATGCCGATCCGTTGCTGATGGGGACGCTGGCCGGGGTCGCACTGATCGGTGTGCTGGCAAATGCGATCCACGCTGCGCTGGAGGTTGTGGCCGAGCGTGAGGCGGCGATCCTGACTTTTGCTATCACTGCGTCCGGTATCACAGTCTTCGGGCTGGGGGCCGCGGTCTGGGGTTTGCTGGCTGGTGGCATTGCCTATCTGGTGACTAACTGGCTGCGATAGCCGCTTTGCCTTGAGGCCACAGCCAAAGTAAAACCGGCCAAAATTTGGATCATTGGGAACTCTGGTGGTACGCCGGATCAAGAAAGCACAGACCTAGGTCCAACCCAGAGAATTCATTTCAAGTAACGCTGGATCAGATGCGCAAAGCCTACACCCCACTGCCTGACGTGCAGGACCGCGATGCGCATCGGGATTCATGTGGTGACTACTTGAACTTGGGCTTACGGCCCTGCATCTGCGCCATGACAACCTCCATCTGATCGGGTTTGCCGATCAGCTCCACCTGTTCGGCAGATTCGGCCAGCAGAACGTCGGCTCGCGAACGGTTTTCGGCCACGTCGATCAGGCGCTTGGCGGCACGGATGGCTGAAGGGCTTTGGCCTGCGATGTCTTCAGCCAGAGCCAGCGCCTCGGTCAGAGGATCGTCCGAGAGTTTCGTGACCAGCCCCCAATCAGCCGCCTGCGGCGCGCCTATTGGACGTGCAGTATACGTCAGCAAGCGCAGCACGTCCGAGCGGACAAGCTCGGGCAGCAGAACCATGCCGCCCATGTCGGGAATGATACCCCATTTCATCTCCATCACCGCCAATTTCGCCTCGGGGTGGGCAATGCGGATATCCGCGCCCAGTGCGATTTGCAGACCACCACCATAGGCCACACCCTGAATGGCACAGATGACTGGAACGGGGACACGGCGCCAGATCAAGGCAAGCTCCTGCATTTCGTTGGCGTCGTCATGGCTGCGGTTCATCAGCCATTCGGTCGGGTCCTTGTGGGCCATGCTGGCGAAACTGGCCATGTCGAGACCAGCGCAGAAGCTTTTACCCTCACCCGACAGCACCACGGCGCGGGCGTCGGAGACCGCCACCTCTTGCCCGGCGGACAGGATCGCCTTGATCATGGCTTCGTCCAGCGCGTTCATCTTGTCGCCACGGGTTAGCGTGACATGGGCGATATGGTCTTTGTATTCGATGGAAACGCGAGACATTGGTCCCTCCGGAAATCAGTGTTGCGTCAACCATGCCAGCAAGACGAGGACAGTGCCACCACGACGTCAGGGCAAATCAGCGACGGGCATCCGGCCATACCACGGCGAATCCAGCGTCATGACATAGAACAGGTCACCAACGACCTGACCCGCCGTGGTGATGCCCAGCCGCCCACCGGGGTCCTGCAAGGTTTGCAGGATTGTGCCATCCCCGTCGAATTGGACGATCATGCCGCGATGAATCGGCGCCGGTCGCACCAAAGGACCCAGCCGCCAGATCACCTTGCGCAAAAAGGGATAGGGCATCAAAGCTTCACTCGGCACCCGCGGGCTGGCGAAGGCCATCCAATAAGTGCCGTCGCCCTGCGCCGTGAGGTTATCGGGGTATCCCGGCAGGTTTTCCATCAACACCTCGCGCTGCCCAGCACTCGGCCCAGTTAGCCAGAGCTTGTGCACCCGCGCACGGCCAGTTTCGGCGATCAGCAGAAAATCCGTCTGCGGGGAAAGCGCTACACCATTGGTATAGACAAAGCCCTCGGCCACCTTTTTTGTTGTGCCATCAGGGGAATAGCGGGCCACGTATCCCGTATCCGACTGCTCCCAGATGGTCAGGATCGAGGTGGCTTTGGTACCGCCCATGGTTTCGGGATCGAACCGATCAGACGAGTTCGAGAAATAGACCGTACCGTCCGGAGCCACGTCCAACTGATTGGCATAGACCACCGGAGACCCGCCAATCTCGGACACAAGGGATACCAGCGTGCCAGGCCCGGTCCAGCGCATCAGCCCCCGGTAGCTATCTGCGATATATAGCGCGCCGTCCGGCCCAGCTTGCAGACCCAAAGGGCGCCCACCCAGGTCGTCGATCTTGACCGGGCTGTCGCCGTCGATCCGATAAAGCGCGCCGGACATGGATGTCGTGTAGATCGTGCCATCCGGCATGATCGCGATGTCTTCCGGGCCTTCCTCGCCATCCGGCAAAGAGACTAGTTCGAGGCTGTCCAAAGCGTTGTTCTCGGCAAACACGCCGGTAAAGCCCGGAGCTTCGGGCGGCTCCCAGGCCACTGGGTCCACGTCAACAGGCCAAAATATCAAATAGGCAAGCCCCACTAAAGCCAAACCAATCGCGATGCGCATGGACACTCCTTTGTTTTTGTTGGTGCCAGACTGTGGGCACTGTGCAGGCAAAGCAAGGTTGCCTGTCGGATGACCTTGCGTTTATCTGGTTGCATGACCAATCCACGCTATACCCCGCTTGCCCAATCTCTTCCTGCTTCTGTGCCTTTTGTCGGCCCTGAAACACAGGAACGACAGCGCGGTGCACCATTTGTGGCCCGGCTGGGTGCGAATGAGAATGTCTTTGGCCCTTCGCCACGCGCTATCGAGGCCATGCGGGGGGCAACTGGCGATATCTGGATGTATGGCGATCCGGAAAACCACAACCTGCGCCACGCCCTGGCTGAGTACCACTCCGTCTCACCCGAAAATATCGTGGTTGGCGAAGGCATTGATGGGTTGCTGGGCTATCTGGTGCGCTTGCTGGTTGGGCAAGGAGATACGGTTGTGACCTCGGACGGGGCCTACCCGACCTTCAACTATCACGTCGCCGGGTTTGGCGGGGTGATACACACGGTTCCCTATCGCGACGACCACGAAGACCCTCAAGCACTCTTTACCAAGGCCGCTGAGGTCGAGGCTAAGCTGGTCTATCTGGCCAATCCTGACAACCCTATGGGCAGCTGGCATTCGGGCACTGATATCGTGGCTGTATTGGATGCGCTGCCCGATGGCTGTCTGCTGGTTCTGGACGAGGCATATGTGGAATGCGCCCCCGACGGGACTGCAGCGCCAGTTGCCGCAGATGACCCGCGTGTGATCCGGATGCGCACGTTTTCCAAAGTATACGGAATGGCCGGCGCGCGTGTCGGCTATGCCATTGGGGCGCCAGGCCTGATCTCGGCGTTTAACAAGGTGCGCAACCATTTCGGTATGAACAAGGCTGCACAAGCAGGCGCGTTGGCTGCGCTGCAGGATGAGGTTTGGCTGTTACAAATCCGTGCCCGCATCTCAGATGCGCGCAAGCGGATCAACGCGATTGCGTTGGAGAACGGACTGCTCCCTTTACCCTCAGCCACCAATTTCGTGGCCATTGATTGCGGTCAGGATGGGGTGTTTGCCAAGGCTGTTCTGGAGTCGCTGGTGGCGCAGGGGGTTTTCGTTCGGATGCCCTTTGCCGCGCCTCAGAACAGGTGCATTCGAGTGAGCTGCGGCGATGCCTCAAATCTAGGGGCTTTTGCCGCCTCTTTGCCAAAAGCGCTTGCTGACGCCCGGGCGCTGAACGTCTGAAGCTCTCGCTTATGGCCATCGGGACGGGGGCTGTCTGCCCCCATCGCGCAGTTTGCGCGATTCCCCCCAAAAGTATTTTGAGCCAGATGGAGATACAGATTTGCACTGAGATCGGGGGCTGGTCTCAGGTCACAAGCGCGGTGGCGGCGGCTTCTAACGCACCCTTGCCGCGCGGAATATCAAGGGCGGCCATGGCAGTTTCCACGCCGCCAAGCATCGCCATGACCATCTGTGCATTGATGTGTCCCATATGGCCCAGGCGAAAACAGCCGTCCCAATCTTCCATCCCGAGGCCTATTCCCAAAGTCAGGCCCAGCGATTGTTCGGTATAGGACCGCAATGGGGTTCCGAGCCCTCCACTCAGGCACAGCGCGGTGACCGCATGACTTCGGTCTGCGCGGTCAGCTACGTTCAACGACAGCGCACCGCCCTGTGCCCAGATTTCGCAGGCGGTCCAGATTGCCTGAGCGAGGCGTTGATGGCGCGCCCAGACATTTTCGATCCCTTCCGCGTGGATCAGGTCGAGCGCGGCCCGCAGCCCATAGAGATGATGGGTCGGTGCGGTACCATCGAAGTATTGGTAGAATAGCTCGGGATTGGCTCGTGGCTGCCAGTCCCAATACCGGGAAACACGCGGCATTGCTGCCCGTTTTGCCTGCGCCTTGTCGTTGAAGAATACAAACCCCATGCCCGGTGGGGTCATCAGCCCTTTTTGACAGGCGGTAACAGTCACGTCGACACCCCAGGCATCCATCTCGAATTGCTCACATCCCAGCGAGGCGATGCAGTCCGCCATCACCAGTGCCGGGTGACCCAGATCATCCAGCAACGCGCGCAGCGCCGGGAGGTTGTTGCGAATTGAGCTCGAGGTATCCACGTGAACTGCAAGTATAGCCTTGATATCATGCGATGAATCAGCACGTAGCACCTCGGCAATGCGATCGAAATCCCAGACCGAGCTGGTTCCGAAATCGATCACATCCACCTTGGCGCCGATCCCTTCGGCCATTTCGGCCCATCCATGGGTAAACCGCCCCGATGCGGGGGCAAGCACTGTCTCACCGGGCGCGATGGTGTTCGACAGTGCCGCCTCCCACGTGCCATGGCCGTTGGCAATGTAGATGGCCACGTTATGGGCCGTGCGGGCAACGCGACGCAGATCGCGGATCAGATCGGGCATCATCTCGATCAATTCGCCATCGTAGATATTAGGTGACGGTCGGTGCATTGCCTGCAGCACAGCGTCAGGCATGACCGAGGGGCCTGGAATGGCCAGATACTCGCGCCCACGCGCGAGGGAGATTGGATGTGTCATGGGATCAACCTGTTTGAATTGGCCCTACCCTAACGTGGCCAATTCCGGCGTCAATCCATCAGCTTGGCGGCATCCCGGGCAAGCGTTTCGATCCCGGACCAGTTGCCTTCTGCGACCATCTGTTTGGGTGCTACCCAGCTGCCGCCCGCACAGATCACGTTGGACAAAGACAGGTAATCTCGGGCATTTGAAGGCGATACACCGCCCGTTGGGCAGAAGGTGATTTGCGGCAAGGGCGCGCCGATAGCCTTGAGCGCAGGCGCCCCGCCCGAGGCCTCGGCCGGGAAGAATTTCAGCATGTCATAGCCTTTTTCCAGCAGGGCCATCGCCTCGGTGGCGGTTGCGGCGCCGGGCAGCAGGGGCAGGTCTTGGGCTTCACATGCGGCGATCAGGGCGTCGGTGGCACCGGGCGAGACGCCAAACTGCGCGCCAGCCTCTTTCGCGGCGCGCACGTCATCCGGCGTGATCAATGTACCCGCCCCGACGACGCCACCGGGAACCTGCGCCATCGCCCGGATCGCATCGAGCGCAGCCGGGGTGCGCAAGGTCACTTCGAGCGCAGGAAGACCGCCCGCGACCAGAGCTTCGGCCAGAGGTCGTGCGCTGGCGGCGTCGTCAATTACAAGAACCGGGACAATCGGGGCAAGGGCACAGATTTCACGGGTGCGTTGTGTCTTGGACATAGGTCTTACACTCCGAAGATGCTGGCGCCGGTATCCGCGGTGCCTACAGCGTTGCGAAACGCGCCGAACAGATCGCGCCCGACACCATGTTGGTTGGCAGAAAGGTCAGCCGTGGCCGGAGTGCGGTCAAGCACACCTGGGGTGAGGATTTCGAGCGCGCCGTTTACGGCATCCACGCGCAGAATGTCGCCGTCCTGCAAATAGGCGATCGCGCCGCCATCCAGAGCCTCGGGGCAGATATGAATGGCAGCGGGAACCTTGCCGGAGGCGCCGGACATACGGCCATCGGTCACCAGCGCCACCTTTTGCCCCCGGCCCTGAAGGATCGACAGCATCGGCGTCAATGAATGCAATTCGGGCATGCCATTCGCTTTGGGTCCCTGAAAGCGCACAACGACGATGACGTCATCCGTAAACTCTCCGGCTTTGAACGCCGCCTTGACCGCATCCTGAGTTTGGAACACCCGTACCGGGGCCTCGACCACCTGATGCTCGGGGGCAACCGCCGAAACCTTCATCACTCCGGTACCCAGATTGCCGCTGAGCCGCGAGAGACCTCCTGTAGGTTGGAACGGGTCTTTGGCGGGGCGCAATATCTTGTCATTCAGGCTGTGGCCTGCGCCGTCCTCCCAGGTCAGATCGCCGTCTTTCAGCTTGGGTTCTTTGGTATAATTGTGCAGCCCCTGCCCCGCGACGGTCAGCGTGTCGGGGTGCAGCAACCCGTCTTCGAGCAGCGTGCCAATGCAATAGCCCAGCCCGCCCGCGGCGTGGAAATGGTTCACATCAGCCAGTCCGTTGGGGTAGACCCGCGCAACCAAAGGCACCACGGCGGAGATTTCGGAAAAATCCTGCCAATCCAGCACGATGCCGCCCGCGCGCGCCATCGCGATCAGGTGGATCAGCAGGTTTGTCGACCCGCCCGTGGCCATCAGACCGACGATGCCGTTCACAAAGGCACGTTCGTCAAGTATCTGGCAGACCGGCGCATAGTTGTTGCCCAGCGCACTGAGCGACAGAGCACGGCGCGCACCTTCTTCAGTCAGCGCATCGCGCAGCGGTGTGTTTGGATTAACAAAGCTGGATCCCGGAAGGTGCAGGCCCATGAACTCCATCAGCATCTGGTTGGTATTGGCGGTGCCATAAAAGGTGCAGGTGCCGGGGCCATGATAGGCGGCCATCTCGGCGGCCATGAGCTCGGCGCGGTTGATCTCTCCGGCGGCAAATTTCTGGCGGATCTTGGCCTTTTCGTCATTTGGCAAACCGCTGGTCATCGGGCCTGCGGGCAGGAATACAGCTGGCAGATGGCCGAACGCCTGCGCGCCGATCACAAGGCCGGGCACGATCTTGTCGCAGACCCCCAGAAACACGGCAGCGTCATAAGTGTTGTGGCTCAGCGCCACCCCTGTGGCCAGCGCGATCACGTCACGTGAGAACAGCGACAGTTCCATCCCCGCCTCGCCCTGCGTGACGCCGTCACACATTGCCGGTACGCCACCTGCCACCTGTGCGGTTCCACCTGCGGCGCGGATCGCATCGCGGATCAAGCCGGGATAGCGCTCGAACGGCTGATGGGCCGACAGCATGTCGTTATAGGCAGTAACTATGCCCAGATTGCCCGCCGTACCAGTGGCCATCGATTGTTGGTCATCGCCTGCGCCGGCATAGGCGTGGGCCTGACCGCTGCAGGACAGATGCGCCCGCGCCGGGCCTTTGGACCGGGCCTGTTCCATCCGCTCAAGATGCGGGCCACGCAAATCGGTGCTGCGCGCTATAATCCGTTGCGTGACGTCGGTGATAACTGAATTAACCATGTCTAACCTCCGATCTGACGCCAGCGGCGCCCGTCGCGATGCATCAGCATCAGAGCTTCTTCAGGCCCGGAACTGCCTTGATCATATTTCGATGGCCGGTCGCCCCGGTTTTCCCAACCCTGAATAATAGGGTCAACCCAAGCCCAGGCGGCTTCGGCCTCGTCGCCACGCATGAACAGGGTCTGGTCACCGCGGATCACATCCATCACCAGCCGTTCATAAGCGTCCTGAGCCCGCGCATCTGCGCCCAACGCCTCGGCAAAGCTCATATCCAGCGACACATCCGACAGGCGGAACCCGCCCGGACCGGGATCTTTGATGGTGGTGCGCAGGGTGATCCCTTCGTCCGGTTGCAGACGGATCACCAGCACATTTCCATGCAATGGCCCTACATTGGGGAAGATAGTGTGTGGAGGATCCTTGAAGTAGACGGCGATTTCCGACTCGCGCGCACGCAAACGTTTTCCGGTGCGCAGATAAAAAGGCACCCCAGCCCAACGCCAGTTACCCAAATGAACCTTTAGCGCAATATAGCTTTCTGTCCGGCTTGCAGGGTTGCCGACATGGTCCAGATACCCGTCACCGCCCTCGCCCGTGCGGTATTGACCGCGGGCGATATCCGCAGGCATCACCGGCTCAAGCGCCTCGATCACTTTGACCTTTTCATCGCGAACCGCGTTGGGAGAGAACTTGGACGGCGGCTCCATCGCTGTCAGGCACAGCAGCTGTACCAAGTGGTTCTGGATCATATCCCGCATTGCACCCGACTGATCGTAATAGGCCCCGCGCCCCTCGACGCCGACGGTTTCAGCCACTGTGATCTGGACGTGGTCGACATGTGTTGCGTTCCACAACGGCTCGAACAGGGAATTGGCAAAGCGCAGGGCCATCAGGTTCTGCACGGTCTCTTTGCCCAAATAGTGGTCGATCCTATAGATCTGATGTTCTTCGAAACAGGCGCGCAGCCCTTCGTTCAGCGCCTTGGCCGAGGCCAGATCATGACCAAACGGCTTTTCCACAACGATACGACTGTCAGGCGTTGCAAGATCGTGATCGTTCAGCCGTTTCGCAATGCCCGAGAACAAGCTTGGGCCGACAGAAAGGTAAAACGCTCGCACAACGTCTGGGCGCAATGACTTGGCCAGATTGTCCCAGCCCGCATCACCCAAGGCATCAACCTGTACATATTCCACGCGTGACAGAAAGCGGTCCAGAACGTCTTTTTTGAATTCCGGCGCGAACTCTTTCATCGAGGCGCGTATCTGATCCCGAAACGCGTCGCTATCAATGGCGGATCGGGCAGACCCGATAATCCGGGCTTCGTCTGGCATCTGGCCGACTTCAAAACGATGACACAAACCCGGCAGAATTTTTCGCTGCGCCAGATCACCGGTCGCGCCAAACAGCACCAGATCGAACGGGTTAACGGGAATTACGCGTGAAACCATCGTCGGGCTCCTTCAATCCTCTGCTGAACCACAATAGCACTTAAAGCTAACAGCGCCGGTGAATAGAAAATGTTATCGCTAACATTCACCATTTCCTTAGGCAAAGCGAGAAAAGAAAGCAAGGGTGGATTTGACGCACTACCCCTGGCTGCGCAACCATTCCATCACAGCTGGTCGCACGGATTGCTCTCCGCGATGACGAGCGTCCGATATGATCTTGCGCACTGCTTGCAGATCTGCACGCAACAATACGCTTTTGACCGGCCCAATCGACGCCGGGCGCATCGACAACGTCCGGATTCCCATCGCGGCCAGACACAGCGCCTCGACCGGGCGTCCTGCGTCTTCACCGCAGAAGCTGAGTGGCGTATCCGAGATGTTGCAGCGTTCTACGATCCGTTCGATAAAAGTCAGGAAACTGACATTCAGCGAGTCATAGCGGCGGCGGACCAACTCGTTTTCACGGTCGGCAGCAAAGAAGAACTGTTTCAGATCATTGCCACCAATCGAAATGAAATCGACTTCGTCAAAAAACTTCTGCGGTGCAAAAGCGAGCGAGGGTGTTTCCAACATCGCTCCGACTTCAATATTTTCAGGCAGGGCATGGCCCAGACGTTTCTCGCGGTCGATGGTCTTATTCACTTCCCATCGCGCTTCATAATACTCTTCGGCTTGTGCCACGAATGGGAACATGACTGTCAACGGACGACCATTGGCGGCCCGGATCAGAGCCTGCAGCTGCATCCGCATCACGCCGCGTTTATCCAGGCCAACCCGAATTGCGCGCCAGCCTAAGGCCGGGTTCGGCTCCTCGATATGTTTCATGTAGGGCAGAACTTTGTCGGACCCGATATCCAGCGTGCGAAATACCACGCGCTTTTTATCGGCCGCATCCAGAACCCGCTGATATTGCGTCACAAGCTCGGAACGCTTGGGCATCTTATTCCGGATCAGGAACTGCAGCTCGGTACGAAACAGGCCCACGCCTTCGGCACCGGAATTGTTCAGCGAAGGCAGGTCCGCCATCAGACCCGCGTTCATCACCAGATTGATCCGCTCTCCATCCCGCGTCACCGTTGGCGTTTCGCGGATCGAGGCATAGCGTTCCTGCGCCTTGGCCTGCATCGCGACCTTATCACGGAACGCGCTGACCACGGTATCTTCTGGTCTGAGCTGCACAGTGCCCTGATCGCCATCAACTAGGATATGGTCTCCGTTCAGGGCCTCGGTCGTAATGCGCCCAACATGGACCACCAGTGGTATGGCCAAAGCACGGGCAACAATGGTGGCATGGCTTCCGACCGAGCCCTCTTCGAGCACGATGCCTTTCAAGGACCGGCCATATTCCAGCAGGTCACCTGGACCGATATTCCGGGCAACCAGGATTGGGTCCGGTGGCAGGTCGGCACTGTTTGTCTGCCCTTGCCCGGTCAAAATGCGCAGCAGACGGTTGCTGAGATCGTCCAAATCCGCCAATCGCTCGCGCAGATAGGGGTCGGAGACTTGGCTCATGCGCGCGCGCGCCTGGGATTGTTCCTTTTCCACCGCAGCTTCGGCGCTAAGCCCAAGTGCAATGTCCTCTTCCATCCGGCGCATCCAGCCTTTGGAGTTGGCGAACATGCGATAGGCTTCCAGAACCTGTAGCTGTTCCTTGTCGCCGTTCTTGGATATCTCGAGCATCTTGTCGACACCGACGCGCAATTCTTCGACCGCCTCGGTCAGACGCTCCTGTTCGCGGTGCGGGTCATCGGCAATCGGGTTGGTAACAACAACGCGCGGTTCGTGCAGCCAGACATGGCCTTCGGCCGAGCCCTCTTGTGCAGGGCCGCCTGTAAACTGAACCGGTTGCTGGTGGCGTGGCGACAGGGCCGCGCCCTCGCCAACGAATGCTCCCAGTTCAGCCATTTCGGCCAGAACCATTGCAACCACTTCCAGCGCATAAACTTCATCCGCAGAATATTCGCGCGCGTTGCGGGACTGAACAACCAGAACGCCAAGCTTTTCACCCAGCCGCTGAATCGGCACACCCAGAAAAGACGAGAATCGCTCCTCGCCCGTTTCCGGCATATAGCGAAAGCCCTTGGCTGACGGCGCATCGGGCGTATTCACGATTTTGCCGGATTTCGCGACGCGCCCCACCAGTCCTTCGCCCATGCGCATACGGGTCTTATGAACAGCCTCGGGCGACAGGCCTTCGGTCGCACAAAGTTCCAGGGTTTCTTCGTCGCGGAACAGATAGATCGAGCAGACTTCGGCCCGGATACTGTCTGCGATCAGGTGAGTGATCCGGTCAAGACGTTCCTGACCGGCAGCTTCGCTCGCCATCTCTTCACGCAGCCGCCCCAGCAGCTTACGGGATTCTGTTTCTGTGCCGTCTGCCATAGCCCAACCAGTCTAAGGTTTCAGGCGTGACCCTTGGCTGAATTGCTCAGGCCGCCTTGTCCAATTCAAAGGCATCATGCAGTGCCTGAACCGCAAGTTCCATGTATTTCCTGTCTACCAAGACGGAAATTTTTATCTCAGAGGTTGTAATGACCTTGATGTTGATACCCTCATCCGAGAGTATCTTGAACATTTTGGCCGCAACACCCGATTGCGAACGCATTCCAATCCCGACCACAGAAACCTTGCAGACATCATTATCTGCGACCAGGTCGGCATAGTTCAGCTCTCCCCGGTCTTTCACAGCCAACAGCGCCTTTTCGGCGCGCGTCACCTGATCCGTGGGGCAGGAAAAGGTCATATCCGTGCGCCCTTCGTCCGAGATGTTCTGAACGATCATATCCACATTCACGCCCGCGTCGCTAAGCGCCGTAAAGATGATCGAGGCGATACCGGGGCGGTCCGCCACGGAAACGACGGTCATCTTGGCCTCGTCACGAGAATAGGCCACACCGGCCACAACATTGGATTCCATGATATCCTCCTCGTCGCAGACCAGCGTACCGGCCTCGTCGGATTGTTCTTCAAAACTTGAGAGAACGCGCAATTTCACTTTATATCGCATCGCCAGCTCAACCGAGCGGGTTTGCAGCACCTTAGCCCCAAGCGAGGCCAGTTCCAGCATTTCTTCGAATGAGATCCGATCCAGCTTACGCGCTTTTTGGCAGATGCGCGGGTCGGTCGTGTAAACGCCGTCTACATCGGTATAGATGTCGCAGCGCTCGGCCCCGAATGCGGCAGCAAAGGCCACCGCAGTGGTATCCGACCCGCCACGGCCCAGTGTCGTGATACGGCCTTCAGGGCTGAGACCCTGGAAACCCGCGACAACGGCCACTTTCATGCCCTCGCCGAATTTCTGGTTCAGGTTGTCGGTCGGAATATCCTCGATCCGGGCCTGGCTGTGGGCGCTGGTGGTCAGCAACGGCACCTGCCAGCCCTGCCAACTGCGGGCTGGTACGTCCATCTCTTGCAATGTCAGCGCCATAAGGCCGGCGGTGACGTTTTCCCCCGAAGACACCACGGCGTCATATTCGCGCGCATCAAACAGTGGCGAGGTTTCGTTGACCCAGCCCACCAGCTCGTTGGTCTTGCCCGACATGGCCGAGACGATGACGATCACGTCATAACCCTTGGCCACCTCAACGCCGATGCGCTTTGCAGCACGGCGGATACGGTCCAGATTTGCGACGGATGTGCCGCCGAATTTCATCACGAGTACGGGCATGGGGGCTGATGTCTCCGCGCCTTGGAATTCAGATCCCGTGCGTCTTATGCGAGGGGGGCCGCAAGAGCAAGAGTGCAATACCGCATCAGTCGGGGCCTAGCATCGCTTTACAACCGCGTATGACGGTGTAAGCCTGACGCATCAAATTCACTACGAGGTATTCAATGCACCGTCTTGCCCTTGTCCTTGCCCTATTTTCCACACCTGCGGCGGCGCAAGTCGCCTCGCTGACCGGCACCGACGGTCAAAACGCCTTGGGGAAGGTGCCCTGTGCGACCAGCCCAGGCGAGGCGATGCGCACTTGCAACGCCGAAATGCGGCGCCGTGACGACGGCAGCTCTACGCTTGCGGTTGCGATGGGAAATGGCGAAGTCCGCAACATCTATTTCACCGATGGCATCCCGGATTCAACAAATTCGGCAGCTAAGATCACCTATGAAAACCGAGGCGATGTTATGGTGATTTTCGTTGATCCCGGTGAGGTATATGAGATCCCTAAAGTCGCTCTTGCCCGTCAGTAAGGGTGCGACTGGCCTTCATAGGTTTCAAAGCACCCGGTACTTTCAAGTGACAGAGTATCGAAACGGTTGATTAGGCCCTGAACAGCCTTATCAACCGTGATATCAGCCCCGGTCCCACCCATATCCGTCTGAACCCAGCCGGGATGGTAAATGCCTACTGAAATGCCGTCGCCGCGCAGGTCCACAGCAAGATTGCGCCCCAGGTTCAGAACCGCCGCCTTGGACGAGCGGTAGATATAGCTGCCACCAGGCGCCCGCGTGTGCGAGGCCATCTGCGAGGATAAAATCGCAATCTTTCCCTGTGCCGCGCGCAGATTGGGCAACAAGGCCTGAACTGTCAGAAAGACCCCCGTCACATTGGCAGCGAAACTCTGCGCCCACATTTCGGCGGGGTAGCCATCGATGGTTTGGGATTTATCCAGATATACACCGGCATTGCAGACCAGCAGATCAACAGGGCGCATTGCCAGTTTTTCCGCCATCGCTTTATGTTGTTTTGGGTCTGTTACATCCAGCGCCACCTCCGCGCTGCCATCCCGAGCCGTGCCCGTTACATCGCATCCTTGCGCCCGATACCTGTCCGCCAGAACCTTTCCGATCCCCCGCCCAGCACCGGTGATAACAACATGCATGGGCTAGTTCGTCTTGCGCGAAGGTACGAAAGGCAGCGGCGCAACAGGAACGCCGTCATCGATCAATGCCCTGGCTTCTTCTGGCTTGGCCTCGCCATAGATCGCACGTTCCGGCGCGTCGCCCAAATGTATCTTACGGGCCTCTTTGGCAAAATCCTTGCCAACATAATCCGAGTTGTCCTCGACTTTGCGCCGCAGCTCAGAAAGGGCTTTCTCGACATCAACGCTTGGCGTAGCCATGTTGACGACCTCATCCCGAGATGTCGGAACCGTGGCACGAGATTCGACCGTACGTCCGGGGCGGACACGCGGGGTCATGATTGCTTTTTCAACTTGCGGATCACCGCACACAGCGCATGTCACCATGCCCGCGGCGGCAAGTTTGTCGTAAGCGGCGGCTGATTGAAACCAACTGTCAAAGCTGTGACCGCTATTACATTTCAACGCATATTGAATCATGTTCTGTCCAGATGTCGGATGCCAAATAGATACCAACCACTATTGCAATGGCAAGCCCCTGAGGGGGACATCAGTGATACAAATGCTCTACATTGCGTAACAATGATGCAAGATCGGGCGAATTAACCCGAGAGGCGGCATGTCCCAGCGAAAACCACCTGCGCTTGCGCTCTTGCCATTCAGGGTATCGCGCGGCCAGGGATTTGACCACCAGCGGATAGACATCGACCAGATAAACCGCTGATCCTTTCTTGTACCTCCGCTTGTAATGCAGGAACTGCCCAAAGGCATTTGGAGTGCAAGTACCGGTCACACCCGCCTCTTCCCAGGCTTCTTGACTGGCTGTCCCGGAGGGTGAGAGGCCTTCGATCAAATTCCCCTTGGGTATTATCCAACGACCGGAACCACGCGTTGTAATGAGCAACACCTGAGGCGTGCCGCGTTGGACACGATAGCACAGAGCTGCCGATTGCCGTACGACTCGCACAGTGCCCGCTTGATGCAGGTTGAGTTGCCTTTGCTCGATCACGTCCTGCTGCCTCTCCAGGGAACGTTTTATCCGCCTGCCCGGTGCGCTTTTGCGCTTATTTATCGGACCTGCGCCTGAAGAATGCCATATGAAGCGTTATTTTTCAATCCCTTGCATCCGCGCCTCAAGTTTGCGGATCAGAACCTCATGCGGAATATCGGCATCTACTGACAGCCGCCTCAGGCCAAAATGGACGCGGGCGATCTGTTGGTAATAGCGTGTATAGACATAATTCGTACCGCCGCCGGCTATGGCGCCCAACACAGGCACAGATTGCGCAGCCAGTTTTTGCCCCAAAACCACCGCCAGTTTCGGGGCAACGGCAGATATCAGCTTTTGCAAAGCTGGGCCTGTCAGGGTCAGGCGCGCCGAAAAGAAACCCAGATCCGCGCCGTCATCGAAAGACATCGGACCAGCGGCTGACAATACCCGGACACAGTCGAATTTGACACCATCCTCAGAAGGGTCAAACCCTTCGCGCGCCGCAGCGCCCTGAATTGAACGCAGCAGCATAGTCGTGGTTGCTGGTAACTCCATCAATGCGGTCGGAACGCCACCGATACCGCCTGCAGCTCCCATGGCTGTCGTCAGGGCCGTATTGACCCATGGCAACTGATCGGGCACCGCCCTACGCGACCCTTCAGCCGCGTTCATCGCAATCCAAAGCGCCTTTTCTGTCGCCCCGGTTAGGACTTCGCGCACAGATGGCGGCAGCTGTTCAAGCAATGACTCTGCCGAGCCACCGACACTGTTCAACAACTTGACGCCCGGCCCTCCGGCGGATTGGTAAAATCCGGCCAAACGGTCCAGTTCCGCTTCGGCATTGAGTTTTCCGACAAGAACCATGTCCTGCATAAGTACCCTCCTGCCCCCAGAACATCGGCACTTACCGCAACGGTTTCAATAGCTCAGCGGTTCCAGCGGGTTACCGGACCAGTTATTCCGTCCCATCCGCCGGGTATCAGGTCCACGCCCAGAACCCGATCCGGGTTGGTTGGCGGGGGCATCTCGACCCCGGTCAGACGGGTGAAACCAAACCGAGCATAATAGGGTGCATCCCCGACCAACATGACCCTGTCCCAACCCTTGGTTCGCCCGGCCCGCAATCCTTCATGGATCAAAAATCCACCCAGTCCTTCACCTTGATGGGTCGGGTGGACGGCCACAGGGCCCAAAAGCAGCGCGTCCTGATCGCCAACATGCACGGGCCAGAATCTTATTGCACCGGCCAGGATATCCTGCCCGTCCCGCACCACTTGTGACAAGCCTGACATTGGCGGAACATCATCGCGCAGGCGATACGAAGACAGCGCTTCGCGCCCGGGCGCAAAGCACAAATCGTACAAAGCCTCGACTTCCCACCAATCGTCCGGCTCCTCCGGCCTGATCACGAATTGCTGCACCCTGCCCTCTTTTCCTAGCTGGAATTCGCCCTAGCACTTCGTTACGCCTTGGGCAAACGCTTGGAGACCTTATGTTCTATCGCCCAGAAGACGGCCATGGCCTGCCACACAATCCGTTCAACGCCATCATCACCCCCCGCCCGATCGGCTGGATATCAACCCGTGGCGCGGATGGGACCAACAACCTCGCGCCCTATTCGTTCTTTAATGGTGTGGCCTACACACCTCCGCAGGTCATGTTTGCCTCGACCGGAACCAAGGCCGATCAGGACGGTGGAAAGGACAGCATCACCAATATCGAGGCAACAAGCGTATTCTGCGTGAACGTTGTCGCCCACGCCCACCGCGACGCAATGAACGCCAGTTCAGCCGCGCTGCCCAAACATGTCGACGAGTTCAAACACGCCGGCCTTACTGCAATCGAATGCGAGACCATCCCCTGCGCCCGTGTCGAAGGTGCCCCAGCCGCATTGGAATGCAAGCTCACGCAGATCGTGACCCTGCCCGGACAGGCGAACCGGGTTGTGTTTGGCGAAGTGACAGGAGTGCATCTGAACGACGACCATATGCGGGATGGCAAATTCGATGTGACGTCTTTCAAACCACTGGCACGGCTTGGCTACCGGGATTATTCGGTTGCGTCCGAGCTGTTCAGCCTTTCAAGACCGGATGACTAATGCCTTTACCTGACGCATCGCGCCGATACCCAATCACATTGCCTGACGGCTCGGACCACCCGGGAACGGTCTTACTGTCTCAGGCTATCGACCACCCCAGAATAGAAGCCGGTGAATACAGCTATGCGTCGGATTTCGACGCACCAGAGGATTGGGCGCAACGCCTTGCCCCTTATCTATTCCCGTTTTCCCGCGAAAAACTTGTCTTGGGTAGATTCTGTCAAATCGCCCACGGCGTCCGGTTCATCACTTCATCGGCCAATCACGCCATGAGCGGGGCGACATGCTATCCTTTTCCCGTTTTCGATCCCGAAAAGCTGTTGGAATATCAACCTGACAGGCGCGATACCGTGATCGGAAATGACGTTTGGATCGCATACGGTGCCTTGATCATGCCTGGCGCTGAAATCGGAGATGGCGCCATTATCGGTGCAGGATCCGTCGTGCGCGGAACAGTACCGCCTTATGCAATCGTGACAGGCAATCCTGCAGAAGTACGACGGTATCGGTTTGAGGCCGGTACAATCGACCGGCTGCTTGCTTTGAAGTGGTGGGATTGGCCAACTGATCTGATTACCGAAGCCAAAAGTGCTCTGCTGTCCGGAAACGTCGATATGCTGGAGCGTTTAGCCCCCTAAAAAAGGCGGCCCATTTGGCCGCCTTTCACAATCAGTGCCCACCCAGAATGCCGGTGCGAACAGAATAATCGACCGCCAGCGCGTAATCGGGGTCATCGTCGCTGTCGACCATCAAATGGCCTGCCTTGTTCAGCAGTTTGTGACAGTCACGACTGAGGTGACGGAGCATGACGCGCTTTCCTGCGGCTTCATATTTCGAAGCGATGTTCTCGATGGCCTGCAATGCCGACTGATCCACCACACGGCTTTCGGCAAAATCGACAATCACGGTTTCCGGGTCGTTTGAAACGTCGAATATCTCAACAAATCCCTCGGACGAACCAAAGAACAGCGGCCCTTGAATCTCGTAGACCTTTGCGCCTTTTTCCGTCAGTGAATCGCGGGTGATTGCATGGATACGCTTGGCGTTATTCCAAGCATAAGCCAGGGCCGAGACGATCACACCAACAACAACCGCTACCGCCAGGTCCTCCATCACAGTCACGACTGTCACCAGCACGATGACAAACGCGTCCATCAAAGGCACTTTGCGCATGATCTTGAACGAATTCCAGGCGAAGGTCCCGATCACCACCATGAACATGACCCCGACCAAAGCGGCCAATGGAATCTGCTCAATCAGCGGGGAGGCGAACAGGATGAATACCAACAGGAACAGCGCCGCTGCGATACCGGCAATGCGCGTACGCCCACCTGATTTCACGTTGATCATGGACTGACCTATCATGGCACAGCCGCCCATGCCTCCGAAAAAGCCAGTGGCCACATTGGCAAACCCTTGGGCGATACATTCTTGCGAGGCACCGCCACGTTTGCTGGTGATTTCGCCAACAAGGTTCAGCGTCAGAAGCGACTCGATCAGGCCAATCGCTGCCAATATTACGGCGTATGGCAGGATGATCTCAAACGTCTCCCAGTTCAGCGGCACCATCGGGATGTGGAACGGCGGCAAGCCACCTTCGATCGAGGCAAGATCGCCCACCCGTGGGACGTCCAGTCCAAAACCAATCACCAATGCTGCGACGACCATGATCCCTGCCAAAGGCGCCGGGACAATGCGTGTAATGCGCGGCACGATAAGGATCACCGCCATAGTCAGGCCGACCAGACCCAACATGGTAAAAAGCTGAATACCGGAAAGCCATTCGCCACCGCTCATGCCATGGCCCGTGTTTTCCATGCTGCCGGGAACTTTGAACTGGCCCATCTGGGCCAGAAAAATCACGATGGCCAATCCGTTCACAAACCCCAGCATCACTGGATGCGGTACCAGCCTGATAAAACGCCCCCAGTGCATCGCCCCTGCGATCAGCTGCAGTATTCCCATCAAAACCACTGTAGCGAAGAGGTATTCGACCCCATGTTCTGCCACCAAGGCAACCATCACCACGGCCAGCGCCCCGGTTGCGCCCGAAATCATACCCGGACGTCCACCGATCAGTGCAGTGATCAGCCCCACCATGAACGCAGCATACAAACCAACCAGAGGATGCACGCCCGCGACAAACGCAAAGGCCACCGCCTCAGGGACCAAAGCAAGTGCAACCGTCAGGCCGGACAGCAGCTCGATCCGAAGGCGCGAGACGGTCAGGCCCTCATCCGGAACCCAACGAAGATCAGGTTTGGCGATACGATTGGCAAAGCTTGCCAGCATAGCTCGGGGCATAGGGCGTCCTGTTGGTTTATGGGTTCGCGCGAAAAAGGGACTTCTATCTGTGAACCGGTTTTTGAGCCACCGCATCAGGCGGGAGGCTGATATGCGCAGCACGCATAGCACATATCTCGCGAATAGGTGAATTGATGTCGGTTCGTTGCCGTCACACCTTGGCTTGATGCTCTGCCTGGCTCGGATAGCAACGACCCAAACCCCTGCGAAAAAGTGATAGAACCACTGGGCGTTCACCCTTGTCAAACCAGGCAGCCCAGCGCACAAATCATTGAACAAGCACCGTAATCGGAGAAAACCAGTGACCCAGACCAAGATTGCCGTCATCGGCGGATCAGGCATTTACGACATCGACGGATTGGAGAATGCGCAATGGGTCTCGGTTGAAACGCCTTGGGGTAAACCTTCGGACCAAATACTGACCGGCGCGCTGAACGGGATCGAGATGGCGTTCCTGCCTCGCCACGGGCGTGGCCACATTCATTCGCCGACGGACGTGCCCTATCGCGCCAATATTGACGCGCTGAAACGTCTGGGGATCACGGATGTGATCTCGATCTCGGCCTGCGGATCATTCCGCGAGCATATGGCGCCCGGAGATTTTGTTGTCGTCGACCAGTTCATCGATCGCACCTTTGCGCGGGACAAAAGCTTTTTTGGCTCTGGCTGCGTGGCCCATGTCAGCGTTGCACACCCAACCTGCCCGCGCTTGTCAGATGCTTGTGAGACTGCTGGCAAGGCCGCCGGCATCACCGTTCATCGCGACGGCACCTATCTGGCGATGGAGGGGCCGCAGTTCTCGACACTGGCAGAATCCAAAATGTACCGCGAGCATTGGGGCTGCGATGTGATCGGAATGACCAACATGCCCGAGGCTAAACTCGCCCGAGAAGCCGAGCTTTGTTATGCTTCGATCGCGATGGTCACCGACTATGACAGTTGGCACCCGGACCATGGCGAGGTCGACGTGACCGCCATTATCGCCACCCTGTCCGGGAACGCCGAAAAAGGCAGGGCGCTGGTCAAGGGCTTGCCAGAGTTGCTGGGGGCAGAGCGCCTGCCCTGCCCGCACGGGTGTGACCGGGCGCTGGAATACGCGATCCTGACCGCGCCAGAAAAGCGTGATCCGGCGCTGCTGGCGAAATTGGACGCAGTCGCGGGGCGGGTGCTCTAGCGATTGGTATCAGCGCCTATTCCGGTCGGCCGCATCAGTACTTAACCGAAAGGCAGCCTTTTAAGTTCGGTACGGGCGGCAGGGAACGAAGAGGATAGGAATGAAACGGCTCGAGGCCCTGGACGCCGCACGCTTTCTGGCATTTTGCGGCATGGTGCTGGTGAACTTTCGCATCGCGGCGCAGGTCAAACCGGTAGATGACTGGGCATCGGCGCTTGTCGATGCACTGGAAGGTCGTGCTGCTGCATTGTTTGTCATTCTGGCCGGGATCGGTATTGGCCTGTCCAGCCCTTCTGCTGGAATTCTGTTACGACGGGCTGCATTTCTGTTCGTACTTGGCCTGATCAACATGACCATGTTTGAGGCCGATATCCTGCATTTCTATGCATTGTATTTTGTTGTCGGCGCGGCGTTTCTGTCCTCGTCCATCTTTGGTTTGTGGCTTGGGGCATGCAGTGTCGTTGTCCTGGCTGTTCTCGCCAATCTTATCTTTGACTACAATCAGGGATGGGATTGGGTTTCCCTGACCCATACCGACCTGTGGACGATACAGGGCTTTGTACGAAACTTGCTGTTCAATGGTTGGCACCCCGTTCTACCTTGGGCAGCGTTCTTGCTGATCGGTATGGCGATTGGGCGATCGCAACTACAGACGGTCTGTGTTCAGCACCGGTTGATCATGTGGGGATTTGGCGCAGCGGTTCTGGCCCTGTTTCCGCAAAAGCTGACAACCGATCCTGACCTGGCCGCCTATCTGGGCACTCAATCCATCCCTCCGGGGCCGATTTACATTTTGGCCGGGGCTGGAACCGCCTGTGTGGTGATCGGCCTGTTGCTAAAGCTCTGGCCGCGGATTCAAGGGCTGGGCGCCGCGATGGCGCTGACTGCGCCTGGGCGGCAAAGCCTGACGCTGTATATCGCACATATCGTGATTGGGATGGGCATTCTGGACGAGTCCGACCTGCTGGACGGATCGCTCAGCGCACCACAGATCGCTGGCTACGCCTTGGGTTTCTGCGTGCTGTCCTCAGGATTTGCGCTGCTATGGTTTCTGCGCTTCAGACGCGGACCACTTGAGGCGTTGATGCACCGCGTGACCCGGCCCTCAGGGGCTTGACCTTTGCCCATCACCAAAGCTTGATACTGGCGTATCTTAATCAGAGATCACATGCCCTTTGACATCTGGCTGGCCTTTGTGGCCGCATCCACCGCTTTGCTGCTGATCCCCGGCCCCACTGTTCTGCTGGTGCTCAGCTATGCGCTGTCCAAAGGCCGCAGCGTTGCCGTAGCCTCGGCCACCGGGGTGGCGGTTGGCGATTTGGTGGCCATGACAGCCTCATTGCTGGGATTGGGGGCGTTGGTGCTGGCCTCAGCTACGTTGTTTTCTGTCCTAAAGTGGGTCGGCGCGGCCTATCTGGTCTGGCTGGGCATCAAGTTACTGCGCAGCGCCCCATCGGCGGGGCTGCAAGCGGTTGAACCTGACGCAGATATCACTGCGCGAGGCGTCTTTGGTCACGCGGCCGCTGTAACCGCCCTGAACCCCAAATCGATTGCGTTCTTTATCGCCTTCGTGCCGCAATTCCTGCGCCCTGCCGAACCTATGGGCCCTCAATTCGCGATCCTGATAGGCACCTTCGTCGGGCTGGCCTGGTTGAACGCATTGGCCTATGCCCTTTTGGCAGATCGGCTGCGCCATATGATCGGCCGCGCAAGCACCATTCGCGCATTGACGCGTTTCGGGGGGCTGACCCTGATCGGTATGGGGATCGCCACGTCAATCCTGCGTCGCCCGGCCTGAGGGCCTAATCTACAGCGTGATCCTTCATAAATCCGCGAATAAACCGCCTGATTTCCCGCGCCGCCGACGTGTCGAGTTCCCTGCACAGCTCTACAAAAGCATCGCGCTCGCCACGATCCAGCCGCAGAACCAGCTGGCTGTCCTTTTTGACTGAAATCTTACGATCTGTCCCTGACATGCACTTTGTCTCCAAAAGACTTCAGAAGAAATAAAACGTATATACTTAGTATATATATAAAACATATGATGGGCAGCTAACAACCTTGCGGAATCTTTGCAAGTAGCCTGTGTTCAATTCAGGTAATTCTTTTTCGGAACCAACGCATTGGCTAAAAAAGACGACGTCTCGGAAAACCTATCTGGTTTTTTCGGTGAGATAGGCAATCGCACGTTCTAGGAAGATTGCAAGCCAGCACGTTCATTCTGTTCTTGCATGACCGTCCCCGATGGGCCAAACAACCCAGCGTGTTTTGACGCCAGAAGGGGTTGGTCATGTCAAGAAACAAGTCGGTCAAGGATTACATCCGAACCATCGTCGATTTTCCGCACGAAGGGATCATGTTTCGGGATGTCACCACCTTGTTTGCGGACCCGCGCGGGTTTCGCATGGCGATTGACCAGATGTTGCACCCCTATGCTGGCGAACAGATCGACAAGGTCGTGGGGCTTGAGGCGCGCGGTTTCATTTTGGGCGGCGCCATCGCTCATCAGCTGAGCGTCGGTTTCGTCCCCATCCGCAAAAAGGGCAAGCTGCCCGGCACAACAATCAGCCAAGATTACACGCTGGAATATGGCGAGGCTATCGTCGAGATTCACGATGACGCCATCCAACCGGGTGAGAAAATTCTGGTCGTGGATGACCTGCTAGCCACCGGAGGCACCGCCGCCGCCGGGATCAAACTGATCGAACGGCTGGGCGGCGAGATCGTGTCATGTTCCTTCATCATTGACCTGCCAGAACTGGGCGGGCGCAAGGTTCTGGAAGAGATGGGCATGGATGTTCATGTCCTGTGCGAATTCGAAGGACTCTGACGGATCCCGCACTTACAGCCGCAGGACCGCGCCGGGATTCATGATCCCTTTGGGGTCCAACGCCGATTTGATCGCCCGCATCGCGCTCAGTTTGACCGGATCGCCATATCGCTCCAGATCTTCGGTCTTCAATCGCCCGATACCGTGCTCTGCGCTGACAGAGCCCTGGAACTCATGCACAAGGTCATGAACGGCCCTTTTTACCTTTGCACTTTCGGCGTCATACTCTGACCGGGAATGCCCGTTTGGCGGAAACACATTGTAATGTAGGTTCCCGTCGCCCAGATGCCCGAAACAGTTCACCCGATACGGACCAAGCGCGGCCACAACATCTGCACCACGCCGGATAAATTCTGGGATGGCCGAGATCGGCACCGAGATATCGTGGCTTGAGACCGACCCGATCAGCCGGTTTGCATCCGGAATACGCTCGCGCACGGCCCAAATATCCCGGCGCTGCGCCTCACTTTGTGCAATCACCGCATCCGTGACCAGCCCACGTGCCTCAGCGGCCTCGTACAGCACCTCAAACGCGGTTTCAGGTGATTGGCCCATCGACAAGCCAATCTCGATCAGTACAGACCATTCGGGCGGCTCGGCAAAGGCCTGCCGCGTGTCTGGCAGAACCTCACTCAGGAACAAAAGACCCTGTTGGTGAAGCAATTCAAATGCACTGACGCTGTCCCCCATGAGGTCCCGCGCCAGCGCCAGCAAATCAACCGCCGCTTCGGCAGAGGTGACCTGAACCATGGCCGTTCCAACCGCCTCAGGGCGGGGAAACAGCTTGAGTGCCGCCGCAGTGATGATCCCTAGCGTCCCTTCGGCTCCGATCAAAAGATTGCGCAGATCATACCCGGTATTGTCCTTTCGCAACCGGCTGAGCCCATGCCAGATTTCGCCACTTGGTAGAACCGCCTCAAGGCCCAGACACAGGTCACGGGCGTTTCCATAGCGCAACACGTTAACCCCCCCTGCATTTGTCGACAGGTTCCCTCCGATCCTACATGACCCCTGTGAGGCAAGGGAAAGTGGAAATAACCGGTTCGCGCCTTCGGCAGCCGCCTGCACATCTGCAAGGATCACACCACCTTCTGCAATCATCACATTCTCTGTCGGATAGACAGCCCGGATGGCTGTCATCCGCTCTAGCGAGATCAGCAAAGGCGCAGGCCCGTCCGACGTCACCTGACCGCCAACCACACCGGTGCCGCCCCCATATGGCACCACCGGGACCGATGCCTCGGCAGCCAATCGGATCAGAACCGCCACCTCCTCGGCCGTTCTGGGCACCGCAAGCACCCCCGCCTGCCCGGAAATCCGACGGCGCGGCTCCTCGAGATATCGCGCGGTGACCGGTCGCAGCACTTCATCCGGCAAGGCGGCGCGAATTGATTGGGCGAATTGATCGTCTGCGGGATTCAGGGTCATGCCCATTCCTTGCCCAAGGCAACAGGTCCCGACAAGCCCTATTCCAACTCGATCAGGTATTGCGGCTCTAACACAACCACCGTTGGCCGGTCCGGAAGTGAGCGCAGGGATACGGTGATTTCCGACACGCCATCGCGCTCAACCGGGAAATCGCCCCTGACATCCGCCAGAAACCGATCCAGCGAATAGTCTGAAAACCAATGCATCGGAATGATGACCGAACTCTTCAACCGTTTCAGAACTGTAATCATTTCGGGCAGCGGCATGGTCGTTCCACCATCCACCGCTGCCATAACAACATCCAACCGTCCAAGGGCCGCAAATTGCGCGTCCGATGGGACGTGGTGCAGATGACCCAGATGCCCGATACACAAGCCCGCCACCTCAAACACAAAGATCGAATTGCCACGTTCTTCGACCCCGCCATAGACGGACCGGATATCGGTCGAGACATTGCGCACCAACATCTCTTCCAGATCCAGGTGATGTTCGATCCCCTGCCCGAATACACCCCAACCCGGCAGCACATGCGGGATGGCTGGATCGGGATGCGCGGTCCAATGCGTGCCATGGGCGTGGTTCATCGTCACCACATCGGGAATCAAGCTGGCCCCGCCGATAAAGCCGGTAAAATCCGTCACAGCGTTCAACCCGCCCGGTGTCTGGATCAGGAATGACGCATGCGCGACATAGCTGATCCGGACGGAATACTCCGGCACCGGATCTTGCCACCCCGCTTTATGCAGGTATTCGATCCCTGGTGCCGCATCCGCAATGGCGATGCAATGGCTTGGCCGCCACTCCTGTGCCACAGCCCCGCCCGAGATCACCAAAAATGAAAAAACCACCCAGCGCATAACGTGATTGTAGCGCAAGTGCCCGCCAAGTCATGCCCCTAGTTCATCTGGCCTAAAATACCTCGGGGTTTGGGGCAGAGCCCCAATGGCCTCACCGAGGCCACCTACCCGGCTTCGGTCTTCCCGCGCCGGTCTGAGCGCAGGCAGGCATATAACACATGCGTTCGCCAGCGCCCGTCAATCTGCAGATAGGACTGCGCCACGCCTTCGTATTTAAAGCCCGAGCTTTCCAGCAACCCACGCGAAGGTTTGTTTTCGGGCAAACACGCCGCCTCGATCCGACTCAGGTCCAACCGCGTGAAGGCATGATGGACCACCGCGCCAATAGCTTCGCGCATATAGCCGTTGCGGGCAAAAGCCTGACCGGTCCAATAGCCCAGGGTCCCCGCCTGTGCCGGGCCACGGCGCACATTGTCCAGCGTGATCGCACCAACCAGCAGGTCATCAGAGCGCCGGAACAGGAACAACGGAATCGCCGTCCCGCTCGCAACAGATCGCTGCGCCCAGTAGACCCGGTTGGTAAAGGACTTCCGGCTCAGATGATCCGAAGCCCAGATCGGCTCCCACTGGGTCAGAAAATCTCTGGACGAGCGCCGCAGCGCTGCCCAGTCATTAAAGTCGGAGTGCACGGGCGGGCGCAAGCTGAGCCGCTCGGTTTCAAGTTTCAGCTTGCGTCTGCCCAGAAGCATCACGCCGCGCGCCTCTCCTGCAAGTCCGCGAGTGTGGGTGCACCTGATACCGGACCATACAGCGCCAGCGCCGCTGGCGCTTGTGCTGCTATCTGCTCGGCAAAGCTGCGGACATCTTCGGTGCTGACCGCGTCAATCTTGGCAACAGTATCCTCAAGCGACGGCACCCGTCCCCAGATCTGCACCAGACGCGCCAGACGCTCGGCCCGGTTCGAGGGGCTTTCCAGCCCCATCAGCATTCCGGCCTTCATTTGCGCACGAGCACGCGCGACCTCTTCGGGGCTCATATCCTCGGCGGCACGTTTCATTTCGTCAATGGTGATCGTCGCCAACTCACCGATCTGATCCGCAGATGTCCCCGCGTAGATCGTAGTAGTGCCGGTGTCGGCATAGGCGCCAGCCTGGGCAAAGATCGTATAGCAAAGCCCGCGCGTTTCCCGCACTTCCTGAAACAAGCGCGAAGACATACCCCCGCCCAGCGCGGTCGAATAAATCTGCGCGGTATAGATCGCGTCGTCGCGATAGCCGGGGCTTTCCAGCGCCAAAGCGAAATGAGCTTGCTCCAGTTCTTTCTCCTGCCGCGCCTCACCACCGGTAAATCGGGCCACTTCAGGGATCAAACCCTTGCGTGGTTGCAGGTGACCAAACATCTCTTCGGCCGTTTTCATCAGTGCATCGTGATCCACCGCACCAGCAGCGGATAGGATCATCTGTTCAGGGCCATAATGCTCGGCCACGAAACCCGACAGATCCTCGCGCGAGAATGCGCTGACGCGTTCAGTGGGGCCAAGTATGGTCCGGCCCAGGGGCTGATCGTGATAGCTCTGCTCTTGCAGCCAGTCAAAGATTACATCGTCGGGCGTGTCATAGGCCTGACCGATTTCCTGTAGGATCACACCGCGTTCGACCTCAATCTCGCGCGGATCGAAGATCGGGTTCAGGACGATGTCACCGATGACATCCATCGCCAGCGCCACATCGTCTTTTAGAACGCGCGCGTAATATGCCGTCACCTCGCGCGAAGTATAGGCGTTGATATACCCGCCCACATCCTCGATCGCTTCGGCAATTTGCAGCGCGGATCGCCGTTTGGTTCCCTTGAACGCCATATGCTCAAGGAAATGGGCTATGCCATTCTGTTCGATCCGCTCATTGCGCGCACCGGCGGTTACCCAGATGCCTATGGCCGCAGATTGCAGCCCCGGCATATGTTCACTGACGATACGGAAGCCGTTCTTCAGTTGGTCTTGTCTGACAGTCACTCGGCGATATGCCCTTTGATATGATCCTCAAGGGCGCCCAGATCATTGGCGATGCGGGTCACCCGTTCCGGACGTTCATACAGATCAGACATGCGAGAGGGAAGAGGCGGATGTACGCCACTCGCATTCTCGACCGCAGCCGGGAACTTGGCCGGGTGTGCAGTCGCCAAAGTGATCATCGGGACGTTCGCGTCGCGGTGCTCCTCGGCAACTTTGATACCCACGGCAGTATGGGGGCAGACCAGTTCGGTGCTGTGGGCCAGCGTGGCTGTGATCGTCGCCAGTGTTTCCTCTTCGGACACGCGGCCCGAGTCGAAGCTTTCGCGCAACGCTTCCATCGCGCCTTGGCTGACATTGAAGCCGCCCGTCTTCAGCTCGTCCATCAGCTGAGCCACAGAATTGCCATCCTCGTCATAGGCATAATACAGCGCCCGTTCAAAGTTCGAGCTGACCTGAATATCCATCGAAGGACTGATCGAAGGGATCGTGTCTCCCTTGAAATACCCTTCGCCTGCCAGACACCGATGCAGAATGTCATTCTGGTTGGTCGCCACTACCAAGCGGTCAATCGGCAATCCCATGCGTTTGGCCAGATAGCCCGCAAAGATGTCCCCGAAATTACCCGTAGGCACGGTAAAGCTGACCTTGCGATGTGGCGCGCCAAGGCTGACCGCAGCTGAGAAGTAATAGACGATCTGTGCCAGCACGCGGGCGAAGTTGATCGAGTTCACCCCCGCCAGTTTCACACCGTCACGGAAGTCGAAATCGTTGAACATATCTTTCAGCGCGGCCTGACAGTCGTCAAAGTCCCCGTCGACGGCCAGAGCATGCACATTGCTGTCCGAAGGTGTGGTCATCTGACGACGCTGCACCTCCGAAACGCGGCCATGCGGATACAGGATAAACACGTCTACCGCATCCAGCCCCCGGAACGCCTCAATCGCGGCCGAACCGGTATCACCGCTGGTCGCGCCCACGATAGTCACCCGATCCCCGCGACGCTTCAGCGCTACCTGGAACAACTGACCGATTAGCTGCATGGCGAAGTCTTTGAAGGCCAGTGTCGGGCCGTGAAACAACTCCAGCAGGAAGTGGTTCTCGTTCAACTGCTTCAACGGTGCGCGGGCGTCATGGCCGAACCCTTTATAGGCGCGGGCAATGATCTGTTTGAACTCATCTTCCCCAAATGATCCGCTGACATAGGGCCACATCACACGAAAGGCGATCTCCTCATAGGACAGGCCGGCCAAAGCAGCGATGTCATCCTGGCTCATCACCGGGATCTCGGCGGGCAGATACAGGCCGCCGTCGCGGGCCAGCCCGGTCAGCATCGCCTCTTCAAAACTCAGTTCGGGCGCCTGCCCGCGGGTTGAGACATATTTCATTGCGCTTCACTTTCTGATGGGGCGCGACCGCGCCACAGGAAATAACCAGTCATCGCAGCCCAGACCAAAGCCAGGCCAAACCATGTGATCGCGTATCCCAGATGATCATTCGGGATGCCCGCAGTGTCCACTGGCAGAGGGGTCACATTCGGATCGGTTTGGGACCGTGCGATCAGCAGAACCGGGTCGGTTCCCAGAGCTGCGGCAAGAGCGGGAACATCGCGGGCAAACCAGATATTAGCAGACAAATCGGGTTCGGGCGTATAGCCGTCGATCTCATCCGGCCAGTGCAGATTGCCCGTCAGTTCGATCTGCCCGGTATGTCTTTCAACCTGTTTGGCAGTGGTTGGGATAAAACCGCGATCGACCAGAATAGTCCGGTCGCCAGTATCGAAAGCTTGGATAACTCGATAGCCAGCGCCTACTTGTTTCACCGAAACCAGAACATGGATTTCACCCGGCTGCATCTCACCCTGGACGAAAACCGGTAAGTACTTGTCCCGTGTCTCGGAAGGCTGCTGCGGCAGGGAAACAGGTTCGGCGGAGATCCGGTCGTTAATCTCGGCCAACACGTCTTGTTTCCACCCAAGCCGCTGTACCTGCCAGACGCCCAGCGACACAAGTACGCCCAGACCGGCGAGCCCGAAGATCAGCAGGAAAGTTATGCGGCGCATGGCGGGGTCAAACCTTGTTGCAGAAACCGGCGTCTTGTTAAGGGCGGTGTGAACTGAATTGCAACCACCCATTTGTATCGGGTGCAATCTTGCACCCTGATAGAGAAAAAGCCGCCCGTGGGGGCGGCTTTTGCAATTTTTTTACCGGTCCGGCGTCAGATCAAAGGGGCTTGTCCCCAGATATAGACTGCGAAGAACAGGAACAGCCAGACAACGTCAACAAAGTGCCAGTACCAGGCCGCGGCCTCGAAACCGACGTGCTTTTCCGGCGTGAAATCACCCTTCAGTGCCCGGATCAAACAGACCGACAAGAAGATGGTGCCGATAATCACGTGAAAGCCGTGAAAGCCGGTTGCCATGAAGAAGTTCGAATAGAACTGATCACCACCGAATTTCCAGCCCTCATGAGCCAGCAATTCGTAGTACTCAAAGCCCTGCAGAGCGGTAAAGGCGATGCCCAAAACGATACCAATAGCTAGGCCGTTGATCAGCGCCTTGCGGTCATTGTCATGCACCAGCGCGTGGTGCGCCCAGGTGATGGCACAGCCCGAAAGCAGCAGGACCAGCGTGTTGATCAGCGGCAAGTGGAACGGGTCAACCGCGTGGATATCCGGCTGGATGTACTCGGTGCCCGCATAGTCGTACATCGGGTACATACGGTGTTTGAAGAACGACCAGAACCAGGCGAAGAAGAACATCACCTCGGACATCACGAACAGGATGAACCCATAGCGCAGGCCAATGCGCACGACCGGCGTGTGATCGCCCACACGGCTTTCGGCCACCACTTCGGACCACCAGGCGAACATGGTGTAAAGAACCGCAACAAGACCGGCCCAGAACATGTAGGAGGTGACGCCGTGCATCCAGAGGACGGCCCCGAACAACATTACAAAGCCGCCCGCGGCGCCGATCAGTGGCCAGATCGAAGGGGTCAGAATGTGGTAATCATGATTTTTTGCGTGTGCCATCAGCGTCCCTCACCTACAGGCGTTAGTTCTTGTTTGTATCAGCCTGAACATCAAGGGCGGCATAGCCCTCGGGCAGGTCAATTTCGTAGAATGTATACGACAGAGTGATCGTATGCACATATTTGGCTTCCAGATCCTCGACCATTTCGGGATCGACGAAAAAGCTCACCGGCATCTGAACCCGTTCTCCGGGTTGCAACACCTGTTCTTCAAAACAGAAACAGGCGATCTTCTGGAAATACCCACCGGCCGAATAAGGCGCAACGTTGTAAGAAGCCTGACCGGCAATCGGGCGGTCCGTGGGGTTATATGCCTCATAGAAGGCCAGGCCCGTTTCACCGATGCGGATTTCCATCTGGCGCTCGACCGGCTTAAATTCCCAGGCCATGTCTTTCGCCTTTGAGGCGTCAAAGCGAACGGTAACAGTGCGCTCAAGGATGTCCTCTGGCGCGGCTTCAGCCACTCCGGTTGTGCCGCCATACCCGGTGACCCGGCAAAACCAGTCGTAAAACGGTACCGAAGCCCAGGCGAGGCTGCCCATCAGAACAACAACGCCGACGGTTTGCACGACGGTTTTTTGCGGCCCCGTGAGCGCCATCAGTTCTGCACCTCTTGCATGGCCCTGTTAAAATCGGTCCCTGAGACTTTGACGATCGTCAGCCCAAAGATCAGCACGATGAATGCAGCAAGCGTCAGGCCAACGCCCAGATTTCGGCTGAACCGACGTTGATGCAACTCATGGCTTTTGCGCAGGCTCATGCCCAGCCTCCCAGCCCGTAAGGCCTCAGCAGTGCTTCGGCAAGGATCGCGCCGAAATGCAGGAAAAGATACAGCAGCGAGAGCTTGAAAAAGCCACGCTCAACTTTGAAGTTATCAGCCTCGGAGTCATCCTCGGTCCGACGCGAGATTGCCCATGCTCCGCGCAGGAACAACGCGTTCAGTACAATAGCGACGGTCAGATAGATCGGGCCGCCGATTGCCGAAAAGCCGGTTCCAATCGCAAGCACTGCCAGCAGAACGGTGTAGACCAGAATATGCCAGCGCGTCGCCCGCCGACCATGGGTTACCGTCAACATCGGCACACCCGCATCGTCGTAATCCGACCGCATAAACAGGGCCAGCGCCCAGAAATGCGGCGGCGTCCACATGAAGGTAAGGGCAAACATCAGCCAAGGTTCGACGGACATGGATCCGGTTGCAGCGACCCAGCCGATGACCGGCGGGAAAGCCCCAGCTGCGCCGCCAATCACGATGTTCTGTGGCGTCGAGCGCTTGAGCCACATCGTGTAGACAACGACATAGAAGAAGATGGTGAAGCCCAGAAAGGCTCCGGCGAACCAGTTGGTTGCAAGACCCAGCATGATCACCGACAGGCCGGACAGTGCCAGGCCCAAGGCCATCGCTTCGCCCTCTTGTACCTTGCCCGACGGTATGGGGCGACCTTTGGTGCGCTTCATAACGCGGTCGATATCTGCATCCCACCACATGTTCAGCGCGCCGGATGCGCCACCTCCGATGGCAATGAACAATATCGCGCAGAACCCAACGAACGGATGTACCGGTACCGGCGCTGCCAGCAGACCAACAAGCGCCGTGAATACAACCAGCGACATCACGCGCGGCTTCAGCAGGGCGAAGTAATCGCCAAAGCTGGCCTCATTCGCATACGCTTGGGCGGTCGTTTGGCTTGCATTGATGCTTGCGTCGCTCATCTCGGGTCCTTTTGGGGCGAAGGCTGTGCGATCTCTCGCACAGCCTGCATCTAGTAGCAGGCGGGACGCATCCCACCCTTACTGAAATCAGTTCGAAGCGACCTGATAGTTCTGCGGCAGGCCCGCATACTCGTCGATCGCACCTTTCAGCCAAGCGTCATACGCCTCTTGGCTGACAACTTTGACAGTGATCGGCATATAGGCATGGTCCTTGCCGCACAGTTCCGAACACTGGCCGAAATAGATGCCTTCCTTTTCGGCCTCAAACCACAGCTCAGCCAGGCGTCCGGGTACACCGTCCTGCTTCACACCGAAGGACGGAATGGTCCAGGAATGGATCACGTCGGACGCAGTAACTTGCATCACGATGACCTTGCCAACCGGGACAACAACCGCTGTGTCGGTGGCCAGCAGCCACTCATCGTCGCTATACCCTGCGTCTGCCAGCTTGGCCCGCATCGCGTCATCCAGGACAAACGCCGTCACGTCCGCATCGGCGGGGCGGGTACCTTCGTCCAACGTGGCCGGATGGCCGAGCAGATAGCTGTCGAATGCAAAATCGTGATCGACATACTCATATGTCCAATACCACTGGTTGCCGACAACCTTGATAACGACATCACCTTCGGGAATTTCCTGCTGCTTGAACAGAACCGGCAGAGAGAAAGCACCGATGAATACCAGAATCAGAATCGGACCCAACGTCCAGACGATCTCGACCGGAGTATAGTGCGAGAATCGCGCCGGGGTCGGGTTGACGCGTTGGTTATAACGCATGATGCAGTAAACCAACAGGCCCGCAACGAATATGCAGATCGCGGTAATAATCACCAGAATCATATTATCCAGGCGATGAATCCCCTCGGCAAGGCTAGTGGCTGCAGGCTGGAATCCTATGCCGCCGTCAACCGGCTGACCAATAATCTCAAGCTCCTGAGCCATGGCGGGAAGGCTGGAGAGGGCTGTCATAAGCCCCGAAAGCTTCAAAGCGTTCTTCATTTTCTGTCCTGATCGTTTGATCTTTGCGTCCCTGGCGAAAAGGTGTGAATCGGCCACACCTCACCCGTTGTCTTTGGCCGCGTTAAAAACCATATTCCTGCGGGTAGATAAAGCAAAATGCTTGCGTCAAACAGACGCTATTTTTGATCTGGATCAAACTCGAAAGGTCCCAAGAGATGCCCAACGACCCGTTTCGCCCGTTTGAAAGCGCTCTTCCACATGACGAAGCGCTTGCGGTACTGCAATCCGCCACCGCCGGGGCCGAGGACGGAGAACTGTACGTTGAACGCCGGAAATCCGAGTCTCTGGTCTTTGATGACGGGCGCTTGCGGACCGCTTCTTATGACGCGTCCGAAGGTTTCGGCCTGCGCGCCGTACAGGGCGAAGTGGCAGGCTATGCGCATTCAACGGACGTCTCGATTCCTGCCCTGAAACGGGCCGCCGAGACCGCGCGGCTGGCGGTCGGTGATGGTGGCGGAACGCTAGCTGATGCCCCCCGGGCCACCAACAAGCGCCTTTATACAGACGAAGACCCTATCGAATCTGCCAGTTTCCCCGTCAAAATCGAAACATTGCGCGAGATTGACGCCTTTGCCCGTGATCTTGATCCGCGTGTAGTACAGGTCAGCGCCACTATTGCTGCTGCGGTGCAGGAAGTTGAGATTCTGCGCCCTGACGGCATTCTGGTCCGCGATGTCCGCCCCATGACCCGGTTGAATATCTCGGTCATCGTGGAACAGAACGGCCGTCGTGAGAGCGGCTCGACCGGTGGAGGTGGCCGGATCGGCCTGGACGGGCTGATCGACCCAACCGACTGGCAGGATAAAGCCCGCGAGGCCCTTCGCATCGCCATGGTCAACCTCGAGGCTGTTCCCGCCCCTGCGGGCGTGATGGAGGTCGCACTGGGCCCTGGCTGGCCTGGCATCTTGCTGCACGAAGCAATTGGCCACGGCCTTGAAGGGGATTTCAACCGCAAGGGCAGTTCCGCCTTTGCCGGGCTGATGGGTCAACAGATCGCCTCCAAAGGCGTCACGGTCGTTGATGACGGCACAATCGCCGACCGGCGCGGATCAATCAGCGTCGATGATGAGGGCACACCCAGTTCGCGCACGGTGCTGATCGAAGACGGCATCCTGACCGGATATATGCAGGATCGCCAGAACGCCCGTCTGATGGGTGTTGCGCCAACCGGGAATGGGCGGCGTCAAAGCTATGCCCATAAACCAATGCCACGGATGACAAATACAATCATGCTGGGTGGCGATGCCGATCCCGCCGCTTTGGTAGCCGATATAAAGGATGGCATCTGGGCCGTAGGCTTTGGCGGCGGTCAGGTGGATATCACCAACGGCAAATTTGTGTTTTCCTGTACCGAGGCATACCGGGTTGAAAACGGCAAAATCGGCGCGCCGGTCAAAGGGGCAACATTGATTGGCGATGGCCCCTCTGCCCTCAAACGCGTTCGCGGGTTGGGCAACGACATGGCCTTGGATCCGGGAATGGGCACTTGCGGCAAGGATGGTCAATGGGTGCCTGTGGGCGTTGGCCAACCTACGGTCCTGATGGATGGGCTGACGATTGGCGGATCGGCGGCCTAATTAGAATCGGTCACTGCTTCCAAAGCGCAGGGTTAACGCCCGCTTTGGATATGCATTGATACTTTGCGGAGAGGTGTTTTCCGACTTCCGACTCGGCTGTATTTTTTGCCGTTGATTTTCAACAACCTACGCAACTGAGACACCCGAGCCTCGAAATATATCCGGAAAATTTGACGGGATTCACACGCTGTTAACCCTGGCAGCCGTAAACCAGTTCTGCAATCAGACGGAGCAACGGATGACCGAAGAGCAGCTTTCTTCCAATCACCCCACACTCCCACCCACCACGGAAGAGGATCGGTTTTCCTGGCTTCGTCTGTTGCGTTCTCGCAAAGTGGGCCCGGCGACGTTTCGGCGGCTGCTTCGCGAACATGGCTCGGCGCAGAATGCGCTGGCCGCGCTGCCGGAAATGGCACGCGCTGCCGGAATAGAAGGGTATGAAATCTGCCCGCCCGGCGTGATTGAGGCGGAACTCAAGGCCGCAAAAGCTGCCAATGCGCGGCTTTTGTGCCTAGGGTCCGCCGATTTCCCATCCGCTTTACATGATCTGAATGATGCTCCGCCAATGTTGTGGGCAATCGGTGACACCTCTCTTTTACAGCGCCCCTCGGTCGCTATGGTCGGTGCCCGCAACTGCTCATCTCTGGGCGCGCGAATGGCGCGCGGATTGGCGACCGATCTGGGAAAACAGGGTTATGTGATCGTTTCTGGCCTGGCCCGCGGGATTGATACCGCGGCGCACCTAGCCACGGTTGAAACAGGCACCATCGCCGTTATGGCGGGGGGGGTCGACGTGGTTTACCCTGCTGAAAATACCGATCTTGCCGCTGAAATCGCAGGTTCCGGGCTGCGCGTCTCGGAGCAACCCATGGGCGTCACGCCACAGGCGCGCCATTTCCCGCGTCGCAACCGGATCATCTCGGGCCTGGCAAAGGCCGTTATTGTGGTCGAAGCCGCCGCCAAATCCGGCAGCCTGATTACAGCGCGCGACGCCTTGGACCAGGGGCGCGATGTTCTGGCTGTGCCCGGACACCCGTTTGACGCACGCGCGGCTGGCTGCAACCTGCTGATCCGCGACGGTGCTACTTTGATAAGGTCTGCAGAAGATGTGATCGAAGCGCTACCGCAGCAAGCGAACCTATTCGAACCCCAGCAAATGCTCCAAAAGAATTTACCCCGCACACCATGCTCAACCAATGACCTGGAACGCCTAATTCTGACCCGGCTCGGCCCCTCTCCTATCGCCGAAGACCAGTTGATCCGCGATGTTGAGGCAACGGCGGGTGAAATTGCCCCGGTTTTGGTCGATCTGGAACTGGACGGACGTATTCAACGCCAACCCGGGGGTCTTCTGTCATTGACCGCCTGAGTGTTGGATATCCAATCTTACACATGTATCCCATTGAAATCGCCTATAAATCCTTGCTTTCAAAGGAACGCATTGACAATTCGCTCTTGCCCTACACATCTTGCACACTCATAGAAGGCGCCAATTCCGTCGAGCGAGGTTTCCCCTTAAATGCCTGTAGTTGTTGTAGAATCCCCTGCCAAGGCCAAAACAATCAATAAATATCTTGGCCCGGACTACACGGTTCTGGCGTCTTACGGCCATGTTCGAGATCTGCCGCCCAAAGATGGCTCGGTCGATACCGAGGATGAGTTTGCGATGAAATGGGAGGTCGGAAACGACAGCCGCAAACATGTCAAAGCCATCGCCGACGCGCTGAAAGAAGACAACGCCCTGATCCTCGCCACCGACCCCGATCGTGAGGGTGAAGCGATCAGTTGGCATTTGCAGGAAGCACTGACCAAACGCCGGTCGATCAAAAAGGATACGCCTGTCAGCCGGGTGACCTTCAACGCCATCACTAAGGACGCAGTGACCGAGGCGATGCGAAACCCCCGTCAGGTGGACATGCCACTTGTCGAGGCCTATCTGGCCCGCCGTGCGCTGGATTATCTTGTGGGGTTCAACCTGTCGCCCGTCTTGTGGCGCAAACTGCCTGGTGCAAAATCCGCAGGCCGCGTGCAGTCTGTCTGCCTGCGCCTGATCGTCGAGAGAGAGATGGAAATCGAGGCGTTCAAACCGGTGGAATACTGGTCGGTGCGCGCCCTGTTCGAAACACCCCGTGGTCAGACCTATGAGGCACGCCTAGTCACACTGGCCGGTAAAAAGCTGGACAAGCACGATCTGTCCAACTCAACCCAGGCCGAACTGGCGGTGCAGGCGATCACCAGCCGCGCGCTCAGTGTCACTTCGGTCGAGGCGAAACCCGCCGCTCGAAATCCCAGCGCACCCTTCATGACCTCGACCCTGCAGCAAGAGGCCAGCCGCAAGTTCGGCATGGGTGCGCGTCACGCGATGCAAGTGGCACAGCGCTTGTATGAGGCCGGCTACATTACCTATATGCGAACCGATGGCATCGACATGGCCCCCGAGGCCGTGGCGGCTACGCGCGAGACCATCGCCGACCGCTATGGCGCGGAATATGTGCCGGACAGCCCTCGCATTTATAAGAACAAGGCAAAGAACGCGCAGGAAGCCCACGAATGCATCCGGCCTACGGATATGACCCGCGATACCAAAGCGCTGAAGGTAACGGACGACGATCAGCGCAAGCTCTATGACCTGATCTGGAAACGCACCATTGCCTGCCAGATGGCTGCTGCCCGGCTGGAACGCACAACTGTCGAAATCGGCAGCGAAGATGGGCAGGTTGGCCTGCGCGCGACCGGTCAGGTGGTGATGTTTGACGGGTTCATGCGTGTCTATGAAGAAGGCCGCGATGATGTCGCCGATGAGGATGACAAACGCCTGCCCCAGATCATGCAGGACGACCCTGCACGGTTCTCTAAAACCACGTTGCGGGATCAGTTCACCAAAGCGACAAGCGATGGCACGGACCGGGCCGCGAAAGAGGCTATTCTGTCAGACAATGAATCAGTTCTGGCGCTGCAACATCACACTCAACCGCCCCCGCGCTATACCGAGGCGACGCTGGTCAAGCGGATGGAAGAGCTGGGGATCGGGCGACCGTCGACCTATGCCTCGATTGTCACAACGATTCAGGACCGGGAATATGTACGCAAGGACAAGAACCGGCTGATCCCCGAAGAAAAGGGGCGGATCGTCACGATTTTTCTGCTGAACTTCTTCCGTCAGTATGTCGGTTATGAATTCACCGCCAATCTGGAAGAACAGCTGGACGATGTGAGTGCAGGTGATCGGGACTATAAGGATCTGCTGAGCAAATTCTGGCGCGACTTCTCGGCCGCGATTGGCGAGACATCGGAACTGCGCATTTCCGAAGTGCTGGACAAACTGGACGAAGCACTGGCACCGCAGCTCTATCCGCCACGCGAGGATGGATCTGACCCGCGTGTCTGTCCGAAATGCGGCGCGGGCCAGTTGCACCTGAAAACTTCACGCACTGGCGGGTTCGTCGGCTGTGGCAACTATCCCGAATGCACCTATACCCGTCCTATCGCCGGTGAAGGTGCCGAGGGTGAAGAGCGCCTGCTGGGTGAAGATTCAGGTGATGATATCTGGCTGAAGACCGGTCGGTTCGGACCTTATGTTCAACGTGGAGAGCCAACGCCTGAGAACAAGAAACCTCCGCGCGCCTCGCTGCCACGTGGCTGGAGCAAGGATGATATAGATCTGGACAAGGCGCTGACATTGCTATCCCTGCCCCGCCAGATTGGTGAGCACCCCGAGGGCGGTATGATCAGCTCGAATTTCGGGCGGTTCGGACCATATCTGATGCACCAGCTGGCGGATGAGGCCAAACCGGTTTATGCAAACCTCAAAGACCCCAATGACGTGTTCGAGATCGGTATGAACCGCGCGGTCGAATTGCTTGCTGAAAAGCGCTCCAATCCGGGGCGCGGACGCCGGGCTGCGGCCAAAGCGCTGAAAGAACTGGGGGAACATCCCGATGGTGGCGCAATGCAGGTTCTGGATGGGCGGTATGGTCCATATGTGAAGTGGGAAAAGGTCAACGCGACCATTCCCAAGGACATCAAACCCGAGGACGTAACGCAGGAAATGGCCATCGAACTGGTCAATGAGCGCGCGGCCCTGAAAGGGACCAAGAAAAAGGCGGCGCCCAAGAAAAAAGCCGCCAAGAAGACAACCAAGAAGGCCGGTTAGGTAGAAATACCACCCTTCGCCCGGTTTCATTGACTTCCCCGTGACGTGACGGCACAACCTGCCCAACACCATCTCATTGGGGGAGTTTTCCATGAAGAAAATCTATGCCAATGCCAACGAAGCGCTCGATGGCGTGCTTTCGGATGGCATGTTGATCGCCGCTGGCGGGTTTGGCCTGTGCGGGATTCCCGAGCTTCTGCTTGAGGCAATCAAGACCTCGGGTGCCAAAGACCTGACCTTTGCCTCGAACAATGCGGGCGTGGACGATTTCGGTATCGGTATCCTGCTGCAAACGAAGCAGGTCAAAAAGATGATCAGTTCATATGTGGGCGAAAACGCCGAATTCATGCGTCAGTACCTCAGCGGTGAGCTTGAACTGGAATTCAACCCTCAAGGCACCCTGGCCGAACGGATGCGCGCAGGTGGTGCCGGGATCCCGGGTTTCTACACAAAAACGGGCGTAGGCACTGTTATTGCCGATGGGAAAGAACACAAAGACTTCAACGACGAGACCTATATTCTCGAAGAAGGTATTTTTGCAGATCTGGCGATTATCAAGGCGTGGAAAGCCGACGACACCGGCAATCTGGTGTTCCGCAAGACCGCCCGAAACTTCAACGTGCCCGCCGCCACTTGCGGTAAGATCTGTGTGGTCGAAGTTGAAGAGATCGTGCCCCGTGGCTCTCTGGACCCTGACATGATCCACCTACCTGGAATTTACGTGCATCGTATCATTCAGGGCAATCACGAAAAGCGCATCGAACAGCGCACCACCCGCAAGAAGGAGGACGCATAATGCCCTGGGACCGGAATCAGATGGCCGCCCGCGCAGCGCAAGAGCTCGAAGACGGCATGTATGTAAACCTCGGCATCGGTATCCCGACGCTGGTGGCAAATTATGTTGGCGACAAGGATATCACCCTGCAATCTGAAAACGGAATGCTTGGTATGGGTCCCTTTCCTTTCGAGGGCGACGAAGACCCGGACCTGATCAACGCAGGCAAGCAGACGATCACCGAACTGTCTCGGACTGCTTATTTCGACAGCGCTACGTCTTTCGCCATGATCCGGGGCGGCAAAATCGCCGCGGCAATCCTGGGTGCCATGGAAGTGGATGAAAAAGGCGATCTGGCCAACTGGATGATTCCCGGCAAGCTGGTCAAAGGCATGGGCGGCGCGATGGATTTGGTTGCAGGTGTCGGACGTGTGATCGTGGTTATGGATCACACCAACAAACACGGTGAATCGAAAGTGCTGAAAGAGTGCACCCTGCCGCTGACCGGCAAGGGTGTTGTGGATCGCATCATCACCAATTTTGGAGTTCTGGATGTAGTCGATGGCGGCCTGAAGATCGTAGAGCTCGCAGATGGTGTCAGCGAAGATGAGATGCGCGCCGCGACACAGGCGACGATTGTCGACTGATCAATTCACCTAATGGCAAGGCCCACTTCAGTGTGAGCCTTGGTCAATTAAGAGCCTGAAACACGCACCCGTCAGAAATCAACTCGGGCGGTGTCGAACACAGCGCTCGCGCCACCTGAAAAGCCGCGAGAACCTTGGGCACATAGTCCCGTGTTTCCGCATAAGGCGGTACACCACCATGTTTGCGAACCGCACCCTCGCCCGCATTATATCCGGCCAGGACCAGGATCGGGTCGTTTCCAAACTCTTCCATCAGCCAGTTCAGGTATTTCACTCCGCCCGAGATGTTCTGCCCCGGGTGAAGGCTGTCCTCGACCCCAAATCGTTTCGCGGTCGCGGGCATAAGCTGCATCAGCCCCTGCGCCCCGGCCGAACTTTCCGCCTTCTCCCGGCCTGCCGATTCAACCGAGATGACGGCCAGCACCAACGCAGGCGACACATTTGTCCCTACGGTCGAGCGTAAAATGTCGATCCCCTGCCGCTGAGCAATATTCTGAAGCGTCTGCAATCGGGGCGAGGCTACGTTTATGGCGGCTAGCGCATTTATCGAATCCTGCAAACGACCCGAACTGGCTTCATCTATCCCGGGTGAGATCCTGTCCCAGAACGCTTTATAAGACCCGACGGGTTTGTTTTGCGGCGAAATTCCCGGAAGCCCCGGAGGCGTAACACGTGTCCTCGCGATAATCTCAGGAACTACGATCTCAGCCCCTGTGCTGGGCGCCGAAGGTGCTGAGGCATGTTCTGTAGGCGATATCTGAACGGTAATGCGCGGGCGTTGACCGGGCTTGGCTGCTTTGATCCGTTTATATACGCCACGCGGTTCGACTTCGTTGGCGGGGACAGACACAGGTGCGGACACCACTGCCAGCGCCAAGCCGGCGCAAGTTATTGCGTTCCGGAGATTCATTTGCCTGCCTCATGTTCTCTTTTGCGTCGATTTGAACCCCGAATCTGTCTGTAAGGCCAGAAAAACAATGTGAATTGGGGCAATTTCGCCTCATTTGGCGCCATTTTGCATCGGGTTTTATCGGTACTCGTACGAAGGGATTATTTTTATTTCTTTAATTTCAATTAGTTAATTGGAAAGCTACCAAAAAGTTAAGCTGAGGCACAAAAATTTGGGGTTTGGCCCAATTCCTGCCACGCCCAACAGGCAAACATAATGCCATACCGAGACGATCGGGAGCGGACTGAGAGACGAAGCTCTGGAAGACGCCGAGGTTCATTAGACTTATTAGATCCTTTAGGAGGGACGTAACATGATCAAGTTCATCAAGAACTTCACCACTGACGAAGACGGCGCCGTAACAGTAGACTGGGTCGTTCTGACCGCAGCTGTTGTTGGCCTGGCCGCTGTTGCTTGGACACAGGTTAGCGACGGTGTCGACGATCTGGCTGGCGACATTGACACCGCCCTGACGGGTGTTGTTGTTACTGCACCTAACGCGGGCCCAACAACCCCGTAATTATTTAGATAGAATTTTGAAGGGGGCTGCGCTCGTCAGATCGCGGCCCCCTTTTTTATAGAAAAAAGACGAGGTCCTGCGATGAAGGGTATTTCAAAATTCTTATCCGGGGAACATGGCGCAATCACCGTTGATTGGGTGGTGCTTACTGCTGCGCTGGTCGGCCTTGGACTTGTCACCGTATTCAATTTGACGGGCGGGGTACAACACGTCGATACCGAGACGGGTCACGCACTTCGCGGTATAGAGGTCTATTCTGCGAATCAGGAACAGGCATCGGAATCAGATTGATCAATCTGGCACTAAGGACACGGGCGTCAAAAAAATACTTCATTGTCCCCCTTTTCGACACAATTCTCCTGTAACCAATAGTCAGTTGAAGTCGTATTCCCTATGACGACTGACATCGCATACAAATAAATGAGGGAACGCGCATGCGTGCAGTATTTGGACTTGTCCTGATTGTTGGGGTGGCTCTGGCAGGAGGAGCTGTTTATATGGCGCGGGACTATATTTCTCAGTATCAGGCGGAATTGGCTAGAGAACGTTTGGCGGCTCAGGAAGCATTGGCAAATGTTAAGTCCGTCCCGACGGTGGACGTTCTGGTTTCGAACCGTGCTCTTAAATATGGTGAGCGTCTGGTCGCCGAAGATGTGCGGATCGTGAAATGGCCTGAGGATGCAATTCCCGAAGGAAGCTTCCTTGAAATGGCCGTCCTGTTTCCAGAGGACGCCAGTGGCGACCGCTTCGTTCTGAGGACCATGGAAAAAGACGAAGCCCTGATGGAGGTCAAAGTAACCAAACCAGGCGAGGCAGCGGGTCTGACATCACGAATCGCGAAAGGTAAGCGCGCATTTGCAATCAGCGTGGACGTTGCCTCGGGCGTATCCGGCTTCCTTCGCCCTGGTGACAGTATCGATGTCTATTGGACCGGTTCATATGGTGGCGGAATCGATGGGTCGCGCGGCGAAATCACCCGCCTGATTCAAACCAGCATTGAGTTGATCGCTGTTGACCAGAGCGCCGGGTCCGATCTGACCGGAGCCACGATCGCGCGCACCGTTACGGTCGCTGCTACTCCGGAACAAATCGCGGCACTGGCTCAGGCTCAGAACACCGGCCGCCTGTCTTTGGCGCTGGTTGGCGTGCAAGACGACACAATCGCAAGCGCGGTCGAAGTTGACCAAAGAAAACTTCTGGGCATTAAAGATGTCGTCCCCGTGGCACCCAAAATCGCGGAAGAGGTCTGTACGGTCAAGACGCGCCGCGGTGCCGAGATCGTCGACACGGGAATAGTAACACCCTGCACAAATTAACAGAAAATCAGTGCGTTACATGACCGGGGCCGCGCGAATTGCGCGGCCCTAATTTGTTCGCATGTTGCGCATTGTCCACATAAGGAAAATTCCAGAAACCATTGATTATTGCAATAAATTCTCAATTCGCGCAGTGTTATCAGACATAAGGCAGTAGCCGCAAAAAACGAGGCGTGATCGGAGAGGCAGGTCACATGAAAAGAAGTTCCTGGATAAGCGCAGCCCTATTGGGCTTGGCGCTCGTAGTTGGCCCAGTCGGCAATGCTGCCTGGGCTGAAACACTTCGCGTGGTAAAGAAGGGTACAGCGGAAACGCTTGATGTGCCAATGAACCGCGCAATAGTTGTAGAAAGTGAGCAACCGTTTGCCGAACTCAGCATCGCCAATGCAGGCATCGCTGATATTTCGTCGCTTTCGGATCGTACTATCTATGTTTTGGGTAAGGCTCCTGGCCTGACGACCCTGACATTGTTCGACGGCGCAGGTAATCTACTTGCTAATGTTCGGGTCCGTGTGGCACCGGATGTTACCGAGTTTAAAGAACGTCTGCGCCAGATTTTGCCAACCGAGCCTATCGAAGTTCGCACCGCCAATGACGGTATCGTTCTTTCTGGCACAATTTCTAGCGCTGCCAAGTTGGCGCGGGCATTGGAGCTGGCAGAGCGCTATGCACCGGAGCGCGTATCGAACCTGATGTCGGTTGGCGGCGTTCAGCAGGTCATGCTGAAAGTGCGCTTTGCCGAGATGAATCGGTCGGTGGCTAAAAGCCTGACTGCATCGCTTGGATTCGGCGGCAGTGATGTGACTGGCGGTATCAACACGCTGAACAATGCTGGTGCTTTGGCAAATGCCCTGAACAACAACATTCCGGCGGTACAGACGAATACCGGCGCAATTCTGTTCGGCTTTGGCGCAGGCTCCACACAGGTTCGTCTGCTGCTGGAGGCACTCGAGTCCAAAGGACTGGCGCGCAGCCTTGCAGAGCCTAACCTATCCGCACTTTCGGGTCAGGAAGCGACGTTCCTTGCAGGTGGTGAAGTTCCTATTCCGGTACCGCAGGACGACGGCGTAATTGCGATTGAATACAAAGCCTTCGGTGTTGAAATCGACTTTATCCCCCGCGTTGTGGATGGTGATCTGATCAACCTTGAAATGGCTGCTGCCGTGTCAGCTATCGATGGTTCGTCGAACTTCACCATTCAAGGTGATAATGTTCCATCTTTCATCACACGCCAGACCAGCACAACGGTTGAGCTGCGCGATGGTGAAAGCTTTGCGATCGCTGGCTTGATCCAGGATGATTTCACCGACCTGAACAGCCAGATTCCTTGGTTGGGTGACGTCCCGGTTCTTGGCGCCCTCTTCCGCAGCGCGGAATATCAGCGTCAGCAAAGTGAACTGGTGATCATCATCACAGCCCACCTTGTGTCGCCGACACGTGGTGAGGCACTGGCTCTGCCTACGGATCGGGTCAAACCGCCCAGCGAATTTGATCTGTTCGTCAATGGCAAAGTCGGTCGGACTGAACGTCTAGGTGCCGGTGCAGCTTCGGAAGTCGCGAATCAGGACTTCGGTAGCTCGTACGGCTACGTCCTGGATTGATTAGGAGGATAGGACCAATGCAGAAGTGGATCATCACACTGGGTCTTTCGGTCGCTGTCGCCGCATGTACGCGTGAGGCCGGATACGAAGCCGATCAAGGCGCGTTCGGGAATGCGACACTGAACAACATTCAAGTAATGAATGGCGAACTGACATATGCCCAGATCCTGGGCCAACGGTTCGCAGCCGAAGTGCCGACACAGATCAACTTTGATTTCAACAGCGCTCAACTGGACGAAACAGCTCGGCGAGTACTCTTGCGTCAGGCGAACTGGATCAAACAGTTCCCCGAGGCACGGTTCCGGGTCTATGGCCATACGGATGCTGTTGGATCAACGGCATATAACCAAAGCCTGGGCCAGCGGCGCGCGAATGCGGCTGTTGCGTTCCTTACGCAGCAGGGTATCTCTCGCTCGCGGTTGGAGGCGGTTGTTTCATTCGGTAAGTCTCGACCTCTCGTGGCTACGCCGGATCGAGACCGTCGCAACAGGCGCACCGTGACCGAAGTATCAGGCTTCGTTGATCGTGCACCCCAGCTACTCGATGGCAAATACGCCGCTATCGTCAATCGTGAGTACGTGGAAAGCGCGGTTTATGAATCCCAGCTGCGCCGCGAAACCGCTATTGGCGATACAAGCGAACAATAAACTGTGATTGGGCGGCATCGTCGCCCAATTCCCTACAATTGGTTCTTTTGCGCCTAATTCTTGCCTAAGTTCCAAGCCACATTTTCAACAATTGGGTGACCTGCGTCCGAAAATGGCCGCAATAGGGTGACAGCAAGCCAATCCTGTCCTCTGGGCCAGGATGGTTCGCCTACCCTTCGACGAGGATTGTGTTAATGACAAGCGCCACGCCGCAAAACGAAGAGACCGCAATTCTGGCCTGCACGATCAGCCGTGATGTCCAGAATTTCGATCTGCTTATAGAAGATATGGAAGGCGCTTTGGGTGAGCGTTGGGGTGATCTCGGCTTTGCCGAAGCCCTGACATTTTTCAACCAACCCGAGGCGAATTCACTGCAATTTGTCGCGTTGGCCATTGATGGCGAGGATGAAGACAACCTGTCACTGATGGGTGAAATCATCACACAGGCAAAAGACAAAAATATCAAAATAGTTCTGATCGCCGAGGACGTGACCCCGGCTTCGCTGCATCAGTTGTTGCGCAAGGGCGCGGATGAATTCGTCCCCTACCCTCTTCCAGAAGGTGAATTGCAAGAAGCAATCGACCGGATGAACAAACCCGAACCCGTCGCCGTTGCCCCCGGATCAGATGCCGCACGTGCAGCTGGCGACTCTAAAGAGGGTGCTTTGTTTGTGGTTCAAGGACTTGCCGGTGGGGTCGGGTCGACGACTATGGCCGTCAACCTAGCTTGGGAACTGGCAACGGTCTCTGACAAAGAGGCCCCTTCGGTTTGTTTGATTGACCTGGACCTGCAATACGGAACGGTTTCGACATATCTGGATCTTCCCCGTCGAGAAACTGTATTCGAGATGCTGTCTGATACGGCGGCAATGGATGATGACCTCTTTACCCAGGCGCTTCAGTCCTATGAGGACAAGCTGCAGGTGCTAACTGCGCCGTCGGATATGGTGCCTTTGGATCTGATTACGCAAGAAGATATCGAACGGGTGATCGAAAAGGCACGAAAGCACTTCGATTATGTGATCGTCGACATGCCAACGACATTGGTTCACTGGTCGGAAACTGTACTGCAGGCCGCCCATGTTTACTTTGCCCTGATAGAACTGGACATGCGTTCGGCTCAGAACGCATTGCGCCTCAAGCGCGCTTTACAGGCCGAGGAACTACCCTTCAATAAGTTGCGTTTCGCTCTCAATCGCGCCCCGAAATTTACCGATCTGAATGGTAAGGGCCGGGTCAAGCGCATGGGTGAAAGCCTGGGTATCTCTATTGATCTTCAACTGCCGGATGGCGGCAAACCGGTGATGCAAAGCGGTGATCACGGTCTGCCATTGGCCAACGCTGCGGCCAAGAACCCACTGCGCAAGGAAATCGCAAAGCTTGCGAAGTCGCTGCACAGCCTGGGCAGCAGTAGCGCCGAAGCCGCATAACACAATCCCACAGGGAGAGCCGCCGTGTTTTCAAGATATAAAAAACCCGAAGCACAACCGGTCCAGGCACCGGCTAAATCGCCCGAGGCCACACCTGCACCTGCAGCGGAGCAAGCATCAACCGCTACTGCTGTTGCCCGGCGACCCACCCCCAAAAAGGCGGTCGAGGTTGTAGGGGCGGACAAGGAACGCAAGCGCAAAGAGCGTCTGGGCGAAATCAAGATCGAACTCCACCGCGAGCTTCTTGAAAACCTGAACCTTGCGGCCCTTGAGAAAGCTGGAGAATCCGAGCTGCGCTCGGAAATCAGTGCGATTGCCAGTGAGGTTCTGGAATCCCGCAACATCGTTCTAAACCGCGACGACCGGCAACAGCTGAACAAGGAACTGTATGACGAAGTAACCGGTCTTGGCCCGCTCGAGACCTTGCTTCAGGACGACTCTGTCAGCGATATTCTGGTCAACGGCCCGCAGCAAATTTTTGTTGAACGGTTCGGTAAGCTAGAAATTAGCGACGTTACCTTTAAAGACGAAAAGCACCTGATGCGGATCATCGACAAGATCGTATCCGCCGTGGGCCGCCGTGTTGACGAATCCAACCCCTATGTGGACGCCCGTCTGGCGGATGGCTCGCGTTTCAACGCCATGGTGCCACCGATTGCCGTTGACGGCTCGCTGGTATCCATTCGTAAGTTCAAAAAAGATAAGCTGGCCATTGATGATCTGGTGAATTTTGGTGCCTTCACCGAAGAAATGGCCGCCTATCTGCAGGCTGCTGTATCTACACGCCTGAATGTGATCGTTTCGGGCGGTACCGGTTCCGGTAAAACAACCACGCTAAACGCATTGTCCAGCTTTATCGACGACGCCGAGCGTATTCTGACCATCGAGGATACAGCGGAACTCCAGCTGCAACAGTCTCATGTTGGCCGGATGGAAAGCCGCCCGCCTAACGTCGAAGGCAAGGGTGAAGTCAGCCCCCGCGACTGTCTGAAAAACGCCCTTCGTATGCGTCCCGACCGTATCATCGTGGGTGAGACACGGGGCTCGGAGGTTATCGACATGCTACAGGCCATGAACACTGGCCATGATGGCTCGATGACAACGATCCACGCGAACTCGGCCCGAGACGGGATTTCGCGCCTTGAAAACATGATCGCGATGGCCGGGATCGAAATGCCGATCAAGGCCGTCCGTAGCCAGATCTCCAGTGCTGTGAACCTGATCGTTCAGGCAAGCCGCCTGCAGGACGGCTCGCGGCGTATGACTTCGATCACCGAAATCACTGGTATGGAAGGCGATGTGATTTCCATGCAGGAAATCTTTCGTTTTCAACGCGTTGGATTAACGCCCGACAACAAGATCATTGGCCATTTTACCGCGACAGGCGTTCGCAGCCACTACTCCGAACGCTTCCGTCTGTGGGGCTATGATCTGCCCCCTTCGATTTACGAACCAACGACTATGTAGGAGATCTTGAAATGCAACTGCCTATGGAGGCACTGATCTACGTCGCGATCTTCGTAGGCGTACTTGCGTTGGTGGAAGGAATCTATCTGGTTGCCTTCGGAAAATCTATCAGTCTGAACAGCCGCGTGAACCGCCGTCTGGACATGCTGGATAAAGGCGTCGGGCGCGAACAAGTTCTGGAACAGCTGCGCAAGGAAATGCAGCAGCATATGAAGTCCCAGAGTATTCCGCTCTATTCCCTATTGGCGGACAAGGCTCAGAAGGCCGCCATCGCCTTCACACCCCGTCAGTTGATCCTGATTATGGTGTTGGTGACAGGCTTTGCCTTCATGGGGCTCAGCATTGCAACGGGAACGGAAACCATAATGCGGGCCGCAATTTCGGTCGCAATCGGTGTTGGTGGTGTCTATGCGTGGGTAAACAACAAGGCCAAAAAGCGTATGGCAATGCTGGAAGAACAGTTGCCAGATGCTGTGGAATTGATGGTTCGGTCGCTTCGCGTCGGGAACCCTTTTGTGTCCACCATTCAAATCGTCGCAAATGAAGTCCAGGATCCACTCGCCACTGAATTCGGAGTTATCGCTGATGAATGTGCCTATGGCCGTGACGTCGGTGAATCTCTCAAAGATCTGGCACAACGACTGGATATGCAGGATCTACGGTTTTTGGCAGTGGCCGTCGGCATCCAACAGCAATCCGGTGGTAACCTGGCCGAAATTCTGGCCGGTCTGGCCAAGGTGATCCGGGCCCGTTTTCGACTTTTCCGGCGCGTCAACGCTATCACAGCCGAGGCAAAATGGTCAGGAAAATTCCTATCTGGATTTCCACTGTTCTGCCTGGGATTCATTTTGGTGAACGACCCCGGGTACTATGACGAAGTTATGGATCACCCATGGTTCATTCCTGCCTGTTTCTTTGTCGGCATCATGCTGACACTGAACCTGATCGTCATGCGCATTCTAACCGACATCAAGGTCTGAGGACACCACCATGGAAATCCTGACCCAAATAAATGACTTTCTAACCGAGCTCCTTGGCCCCTTCGGTCCACTGATCGTGGTTGGTGTACTTGGACTGTTCATGATCTTGATCACAGTCCCCTTGATCCTGAGCCAGCCAGAAGATCCCCTGAAGAAACTGCAGCGTTCTAATGCAGCCCCTCGACAGGATAAGAAGGTCAAAAAGGACAAGCTCAGAACCAGCGGGCGAAACGAGCAGCTTGAGAAGTTTGCCAACTTCCTTGAGCCACAGAATAAGGAAGAACTGTCTGCCATGCAGCTGAAACTGCGGCAGGCGGGGTATCAATCAAAGGACGCAGTTCGGTTCTTCCACTTCGCTCAATTTTCCTTGGGCATCATCGGAATTGTGATTGGTGTTTTGCTGGTCACTGTCCTTTCCGACGGTCAGGAATTTACCGCGCAGCAGATGATAATACGAGTTCTTGTCCCGTCGGCCGCCGGGTATTTTCTGCCACGCTATTGGATCACCCGAAGGGTCGCAGAACGGCAAGAAGCGATCACCGCAGGCTTTCCCGATACTCTTGACCTGATGCTGGTCTGTGTCGAGGCTGGCCAGTCGCTGGACCAGGCCATCGTTCGCGTCGCACGCGAAATGAAAGCTTCCTACCCTGAGATTTCGCTTGAATTCGAAGTCGTCGCCCACGAATTGAAGGCCGGTAAGGACAAGGATACGGTTCTTCGCGATTTTGGTACGCGCTGTGGCGTTCAGGATGTTAACTCATTTGTGACGGTGATGATCCAATCGGCAACATTCGGTACATCCATCGCCGAAGCTTTGCGGGTTTACGCTGGCGAGATGCGAGATAAGCGCGTGATGCGCGCCGAAGAGGCCGCTAACAAGTTGCCAACCAAAATGACACTCGCCACTATGATGCTGACGGTGCCACCGTTGCTGGTCATTCTGGTTGGACCCTCGGCCAAAGGCATCGCTGAATTCGGCGGAGGCTAATAGCCTATGAAATTGAAACCCAGGTGCATCCAAACGGGGATACGCCGCGTGTTACAGGCCACCGTGGTTCTTGCCACGGTGGCTTCTTGCACGGAAACGGGGTCCTCCGGGGATCTGGATGCACCTGGCATTGATCGTAAAGCCCCGGCCGAGGATCAGATCGCAGTTGGCAACCGGCTGATGGCTTCGGGTGAATACGAGCTTGCGTTGGATGCCTTTATCCGCGCAGCGCTCAATCAGGGAATGACAACGCAGATCCTGACCTCGATGGGGACGGCAAATCTGGGCCTTCGGAGGCTTGGACAGGCGGAAACACTGTTGCGCCGTGCGGTTGAAGATGACCCCGAATGGTCTGTCGCCTGGAACAATCTGGGTGTGTTGCTGATGGAAATCGGTGAATACCCCGAGGCCGCTCAGGTCTTTCGCCGGGCCTATGCTCTCGATAATGGCGAAAGTGACGCAATCCGGGACAATCTGCGGTTAGCTCTCGCAAAAATGGAAAATACTGATAATAATACCCCTCAAGAACAAGAATACACACTGGAGCAGCAAGGCGACGGGCAATTCATGCTGCGCAAGCTCCCGTAACATAGGCAAGAGCAGTAAGGGACGCAAAAATGCGCCAACAATTCTTGATTCCGTCTATCGCAATCTGCGGGCTGATCCTCTCAGCCTGTGAAAAAGAGTCCGAGGAAGAAAAGGTCGAGCGTACATTTCAGGAGGTGAACGTCATTGACGAAACCAACCTGAACGACGTTCTTCTGTCGGCCGCCGATCCGAACGAAGCCGTTACCTATTTCCAGGGAGCCGCCGCCAAGAACCCGGGTCGTATAGACCTGCAACGTGGGCTGGCGATTTCACTGGCGCGCGCTAAACGGACGACCGAGGCAACCGCCGCCTGGAAAAAAGTCACCACGATGAGCGGTGCGACCAATGTAGACAAGGTCGAATACGCAGATTCTCTGGTACGTTCCGGGAACTGGTCACAGGCCAAATCGACATTGGATTCGATCCCGCCGACTTTTGAATCTTTCAAACGCTACCGCCTGGAAGCCGTCGTCGCGGATTCACAAAAAAACTGGAAACGCGCGGATCATTTCTATGAAACCGCCGTGGGTCTGACAACCCGCCCCGGTGGTGTGATGAACAACTGGGGATATTCCAAGCTGACGCGCGGCCAGTACGACGAAGCCGAACGGTTATTCACCGAGGCCATTCGACAGGATAACTCTCTATTCACGGCAAAGAACAATCTGGTCCTCGCCCGGGCTGCACAGGGCAATTACAGCATGCCTGTCGTTCCCATGTCTCAGGTCGAACGCGCGATGTTGTTGAACACAATGGCCATCTCGGCGGTGAAACGCGGTGATGTGGCGACGGCCAAGAACCTGTTCCGCGAAGCGATCGCCACCCATCCGCAACATTACGACGAAGCCGTTCGATCCCTGCGCGCGCTTGAGGAAGCCTGATACATGCATATTCCAGCGGGTGCTGCGGCCTGGTTTTTGCCGTTCGTACTGCCGATCTGCTATTACGTAGCCTTCACCGACCTGCGTGACATGCTCATCAAGAATCACGCCGTAGTAGCACTGGCTGCGGTATTTGCGGTCATCGGTTTGTTTGTCCTGCCGCCCTGGTCGGATGGTTGGATTTCTGGCCCGTTTTCTGTGTCCCTCCCACCCTATTTGTGGCAGCTGTTACATATAGTTGTAATGCTGGTCATCGGCATTCTGCTCAACGCAGCCGGCATTATGGGAGCCGGAGACGCAAAATTCATAGCCGCGGCCTCAGCCTTTGTTTGGATGGGCGATTTCACATTGGTATTGTTGATCCTGATGTCGACCACCTTGGCGGCCTTTGTCACGCATCGGTTGGCCAAACATACCGCTCTCAGAGCTATTGCCCCAGATTGGGAAAGCTGGCGTCGGGACAAACAATTTCCAATGGGTTTCGCGCTTGGTGCAACCCTGGCCATCTACCTGATACTTGGAACTGTTTACGGCTCGTAAACTATCATCAGTCCGCCTTGTCCCCGCCTTGGAACTGACACAAAGCCCGGCCAAATTTTCGTCAAAGGGCCCTTTTCAGGGCTATTGGCGTGAATACTGAATTAGACGGGCAACGCTCATGAATATGCAGACAACCTCGGTAATGGCCCCCCCTACCCCAAAGGGGTTGGGCGATATGCAGCTTCCAATTGTTATGATGCGGGATATCCTGCTGAAAACTATCTTTCGTAAAACCGTAGATACAGTTTCCGAAGTTGCCCAAGCGATCTGCTTGCCGGGTTCTGTCACACAGGAGTTGATCGACCTTGCACGCGAACAAAAGCTGCTGGAAGCAACCGGTACTTTGAACGCCAACAGCGGCAATGAGATGGGGTATCAGCTGACCGATGCGGGCAAAGCGCGTGCATTGGATGCGCTGAGCCAGTCCGAATATTTCGGCGCCATGCCCGTCCCGTTGGATGTGTACCGCGAGCAGGTAAAACGCCAGTCGATCCGGAATATCCAGGTTTCCCGCGACCAGTTGACCGGGGCAATGGGCCATCTGGTTCTGCCTGACAGCCTGCTGGACCACCTTGGACCCGCGGTCAGTGCAGGCCGATCAATCCTGATGTATGGACCTCCGGGTAATGGTAAATCCTCTATCTCGAACGGTATTCGGGATGCTTTGGGCGATAATGTCTATGTCCCATATGCCATCGAATACGCTGGTCAGGTGATCACGGTGTATGACCCGATTGTACACACAGCCATCGAACAAGAAGCAGATGACCCCAATAGCTTGCGCCGCCGCAAGCGGTTTGATTCGCGCTATGTCCAATGTGAAAGACCAACTGTTGTGACTGGCGGTGAACTGTCACTCAGCATGCTCGATCTGGTTTATAACCCTACGGCGCGGACCTATCAGGCCCCGCTGCAGCTGAAATCGACAGGCGGCATCTTTATCGTTGACGACCTTGGCCGTCAGCAGGAACCACCACAGGCCCTGATCAACCGCTGGATTGTTCCACTGGAAGAGAACAAGGATATCCTTGGCCTGCAATCGGGTGAAAAATTCGAAGTGCCCTTTGATACGCTGGTCATCTTTTCGACCAACTTTCACCCCAACGAGATCTTTGACCAAGCTGCTTTGCGCCGGATCTTCTTCAAGATCAAGATTGACGGTCCGAACCAAGAGAACTTCCTGAAAATCTTCGCCATGGTGGCCCGCAAACGCGGGATGCCTCTGGACGAGGCCGCATTGGTCCATCTGCTAAAGGTCAAATACCCGACCATCGACAACATCTATGCGAACTATCAGCCGATATTCCTGATTGATCAGATGATCTCGATCTGCGAATTCGAGGGCATCCCCTATCAGATGAGCCCCGATCTGATTGAACGCGCTTGGGCCAACATGTTCGTCAAAGATGAGAAAATCGTCAAATAACCTAATGCCATTTCGCTGACGGGCCGGGTAATCTGCCTTTATGACGCAGATTCCCGCCCGGATTACTGACTGGTTTGAAGACAAAGGTTGGTCCATCCACCCGCATCAGCAGGACATGTACGACCGGGCCCTTGAACCGGCGACGTTGCTGATAGCCCCCACCGGCGGGGGCAAGACAATGGCCGGATTTCTACCCACGCTGGCCGATCTGGCAGAGCGGGACCATGATGGCCTGCATACAATCTACGTCTCCCCTCTCAAGGCGCTGGCGGCAGATATCCGGCGAAACCTGCGTGGCCCAGCCGAGGAAATGGGCCTGGCCGTCCGGATTGAGGACCGCACCGGAGATACCTCAGCCACACAGAAAAAGCGTCAGCGAGTTGACCCACCGCAGATCCTTTTGACCACACCTGAAAGCCTGGCCCTGCTGACCTCTTATGAAGACGCCGGGCGGATGTTTCAGGGCGTGCAACGGGTGGTTGTCGATGAAATCCACGCCCTGGCCGAGAGCAAACGTGGCGACCAGCTGATGCTGGCGCTGGCCCGTCTGCAGGGGCTCTGCCCGGACCTGCGCAGGGTGGGCCTGTCTGCAACGGTCGAAGACCCCAATGCGATTGCCCGATTTCTGGCACGTCACCCTGATCCCTGCCGGATCGTTGAGGCCGATCCTGGGCCTGACCCCGATATCCAAATGTTGGAAACGCCGGAAATGCCTCCGTGGTCGGGCGGTGGCGCGGCCTATTCCATCCCTGCCGTTCTGGACCAGATCCGGAAGCATAAGACGACGCTGATCTTTCACAACACCCGCGCACAGGCCGAGATTTTCTTTCACAACCTCTGGCTTGCCAACGAAGACGGGCTGCCGATTGGCATTCATCACGGCAGTCTGGACAGGCAGCAACGCCAACGTGTCGAGGCCGCAATGGTTCGCGGTGAACTGCGCGCGATCGTCTGCACAGGCAGTCTGGATCTTGGTATTGATTGGGGCGATGTCGACCTGGTCATTCAGATCGGGGCGCCCAAAAACGTCAAAAGGCTGGTTCAGCGCATCGGGCGCGCAAATCACAGATACAACGCCCCCTCCAAAGCATTGTTAGTGCCCGCAAACCGCTTCGAAGTTGTGGAATGCATAGCGGCACTTGAGGCTGTAAAAGCTCATGATCTGGACGGTGATCCCCGCGGCGCAGGTCCACGCGATGTGTTGTGTCAACATATCCTGATTGCCGCAGCATCCGGGCCATTCTTGGCCGATGACCTGTTCCGGCAAATGACCGCAGCGGGCCCCTATGCCGGGTTGACCCGAGCAGAGTTCGACGCCTGTTTGGACTTTTGTGCAACCGGGGGCTATGCCCTGCGCGCCTATGATCGGTGGCAAAGGCTGCAGCTACGGCCAGATGGGCAATGGCAGCTGCGTGACCCCCGTGCTGCGCAGCGTATCCGCATGAACCTTGGCACGATTCAGGACACAGATACGTTGAAAGTCCGCCTGAAACGCAATCGAGGGGGCAAGCCTCTGGGAGAGGTCGAAGAAGCCTTTGCTGCCTCGCTGACCCACGGAGATACCTTTCTGATCGGCGGCCAGATCGTGCGCTATGAGGGATTGCGCGAGATGACGGTCGAAGTCAGCCGCCGAGCGGATAAGAAGCCCAAGATCGCAACGTTTTCAGGCACCAAATTTGCGACCTCGACGCAGCTGAGCGACCGTATCCTGCGGCTGTTTGCACAGCCCGATTGGCCCCAGTTACCCGCGCATACCGCAGATTGGCTGGTGTTGCAGCGCGATATCTCGCGCCTGCCTCAGCGTGACAGGTTACTGATCGAAAGTTTCCCCAACGATGGGCGCGAAAACCTGTGTGTCTATGGTTTTGCGGGTCGCAACGCCCAGCAGACGCTGGGGCTGTTGCTGACCAAACGGATGGAAGAAACGGACCTTGCACCGCTGGGCTTTGTTGCCACCGACTATGCAACCCTGATCTGGGGGTTGGACGCGGTGATAGACCCGCGTCCGCTATTTCAGCCCGACGAGCTGCGCAACGGCTTGGAAACCTGGCTGGCGGGCAATGCCGTGATGAAGCGCACCTTTCGTGCCTCGGCCACGATTGCAGGGCTGATCGAACGGAACATGGCCGGTCAGCGCAAAAGTGGTCGGCAAGCCACGTTTTCCTCAGATATCCTCTACGATACTTTGCTGAAATACGATCCCGATCACCTGTTAATGCAGATCACCCGAGAAGAGGCCATGCGCGGTCTCGTCGATTTCGGGCGGATCGAGGCACTGATCGAGCGGATCGGGGGACGTATAGATCTGATGCGATTGGATCGGGTTTCACCTCTGGCTGCACCACTGTTTCTTGAGGTTGGCAAGGTACCCGTCAAAGGTGCTGCTGAAGAACGCTTGCTGGCGGAAGAAAGCGCGCGCCTATTGCAAGAGGCTGGGCTGAAATCCTGCTAAAACCTCTTGCACGCGATAGCGGAACGTCGCAAAGAACGTAACATGAACGAAGTTTCGATCTGTTTAGCCGGGCAAAATCTGCTCGCGCTTGGGTCTGGTGCCCTTTGGTGGCCCGACAAAAGCGTGCTTTGCGTGTCCGATCTGCATCTGGGTAAATCCGAGCGTTTGGCGCGCCGGGGCGGCACGACATTACCCCCCTATGACAGCCAGGACACCCTGGCCCGATTGGCCGCAGATATCGAGCACACGCAGCCTGACATCGTTATTTGCCTTGGGGATAGTTTTGATGATCTTGATGCCCTAAACGCCTTGAGTGTGCCCGACAGGCTGCAGATTACGGCGATGCAGGCCGGTCGCCGCTGGGTCTGGATCGAAGGAAACCATGACCCCGGCCCGGTAGATCTGGGCGGAAGCCATTTGGCCGAATATGCGGTTGACCCTCTGGTCTTTCGTCATATTGCGCAACCCAAGGGCAAGGCTGAGGTTTCGGGACATTACCACCCCAAGGCGCGCGTGCGGGTTCGCGGTCGTTCCATCACCCGCCCCGCCTTCCTGATGGATCAGGCGCGTCTGATCCTGCCTGCCTATGGGACTTATACTGGTGGGCTCTTTAGCTCGGATCACGTTCTGGACGCCTTGATGAGCGATCAGGCAATGGCGATCCTGACAGGGAAAATCCCGCAAATGATCCCAATGCCCAGATAGGGCGGCTCAGATCAGACCATCTTCCTCTAGGAACGGACGGTATTTCCTGCTGACCGGAACAAGCTCTTCGTTCTTCAGGCGCAACATGGTCTTGCCACCCTTACGTTCGACCCCAGCAATGGCGTCATCGACAACCCAATGCGATCGGTGCGTGCAATGGCCCGGTAAAGGTTCCATTTCCTCTATGGCGTCGGTAAAACGCGACCGGATCGTAAACGTGCCCTCAGAAGTCACCACATCCACATAGTGGTCTTGGACCGTCAGGCGATAGACCCGACCCTGAAAGGATCCCGGCAACCGCTTGTACATGCGCGGCAGCGGAATTTCAGCATATTCGGATTGAGGTTTCGATGCCTCACGCCGTACCAGGATCAAGCCCACCGACAGCAAGGCGCCATAAGATGTTACGGATAACATATCCGGGCACGGCAGTCCGTTGGCCGAAAACAGCAACCAGACCATCAACCAAAGGCTTGGAACGAAAAGGACGAAAACCAAAGATATCAGCACAAGGTCGCGCCCAGAAAACTCGGTCTCAGCGAACAACCTACGCAACAATCTTCTTGCGACGCAGGTCACTCCTAGCGCCAGCGCCATCACCCCGATCCAGAAGGCCAAGCGCCAAGGAAAGGTTACTTCGATGGCCTGAAATGGTTGGAATACGAAGGACAATAGCAGAAGGAAAACCAGCCCGGCAATCAACCGGTACCCTACTATTTCGGCGAAAACTGGGCGCAGTTTCGTGAACATAAACACTCGACAACAACTCTCCGGGTCCAGCCAATACTACTGGGGACTTGCCATATTACAACGTAACCGGCTGGAATAGAAAGTTTATCACCAATACAGGCACATTCAATGCCCGTAATCTCACACTTAGTTTACATATTAACAAATTTTAGGCCGGGGAGTACCCCGGCCCTGAAAATCTACATGCACGACTGTCCGCTATGGGTCACACAGTCAGGCCTTCTGGTTCGGGGAGTTTGTTTGCGCGGCATGCGGCGGTCAGGGTGTTGGCCAGCAGGCATGCGATTGTCATGGGGCCGACGCCACCGGGGACGGGGGTGATTGCTCCGGCGCGTTCGGCGGCGCTGGCGTAATCCACGTCTCCAACCAGCTTGTTCTTGCCGTCGCGTTCAATGCGGTTGATGCCCACGTCGATGACCGTGGCGCCTTCCTTGATCCAGTCGCCGGGCACCATCTCGGGGCGGCCCACAGCGGCGACAACGATATCCGCGCGACGGACAACATCGGGCAGATCCTTGGTGCGGCTATGCGCGATGGTCACGGTGCAGCTGTCGCCCAGCAGCAGTTGCGCCATCGGCTTGCCAACGATGTTCGAGCGGCCGATCACAACCGCGTCCATTCCGGACAACGATCCATGATGGTCCCGCAGCATCATCAGGCAGCCCAGCGGGGTACAGGGCACCATCGATTTCTGACCGGT
>NZ_JBXWMQ010000009.1:0-116487 GCF_059609905.1 Ruegeria sp. YTSA226
GGTGGCGTCGGCCCCATGACAATCGCATGCCTGCTGGCCAACACCCTGACCGCCGCATGCCGCGCAAACAAACTCCCAGAACCAGAAGGCCTGACGGCTTAAAACGAGGCCGCCGCTGTTCAAACTGCGGCTGTTCTTTTTTCCGTTCTGATTTTGGTAGGTATTGGCGACCTTGTAGATCGCGACTTGTGCATGGTGATCGTATCCATTGGCGTGTCGCCTCCCAATTCCCTCCGATCCCCCTACTACGAGCGTTGTGTGAATCCGGACCGCCACGCTCAGGCGAGATTGAGTGCCTGCGAAACAGCCCGGCTGCAGCCCATCAGGCACGTCAATTCGCAAGGCCGTCCTCAGAGCGCGAGATAGCCGATTCCGGCAAACGCGACGACACAACCAAGCCACTGGCTTGGTGACATACGCTCTTTCAAGATTGCCCAGGCAAGGACAACAGTCAGTAGTCCAAAAACCGAAGCCGCGACGGATGCATATTGGGCATTGGGCAACCTACCGGCCGCGACCACACTGAGAATTGCGACCGCATCCAGTAAACCCATTAAGCACAAAAGGGGCAGTGCTTTTGTGCCGGGCCAAATCGACTTGCGAGACGCAAAAGCTATCGCTGCCAGAACCAGAATTGCCGTAAGTCGACCGATTAGAGACACGGTGTATTCGTCGCTGATCTCTGCCGCGTATTGCCCCAGGGCAAATGCTGCGGCGAACCCGGTTGCGGCCAGCAAAGACAAGACAATGGTTGGGCCACGGGCAGGGTAGGTTGTCTCGGTTTTGTCTGAGCGGGCTGCGACGATGGATACTCCGAGGCCGATCGCAATTACGGCCAACCAGTGCCATGCACTGACAGTCGAGCCGCGCCAAATTGCGACGGTGACGGACAAGACCGGATAGCTGGCAACTAGCGGCGCAACCAATCGCACGGGCCCCCGATGAAAAGCCTCGTACATGCTGAGCCCGGCCAAGAGGTAAAAAAAACCTGCTGCAATCGCATAAGCCATCGCGTTGCCCGACATGGGGTTGATGTCGCCCCAGGCTGCAACCATCCCGATCTGCAGGATGGCACCAAAGAGTAACACAAACATAAGCGAGGCGACCACGCTGACGGACTGGCTGATATAGCGGACCGAGAGATCATGAATGCCCCAGCACAACGCAGCTAGCAACCCGAGTGCAAGGGCGCTCATGTAAGGGAAGATTGTTGTAGTGTCGACCATATTGGCATGTGTTCGGTCCCAGATATCAACAGCGCCAAGATGTCACTGTTGATAAACTAATATTCCTGTTATGCAATAAATTAGGCGCTGGAGACCCGGAGAATCCACTATGTCCTCGGCTTTGGATCAACTTGGAGGCGAAGAGAGCCTGCGCGCGCTTGTCGAACAATTTTATGATCGAATGGAGGTCGATCCGGCTGTGTATTCCTTGCACCGGCTGCATTTTCGGGGTCACGGATTGAACCATACAAGGCAAGCACAGTTCGAGTTCCTCAGCGGTTTTTTGGGCGGCCGAGCTTATTACCGGGAACGATTTGGCCACATGGATTTACGGGAAATACATGCCCATGTGCCTATTCGCGAGGCCGATGCAGAGCTTTGGCTGGAAACCTTTGACGCCGCTTTGGAAGATTGTGAACTGCGCGGCCCGGCGGTGGATAAAATGCGAACCTCCCTGCGACGTGCGGCATTGATGCTTGTTAACGACGTTCCCGACTGGCGCATCGAGGTGGATAGGAAAAAAGGACAAGAAGTCCCAGAATAGGCTATTTGCAGGGTCTCGAAATCAGTCGTCAAACAACCAACCGTTCAGATTAGATGAAGCCGGTCTTAAGTATTGAACGTCATAGAGATTTGCTCGATCGCGATATCGTCGTTTAGGTGTCATCTTTTGCACAGCACCCTTAGCCCATGCCCTGATTGACTTCTTTTCGGCCGCAAGCCAGGGATGGTTCCGATTTCCCAGACAACCAAGGGGCTGCCCAAAGCAGCTGTGCAATGCGGGGATTGGGTTCCCGTCTTAAAGGCGCACAATTTCAACGGAATCCCCGTTTGACGATATGTGTGCAAAAGACGCGCCGCGATCTTCGCCCGGCGCGTGTTGACTGAAAAAACATCCCGGCGTGATCGTTGTAGGTGAATGAACAACAAGGCCGCGGCACAGGCCGCAACCTCGATGTCTTCCAGTTTTACCGGATCAGATATCCAGCGTGTTTTCCTTTTCCCAGCGCGAGAAATGCGACACGAAGGAATTCCACTCCTGATGCTTCATCTTCAGGAAAGCAGACGAGAATTCGGCGCCCATCATGCCCTTCAGGTCTTTGTCTTTGTCGTATTCGCGCAGTGCATCAAGCATGTTCAACGGCAACTTTGGTGCTCCGCGCACTTTATGGCCTTCGGCATACATATCGATATCCCAGCGCTTGCCAGGGTCTGCTTTGGATCGGATACCTGACAGTCCAGCCGCAATGATCACGGCCTGAAGCAGGTAGGGGTTGGTTGCTCCGTCCGGCAGACGCAATTCAAACCGCCCGGGGCCGGGCACACGCACCATGTGAGTCCGGTTGTTGCCCGTCCATGTCACGGTGTTGGGCGCCCATGTTGCACCCGACATCGTCCGCGGCGCGTTGATGCGTTTGTAGCTGTTCACCGTGGGGTTGGTGATCGCGGCCAGTGCTGACGCGTGCTTCATGATGCCGCCGAGGAAGTGCTTGCCACGCTCTCCCAGACCAACCTCACCGGTCGGGCCGTCGCCCTCGCCTGCAAACACGTTGGTCTTGGCCGCATCGCCTGGCGCATCCCAGACCGAGATATGCGCATGACAGCCATTACCGGTCAGGCCTTCCACCGGTTTCGGCATGAACGTCGCACGCAGCCCGTGTTTTTCAGCAACCGATTTGGTCATGAACTTGAAGAAAGAGTGTTTATCAGCAGTGCGCAGAACGTCGTCAAATTCCCAATTCATCTCGAACTGGCCGTTGGCGTCCTCGTGGTCGTTCTGATAAGGTCCCCAGCCCAGTTCCAGCATGTAGTCACAGATTTCGCGCACGACATCATACCGGCGCATCACGGCCTGTTGGTCATAGCAAGGCTTTTCAGCTGTATCGAAAGGATCGCTAATCTGCTCTCCGTCCGGTGTCATCAGGAAGAACTCGGCTTCGATACCGGTTTTGACATGCATTCCTTCGCTTGCAGCTTCGTCGATCAGGCGGCGCAATACGTTACGAGGGGCTTGCGCGACATCGCTGCCTTCCATAACGCAGTTGCCAGCAACCCAAGCCACTTCGGGCTTCCAGGGCAGCTGAATGACCGATGAGGGGTCTGGAACTGCCAGCATGTCAGGATGAGCCGGTGTCATATCCAGCCAGGTGGCGAACCCGGCAAAGCCTGCGCCATCTTGCTGCATGTCGGCAATCGCCTGCGCTGGCACAAGCTTGGCCCGTTGTCCACCGAACAGGTCGGTGAACGAGATCATGAAGTATTTGACGCCTTTTTCTTTTGCGAAAGCTGCGAGATCTGTCGTCACGATTGCTTTCCTTTCCCTGTTGAATTCTAGTTTTTCAAAGCAAAAACGCGGCCCCCATCAGGGAGCCGCGCAGCATCGGTTCAGAACCCTTCCTTACCCGGGTACCAACTGGTGCCCGCCAAGGGGACTCGCGCCATGGCGGCCGCCTCCATTGTCAGGGCACACAGGTCTTCAGGTTCCAGATTGTGCAGGTGATTGTGGCCACATGCACGCGCGATGGTTTGGGCCTCAAGCGCCATCACCTTCAAGTAGTTGCGCAGCCTGCGACCCGCAGCAACCGGGTCAAGACGCGCAGCCAGGTCGGGGTCTTGCGTGGTGATCCCTGCCGGGTCCTGACCTTCGTGCCAATCGTCATAAGCGCCAGTGGTTGTGCCCAGCTTCTGGTATTCGGATTCCCATTTGGGATCGTTGTCCCCAAGGGCCACCAGAGCAGCCGTGCCAATGGCAACTGCATCTGCACCCAGTGCCAATGCCTTGGCCACATCGGCCCCGGTGCGAATGCCGCCCGAGATGACCAACTGAACCTCACGATGTACGCCCAGATCCTGCAATGCCTGAACGGCAGGGCGGATGCATGACAGTGTTGGCAACCCGACATGTTCAATGAATACGTCTTGCGTCGCAGCGGTGCCGCCCTGCATGCCATCCATGACGACAACGTCCGCCCCGGCTTTCACTGCCAATGCAGTGTCGTAGTAGGGGCGCGTGGCGCCAACTTTCACATAGATAGGCACTTGCCAATCAGTGATTTCCCGAAGTTCGAGGATCTTGATCTCAAGGTCGTCCGGCCCTGTCCAGTCTGGATGGCGGCAAGCGGACCGTTGGTCAATGCCTTTGGGCAGGGTTCGCATCTCGGCCACACGGTCACTGATCTTTTGACCCAACAACATACCGCCCCCGCCGGGTTTGGCGCCTTGGCCAACCACAATCTCAATCGCATCAGCCTTACGCAGATCGTTGGGATTCATGCCATAGCGTGAGGGCAGGTATTGATACACCAGCTTGGTTGAGTGGCCACGTTCCTCGGGCGTCATGCCACCATCACCGGTGGTGGTTGACGTGCCCGCTGCGGATGCGCCGCGGCCCAGAGCTTCTTTCGCCGGACCGGACAATGCGCCAAAGCTCATACCCGCAATGGTGATCGGGATATCCAGCTCGATCGGCTTTTTGGCAAAGCGCGTGCCCAACGTTACTGAGGTATCGCAACGTTCCCGATAGCCTTCCAACGGATAGCGCGACACCGACGCACCCAGAAAGAGTAGATCGTCGAAATGAGGAACTTTCCGTTTGGCGCCACCGCCACGAATGTCATAGATACCTGTCGCAGCGGCGCGACGGATCTCAGCATTGATCGGATTGGTAAATGTCGCCGACTGAATCGGCAGGGTGCGGGGGATCTGATCGTCCATATCTTTCATACCCTTCTTCCTCAGTAAGCTGCGGAATTGTCGATGTCGAAATTGTAAAGCTGACGAGCCGAACCATAGCGTTTGAACTCTTCCGGCTTGGCGTCGCTGCCAGCGCGGTCCAGCAGATCCCTCAGAATATCCAGATGCTCAGGGCGCATTTCTTTCTCGATGCAATCAGCACCGAGGCTTTTGACCGAACCACGCACGAACAGCCGTGCCTCGTAGAGTGAATCCCCCAGCGCATCGCCCGCATCTCCGCAGACGACCAGATTTCCTGCCTGTGCCATGAAGGCGGACATGTGGCCGATATTGCCATGCACCACGATGTCGATACCTTTCATCGAAATACCGCAGCGCGAGCTTGCGTTACCCTTGATGACCAGCAACCCACCATGGCCTGTGGCCCCGGCATACTGGCTGGCGTCGCCATCGACGATGACTTGGCCGGACATCATATTCTCAGCCACACCCGGACCAACTGAGCCTTGAACCTTGATGGTCGCCTGTTGGTTCATGCCGGCACAATAGTATCCGGTAGACCCCTTGACCGTCACTTCGATCGGCGCGTCCAGTCCGACAGCAATCGCATGGCTGCCTTTTGGATTTACAATTTCCCAGCTGGTTTGGTTGGTCTCGGCGTTTTGCGCCTGCAGGGACGAGTTCAATCCACGCAGTCCGTCTGCCTCTAAATCATAGGTCTGCATTTCAGGCGGCCTTTTCGTGGGTTGTGGGACTGTCGTTGTGCGACCAGAAATATACGGTGGCCGGTTCAGGTTCCCAAACTCGGGCGTCTTCAATGCCTGGCAGGTTCACCAAGGCGCGGTATTCGCTGCCAAAGGCAACATATTGATCTGTTTCTGCCATCACTGCAGGCTTGCAAGCGATTGGGTCACGTACGACGCCAAACCCGTCTTTGGTCCCTACTACAAAGGTGAAAAACCCGTCCAGATCATCAATGCTGGATTCCAGAGCTTCCCCTAAAGTGGCGCCATTCATCATTTTCCAGGTCAGGTATGCGGCACCAACTTCGGTGTCGTTCTCTGTCTGGATGGTAACGCCTTCGCGGCGCAACTTGCGGCGCAACGAGTTGTGGTTGGACAGGGATCCGTTGTGAACCAGACATTGATCGGACCCCGTGTTGAACGGATGTGCGCCCATTGTTGTCACGGCGGATTCCGTCGCCATGCGTGTGTGTCCAATGCCATGAGTGCCGCTCATGCCGCTAAGGCTGAAGCGGTCTGCAACATCCTTGGGCAGGCCAACTTCCTTGTAGATTTCGAGGCTTTCGCCACGACTCATGATACGAACCGTCGGCCGGATTTCAGCCAGCGCGGCGCGCGCGGCTTCGAACTGACGGGCGGGAATTTCCAAGACGGCATGTGTATCATTGTCTGCCTGACCAACCGTCACGCCAAGACTTTTGCCTAGCTCATCAGCCAAGTCGACGAAGTCCGTTTCGGGGTTGGGGGACTGAACTGTAATCTTGGTTTTGCCATCGGACTCAGAGCCGTAGATTGCAATACCGGCACTATCGGGGCCACGATCTGTCATCGTGATCAGCATGTCTGTCAGCATATTGCCCAGTTGGGGCGCAAGAGACTGGTCTTTGAGGAATAATCCAACAATTCCGCACATGGCTGGCAGATCTCCTTATGTGTTTCATTATGATTCGACGGTACCAACAAATCAGTGGGACATCAATAATCATAGGAAAGTTTTTTTCCTAAGAGGCAATGGGCGCGACCTGTGTTTTTCGCGCCCATTGCAAGCATTCAAGGCTGGATCAATATCGCTCCAACTGTGCTTTCACCTTTTCTTCGTCACCGGTATGGCGCGCCTTTTCCAGGTGCTCAGCTTCGCGGACGAATTGGATGCGATGCCAGCCAACCCAGAAGACGACACCAATGATGACCATTAGAACTTCGTAACCTTGGAAGGGATAGACCGGCCCGACTTCGGCCAGATCCACGGCCCAGTTTGTATAACCATTCGTAGACATATCTTACTCCCTCATTTCACTGCTACGCCACGGGCGGCCAGTTCTTCTTTATCGGCTTCGATAATGGCAGCTTTGGCGTCCTCATAGGCATGGTGTTCAGCGTAATCGAGACCCTGAAGTTCAACTTCTTCCGGGATGCGCAGTACGCCGGCAGCGGATTGCATTTTCGCCAGAGCCCAGCCTGGCAGGAACCCAAGGACAAAGAACATGATGACGGCACCCGTGATCTGACCGATCGGGTTGATGGTTGCATAACCTTCATATGGTGACGAAGGCACGCCCCACAGGACAAAGCCCGCGATGACCAGCCCGACGACACCTGCATAGCCATGCACGGCAACAGCACCGACAGCATCATCCAGCTTGAACCGACGCTCTACCCAGTAGTGCAGATTATAGACGATCACGACGCCGATTGCGGCAATGATCATCGCTTGGATCGGGTGATACAAATCGTTTCCAGCAGACGCGGTGATGATACCGGCCAGACCGCCCGAGAAGGTCCAGAAGGCATCTCCCTTCGAGACGACATAGGCTGCCATCAACCCACCCGACAGCGACATCAGGAAGTTAAAGGTAATCGCCGACAGCGTGGTCGGGGCCAGATAGATGTTGGTTGCAGTCCAGGTGGCGCCAACGATCTGACCGTCGATAACCTCGGGCGAGATTACCGGAACGTTACAGGCGGCATAGAAACCCCAGAACCCGGTATAGATCAGGAAAATACCGATGGTCAGCAACCATGGATTATGCGGAGGAATATCCCGCGGCGTTCCATCCTTGGCAAACTTGCCAAGTCGCGGACCCAGCACCATGATCACACCAAGTGCGTAACCACCTGCGATTGCATGGATAACGCCTGATGCATAAGCATCGTGATACCCCAAGATGCGCACCATCCAGCCACCATAGTGCCAGCCCCAAGCAGCGTCGATGATCCACCAGACGGACCCGATCATGACTGCATGGACCCACAAAGCTGATGACCTGATCCGTTCGATCACTGAACCAGAAACGATCGAGGCGGCTGTCCACGAGAACAGAAGGAACGCGGCCCAGAAGACCCCTGTGATTCTGTCGTCCAAATTGGTTGCCATTGTGTTCGCCCACGGTAGATTTGCAGCACCTGCTTCGGTGTCGAGACCGCCCCAGAACGGAAAGTTCGGGAACGCCCAGTAGATCCACCATCCAAAGAAGAAGAACGTGACCGTCACCAGCGGGATGATCATGATGTTTTTCATCAATGTGTGCATATGGTTACGGGCCCGGCTGGCGCCGACTTCGTACATGCAAAAGCCCACATGGATGAGGAACATGAAGACGACCGTTACCCAGTAATAAAACTCGGTAAAGACCGTCGTAAGTGCATTTAGATTGCCATCCACTTCGTAGTCTCCCTGTTGTTGCAGCAGGAGGTCTTTCTGCGAAGCATTTCCTGCTGGGAATAATTGTATACTAAGGGGACAATCTCATTGGCGACCTGTCAATAGATATGTGGGGCAAACATCTTTAAGGTCTGTGCTTGATGTATGTCCTCACACGTCAAAAAACGCACTAAGCCACAGATAAAGAAAAGAAATATCAATATTCTCGAATGTTCTTAGGGTGCAAAAATTGCAGGCAAATATTCCCAACAGGAAAAAATTCTGCACACAAGTGTTGATTTTCAACCCAACATCGGCCTCAATATGGGCAACAAAAACGATCAACGGGAGAACCGAACCATGGCCATTCTTTGGAGGACGTCGGCCCTTGCGCAACGCCACGCCCAGATCGGCGGCGAGCTTGAAGACTGGAACGGGATGGGGACTGCTTGGTTCTATGACCAAAGCCCTGAACGTGCCAAAGCTGACTACGAAGCAATTCGAACCAAAGCTGGTCTTATGGATGTTTCCGGCTTGAAAAAGGTTCACGTGGTTGGTGAGGATGCCGCCTATGTCATTGATCGTGTCACCACGCGGAACGTCGAAAAGATCATGCCGGGACGGTCGACCTATGCCTCGATCCTGAATGCCGAAGGCAAGTTTGTTGATGATTGCATCATTTATCGCCTGTCGGTGAACACGTGGCTGGTGGTGCATGGCACAGGCACCGGAATGGAGCAGCTGACATCCGTGGCGGCGGGTAAGAATTGTTCGGTCATCTTTGATGATGACATGCATGACATGTCGCTGCAGGGCCCGGTGGCTGTAGACTTCCTGGCTAAGCACATCCCCGGAATTCGCGATCTGGCCTATTTCGGCATCATGCAGACCAAGCTATATGGCTGCCCGGTGATGATTTCACGGACCGGTTATACCGGCGAGCGCGGGTATGAGATCTTCTGTCAGGCCAAGCACGCCGTGCACTTGTGGGACAGCATTCTGGCTGATGGCAAGGATATGGGCATCGTCCCGGTCCAGTTCTCGACGCTCGACCTGTTGCGCACCGAAAGCTACCTGCTGTTTTACCCCGGCGACAATTCCGAAACCTATCCGTTCGATGGCGATACCTGCGGCGATACACTGTGGGAACTGGGCCTGGATTTCACTGTCTCACCTGGAAAAACCGGCTTTATCGGCGCCGAGAACCACTATGCATCGCAAGGCAAAGAGCGGTTTAAGATCTATGGCGTCAAACTGAACGGCACGACGCCGGCGGATGAAGGCGCGGATCTGCTGCAAAACGGCGAGAAAGTCGGCGTTGTCACCTTCGGCATGTATTCTGATATCAATGGTCACAATGTGGGTATCGCGCGGATGCCGGTCGCATGTGCATCACCCGGCACCAAGCTGACGGTGCGCAACGGCGATGGGACAGAAATAACGGCAACTGCGGAAGAGATGCCGTTCTACGATCAGGACAAATCGATCAGAACCGCAAAGGGCTGAATTTCAGGGGGCGCGACGGACACACCGTGGCGCCCTTTTCCTATTGAGGGCACAATGTCAAAGTTCGAATTTCCCAAGTCAATCGCAAGCCGCCCGGTCTGGGGCGCGCTAGAGGTTCGCCAGGGCGAACATCATCTCATGATAGCCGAGGCCGAAGGGGCCGAAGCCATTCTCGATATCGCAACACCTGACCTGATGGCCAAAACCCATCTGATCTATATCCCGAAAGGCACGGATTTCGCAGAAAAGCTAAGGGCATTGAACCCTGCTCAGTTCTATGAAGGCCCGTCTTTCGAGGCGTCTCTGACGCGCATTCGCCGGGTTCTGGAGGACGCGCATATGGGATTGCAGGTCTACCTGACCGGCACCGAAGGCATGATGGGGCAGGCCATGAATGAAGTGATGGCTGTGGGTCTGCCACACACGGCGATTCAGACCGAACATCGCGGATCGGTCGCCCGTCGGATGCAATGCGTGCATTGCAAGGGCATCACCGAAGACGTCGAGATTGACCCGTTTGTCTGTTCACATTGCGGCCTAAACCTGTTTGTGCGCGATCACTACTCACGCCGTCTTGCCGCCTATCAGGGCGTCCGTATCGACGCCGAGGATCATGGTAATGTGCCCGAGTCGAAGGGGATTTACGAATGAGCGGTGCTGAGAAAATTCAGGTCAAGGTGACCGAGATCACTCCGCTGAACGAATTGGTGACGCGGTTCAGGTTCGAACGTATCGACGGCGCGCCATTACCAACCTTTTCGGGCGGGGCACATACTGTGGTCGAAATGCAGGATGGTGCCATTACACGGCTTAACCCCTATTCGTTGATGTCGGATCCGTTTGATCAGTCATCTTATACAATTTCGGTTCGACGCGATGATGAGGGCAGGGGGGGGTCGCTGTTCATGCACCGCCAGGTCAAGCTGGGCGACGAGATGACCATCAGCTATCCGGTCAACTTGTTTTCACTGGACTTGCGCGCCCGCAAGCATCTGTTTCTGGCCGGTGGCATCGGGATCACCCCGTTTCTGGCGCAGATCAAACAGTTGGAATTGCTGCACGGGCATTGGGAGTTGCATTACGCGTGCCGAAACACTGCCTTGGCATCTTATGCTGAGCAACTGACAGACAGGCATCCGAACGAAACCCATCTGTACTATGACGATCAGAGCCAGGCGATCGATCTGAAAAATCTGCTCAGCGGGCAACCCTTGGGAACGCATGTGTATGTGTGCGGTCCAAAGGGCATGATCGACTGGGTCCGAAACACGGCTGCCGCCGAAGGCTGGCCCGAAGATTGCGTGCACTACGAAGAGTTCCTGGCGCCTCAGCCCGGCAAACCGTTCGAGGTGCGCTTGGCGGCATCGGATAAGGTCATTCATGTGGGTGAAAACGAAAGCCTGCTGGAGGCCATCGAACGTGAAGGCGTGGACGCACCGTATCTGTGCCGCGGAGGGGCCTGCGGTCAGTGCGAAACCGTTGTGCTCGACCATGAAGGTAATTTCGTTCACCGCGATCACTGGCTGACCGGCGAAGAAAAGGCCGCGGGCAAGAAAATCATGCCCTGTGTATCGCGCTTCGAGGGCAAGTCCCTCGTGCTGGACCGTTGAGAGGAGGCCCAACATGACCATTCAATTCAACGACGAATCCTTCCGCGATGACTATACGTTTCACAACTCGGACTGGGCGATCAAACGCTTTCCGTTTCCGTTTCACGAAGACAGCTATATGTATTCGGTCAACATGGAACAGCATCGCGGCGGGCCCAAAGGATCGGTCTACGAGATGCGATTCGACGTCGACGAACACTATGTGTCCGAGATGAAAGACCGCGCCATGGTATTGGATCAGGATCCGTTGCGCTGCCAGTCACTGCCGCATATGACTTTGGCCGGTTGGGACTTGCTGGAGCTGATCATGGTCAGCAAATCCGAAGACTATCCCGATCTGTTCGAACTGCATCGCAATGGGAACCAGTGGCGCTGGGTCAACAAACCGATGGGCATTGATCACAGCTTTACCTTCATGGACGAAACCACGCTTCCGTACGGGCCGATGGAATACATCACACGTCAGGCACAGGGTGATTTCGCCGTGCTGGATCAGCGTGACGAGATGCTGTGGATGGACGCGGGAATGGTGACGACCCAAGCGGATTGGAGCCTGGATTTTGACATCGGAATGAACTTTTTCGAATGGCACGCGCCGGTTCCCAAAGCCCATGAAATGGGCATTTTCCAACGCGCCCTGAAATTCCTGCTGAACATTCAACAGGGTGCCCCGGCACGGCGTCTGAATTGGACTATGACAGTGAATCCGCTGCTGGATACCAGCCCGGAAAACTATCACAAATGGGGTATCCAGAAGACGACGCTGACACCTGAAAACATAGCGCACAAACAGTATCTGCGGGTCGAGTTGCAAACCTTTTTCCGCCTACCGCGTTCCAACGCCCTGGTGTTCCCGATCCGCTGCTACCTGTGTAGTTTTCAGGACCTGATGACCGTACCCAAATGGGGCCGTCGTCTGCATCGGGTCATCCGGGACCTGCCGGTCGAGCTGGCAACCTATAAAGGGTTCATCGATAACCGCCCCATGATGTTGGACTATCTCAGCCAGTTTGACGACGGGTTGCCCACGTCTCCGGGGATCTGGCCGGATTTGGAAACGGAACCACCTTTGTCTAAGTAAGCGAGACTTGCGAAATTTCTCAACTCATATGATTGATCCGGTCGAAGCGCCTTGGCTCATCTCGAGTGACGAATTTGCATTGTATGACGTGCTTGCGCTGCTTCGCGCGTCATTTCAGTACATGGATGCCCGGATCGACCCTCCGTCTTCTATCCATAGTCTGAACGTGGAAGGAATGCAGGCGCATTGTCAGGGTGGCGGCGAAATCTGGGCCGTTGGGCGGCCACTTTTCGCGTGTATGTTTCTGACGCCCAAGCCCGACAGTTTGTACCTTGGAAAGCTTGCGGTGAAGGATGGATTGCGGGGTCAGGGTATCGGCCGCAGGTTGGTGGATCATGCTGCACGCCGTGCTGCAGAGCTTGGCTTACCTGCGCTGGAACTGGAAACACGCGTGGAACTTACTGAAAACCATCGCGTATTTTCGAGGCTGGGGTTCACGATCGTAAGCACGGGCAGTCGCGAAGGTTATGACAGACCCACAGATTTCTTATTGCGCAAACCGATCAGTTTGTCTGCGGATAGCTGATCACTGATATATACCGCGCCGGCAGACTGACAAGCCGTTCGGGCCCATGCGGAGCATCTGCATCAAAGAACAGGGTATCGCCGGGTTTTAGCGGGTAAATCTGGTCCCCGTGGCGGTAATCCACCTCACCGTCCAGCATGTAAATCGTCTCGATCCCGCCATGTTGGAAAGTTGGGAACACATCTGATTCAGCGGTCAGGGTAATCAGATACGGTTCTACGATCACGCCGGATCCGTTGGCACCAATATGTCCCAACAGGTTATACTGATGGTTCGCACGTGTTCCTTCGCGCTCCAGTTCGACGCCTTCTCCTGCTTTTGTATGAACCGCCTCGCGGCGTTCTTCAAACTGTCGGAAAAAGCTTGTCAAAGGAACCGAAAGCGCATCCGCCAGCGATTGCAGAGTCGTCAATGACGGCGACGTATTTCCGTTTTCGATCTTGGACAGCATGCCAATCGACAGGCCGGTCAACTGGGCCAGCTCTGCGACCGTTATGTTCTGCTGTTTGCGAAAGGCACGAACCTCGCGGCCGATGGCAACTTCAAGAACTTTCTCTCTGTCACCCGAACGAACGGAATGTGGGTCCTGCGTCAGGTTTGCTGCCATTTCTTTGTCGCGTTTTTTCAATTTCATTCTTTCAACGTCTTGCTACACGTGTCCAAACCGGTTCTGCAAGCAGGCGCGGCGCAATACCCAATTCTATTCGGATTACCATAGCATCAGTTTTTCCTGATAGTAATATAATCATGCTGACAGAAAACAGAATAGAGATCGGATTCTCACTGTTTGACGGCTTTCACGGCTCTGACGCCGATGTCCTAAATCAAGGTTCGGCAGCTGTGGCAAGGATGCTTGGTACACCAGAACGTCTTAGGTTTTGACCCTTTCATCGGGCACTTCCACAGGAGACCTCAACCAGCGACGCGGATTGACGCCGATCACCCTTAAGAACTCGCGGTTGAAGTTCGACTTGGTGTTAAACCCGCTGGCCAGCATCGCCTCGGTCACCGATTTTCCAGTCTTCATTACGGTGCAAGCGTGAGATATCCGATGCCTATTGATGTAGCGAGACACATTCTCGCTTTTGCCTTTGTTGATTGCGCTTGAAAGCTGCTTTTCTGGAACCTGCAACTTTCGGGCCAACCGGGCCAGTGTGAGATCGGGATCGAGATATGGCTTATGTGTTTCCATATAGGCGTCGAGCTTTTCGACAATAGCGGTGTCACGGGTTTTATCTTGCTTGGAATACGCATCGCGCGTGTCAGAACCAATGCTCTGGCTTTCGATTGCATGCGATAGGCTGAGCGCCCCTAATATGAGCAATGTGATTGCGGAAAACAGGCTTGGCAGCCAGAGCAAGACCTCGGTGTCTCCTGATGCAAGGCGGACTGCAATGAATATGTCGCTGCCTGCTGAGGCGATCAAAGCGATGGCCAGAACACGCCAAACCCAAACAATCATGCGCCCGTTTTCTAAGCGGCTATGGGGCAAACAATCTTCGCCGCGCAAGAGCATAGACGCGATGGCGATACCGTATGCCGCAAAGAGAAAGGGGATCAACACGTCCAGCGCTTCGGGTCGGGTTGCCAGAAAACTTATCGCAAGGGCCGGACCTACCGCATGCAAATACAAGTCCTGTCTGCGCAGATAACCCACCGAGGCCTGACGAAAGGACAGCCACGCGGATGCGGCAATTACAGTCGCAAGAATGGGCTGAACGACCCTGAGACCCGTAAAGCCATAATATTGCACAAGCGCGATAACCGCACTTTGTGCTGCGCAGCATCCGATGAGGACCAAAAGCGTGGGATGGGTTTTGCGGGTCAGAAAGCGATGTAAAAGAAAGCCCGAAAGCAGCAGGGCAGTAATCATTGGGATTGGTAGAACTGGCATCAGGGGGGTCCGTTTTCGTCTGTCATAGGACCTAAATCCTGATCTGCGCGACCTTAAACCGGATTCAGGTCGTATGAAATCCCGACAGCGTCTGAATGTAGGCCGACACTAATGCCACCCTACAAAAAAGGCGCGCCATGAAACTTCCTCTTCTTACCCTCGTCATGACCCTTTCGGTGGGCACGGAAATTGCTGCACAAGATGTCGGCCTCGTCGAATTGACGATTGCCGCATCTCATCATGATCAGGACATGCAAATGGCTGTCATGTTCCCTGCGGCAGGTCAGCGCCAGACTATGTTTGCAGAAAATGCAGTGTTCTATGGAACAGCAGTAGTCGAAAACGCCAAGCCGGTGCCAGGGCAACATCCGGTTGTTCTTCTCTCACACGGATGGGGCGGCAATTATGCACGAATGGCGTGGCTTAGTGCGGGGCTGGTCTCGCAAGGTGCAATCGTTGTGGCAGTAAACCATCCAGGCAGCACGACCTTAGATTTGGATTTCGATACCGCATTTAATCATTGGACCCGCGCCCAGGACATGTCCGCCGCGTTGGATCACGCGCTGCAAGACCCGGTTTTCGCCCCCCTCATCGACACTTCACGGATCTACGCCACGGGCTTCTCTTATGGTGGCTGGACAGCCCTTTCGCTTGCGGGCGTCCAGGGCAATCGTGACGGATTTTTCGATTATTGCGAGGCCGCAGGGGCAGGGTCACAATTTTGCGCAAAGTTGACGGCAGAGGGTGTCAATGTAACCGCAATCGACCAGGAAAAATATGAGGCATCTTACAAGGATCCACGGGTCAGTGCCGTCGCAGCCATTGATCCGGGACTAACTTGGGATCTTGCGCGTAAGGATGTGCGGGACGTGACAGCCTCGCTTTTTCTGATTGGATTGGGTGACGGGGCCGACAGGCTGAATGCAACAGACACGAGCGCCCTGGGAAGCAATTTTGAGGCGCTGGTTCCTCAGGCTGCGGTGATGACGATCGCGCCCGCAACGCATTTCACCGCGCTTGGATTATGTAAGCCCGCCGGTGAAGCGATTTTGATCAAAGAGCAGGACGATCCTGTTTGCACTGATCCCGTGGGAACGGACCGCGCCCAAGTCCTTGATATGATAATTGACAGTTTGGCCGCTCACTTCGATCTGAATTAGTGTATTTCGGACATTTACATATCGGCATTGCATCCAATGGTGCGGGCCGACCATACCCCTCAGCGGTATACCAAAAAATTCCTAGTTGGCGTGCAGTTACCTGCCACTGGCTTTCTTCGTGCCCCGGTGATGGGCGAGGTCGATGAGCCGTCTGAATGTTGGGCATTCCAAATGCGATGGCGCCGGGCAATCCGCCACATGTCGCAGGGTATCGCGCAGCGCCGTCAGCTCGCGGATTTGCCGATCCAGCGCATCCGCACGAATGTGAAACTCTTGCCGGGGGATATTCGGAGTTCCATCAAGGCCGAACATCCCCGAGATTTCCTCAAGTGAAAACCCTGCAGATTTGCCCATCGTGATCAGGGCTAGTTGCAATAAGACATCCGGCGTGAACTGCCGACGAAGCCCGTGCCGCGCAACAGACGAAATCAGGCCAAGCTCATCATAGTAACGCAGCGTTGAAGTTGGGGTGCCGGTCATTTTCGACACCTCGCCTATATCCAAAAGTTTCATGCTTGACCTCAAGTCGACTTGAATTCGTAACGTCGCCTTCTGTAGCGATTCCGACAAGAGGAAAATAGTGGTGCACATCAAATCAAATGCATTGAAGACAACGAGACCCGGCGCTTTGTTGTGTTTCTCCCTGTCCATGCTGCTGGCCTCATTGGGCACCAGCATTGCCAATATCGCCTTGCCTGCAATCGCCCAGGACCTGAAAGCGCCGGTACATCAAGTGCAATGGGTGGTGATCGCATATCTCGCGACACTGACGCTGTTCTCTGTGCTGACTGGACGACTTGGGGACCGCTTTGGACGACAGCAGATGCTGATCTTCGGGCTTATACTTTTCGCGCTGGCCTCTGCGTTTTGCGGCTTGGCGCCCAACCTTAAGGTGTTGAGTGCCGCGCGGTCTCTTCAGGGAATTGGTGCTGCACTCCTCATGGTGCTGACCGTCGCACTCGTTCGCGATATTTTTGAAACAGAGCGTGTCGGGCAAGCCATGGGCCTGTTGGGCACGATGTCGGCGGTCGGAACCGCACTGGGACCTTCGTTGGGTGGGGTGCTGATTGGAAAACTCGGGTGGCAAGGAGTGTTCTTTGTCCTGGTGCCGATGAGCCTGACTACGGCCGTTTTGGCCGTTCGGCTTTTGCCCGCAAGTGTTGCCTCTGGGATAACACCTCTGGTCGGACTAACTGCACTGCGAAAGAGCGGCGCAATCCCCGGCCTTGCGGCAAATTTTCTGGTGGCAAATGTGATGTTGACCACTTTGCTGATAGGCCCCTTCTTTCTGGGGCAGTCTCTTGGGCTGAGCGCGGCGAAAGTGGGGCTTGTCATGTCGGTCGGACCAATCATATCGATCTTCCTCGGCGTCCCATCGGGTCGGCTTGTGGATGCATGGGGGGCGGCGCGTGTTCTGTCGCTTGGGCTCATTGCTCTGACCACCGGGACCTTTGCGCTTGCGGTCCTGCCAGTCGCATTCGGTGTCATTGGTTACATTGGCGCTATCAGCATCCTGACACCGGGATACCAGTTGTTTCAGGCCGCCAACAACACCATGATCATTGTGGGGGTTCGGGCAGATCAGCGGGGGACAGTTTCAGGGCTGCTTGGCTTGTCGCGCAATCTGGGCCTTATTTTCGGCGCCTCTGTCATGGGGACGGTCTTTTCCTTTGGGATCGGGGCCCGCACCGTCGAGGTAGCATCTGCTGAAGCGATTGCCAACGGGATGCAGCTCACCTTTGTAATCTGCGGGGTATTGGCCATCGTGGCGTATTGGCTTTCGCGTCGAACTTCGTTGAAGAGCATCACCAGTAAGACAGTCGCGAGATAATGATAAAGGAGGTCGCAGTCCTACCGATGAACACTTTTAAACCTGTCCCAATAGACGGCTTGAACGTACAGATTTGGGGGCATGGCGATACGCCCGCGCTCATTTTCCATGGGGGGCCAGGGTCGGGTCTCAACCCGCAGCACACAGCCTATTTCGACGCCGACCGCCATCGGGTAATTCTTTTTGACCAACGCGGAACAGGGTTGTCGGGCAGAGCTGGTCGGGTCACGGCAAACACGACTCAGCACACCCTACGCGATGCCGAGGCCATCCGGATGGCCCTGGGATATGAAGATTGGATTGTGCTGGGTGGTTCATGGGGTGGCGCACTGGCATTGGCCTACGCATCCGCTCATCCAGATCGGGTACGCGCATTGATCGTGCGCAGCACGCATATCTGCCGTCCTTCAATGGACCAGTGGATTTTGCGCGATAGGGCAAAGCGTTTCGAAGCCGGGCAGCTTGCGCGCGGCCTGTTTCTCGATCCTCTCGATGAGACTGAACAGCTCCATCCTGCCATAGCATGGTTTGCCCGTATGGAAGACAATGACGCGCAAGCACGTGAGGCAGCCCGCCGTGTGATGGCTCTTGAAGATGCGTTTCATGGACCGCAACCTGGCACTGTGCGGCTTCCGGCAGCCGTCACCCAAAGCGACATAAATCGCACCCACGTGTACCTTTGGTACTGGCTTAATAATTTCTTCCTACCTGCTACGGGCCCCGGAGATCCAAATACAATCGCCGTACTCCCACATCGTTTGATCCATGGAGAGGATGACCTAATATGCCCGATTGAACCTGCCCGTGCCTTTGCCCAAGCTGGAAAGCTTCAATTTGAGGAGATTGAGAGACTGGGTCACAACGGGTTGGCGCCGCAGATGATCGCTGCTGTGCGCCAAGCCGTCGAAGACTTGAGCGGTTGAGAATCGAGCAAAGCGCGTTCTCTAACAGGACAATCGCGGCAATACCGAGTGCGCGCAATTTGGGTTCAGGGCATCGTCATTTTTTTGGTTGCGTGAGGTGGCTGAAGCAAAGCGCGATGCCTGACCGCCTTCGATTCCGTATGCGAGAGACGGGGGACAATCCTGGCTGGTCATTTCGCTTCGCGCGTCGATGTTGCTCAACAGTTTAAATCGTTTGCCCGGTAATCTTTTGGTCGATTTTTGTGCCAAGGCGACCCATCTCACCCGATTTAAGAAGCTGTTTGTTCTTGCTCTGCGTTCACGTTGTCTGCGGCACCAAACAGCCCAATGGCAGGAATAGTTAAGCTATCTATGAGGCGCATGTTTAGCCTCGCCCGGTGCCAGCTTCGTATGAGGCAGATGATTACAAATCGAAATATTTTTCGAAGCTATTTTTCTGCATATGTGCAATCGAAATAGAAAACTCCGACCACGGGCAATACTGCACCTTACCTTCGGGGCAGGATCACTTTAGTCAGCCACGACCTCAAAGATCACAACGATGGCGGTGTTTTCGCTGCCTTTGGTGTATACGCGCCCCTGATACTGGCCGGGTTCTGCCAGATCATGAATGGTGAGGCTTACGGCAACGTCGACGGCCTGTCCCGGGGGAATACGGACTGCGGAAGGTTGGATGCTCATCTTGTCGGTTGGCAACACGTTGCCGTCGCGGCTGATCATGTCGCCCGGTTCGAACTGCAAGTCGACAACGTCTGCTCCGGCAGGTGCAGCAAAGGACAAGAGAATGGTTCCTGTCTCACCGGGCCTGCAGGGCTTGCGGCAGTGAAAGGGTCCGTCCAGCTGTTGTGTGGTGCTGTTTTCCGCATTCAGAATGCCCCGTGCGATCTGAGATATCGGAAGTGTATCCTGCTCCGGAACGGCCTTGGTGGCCGTGCGGAGAGCGCTGACAAATGGTTTTCGCTCGAAATAAGGCATAGCTCAATGTGCACAGCCTACAGCGTTTAGTAAATGACAAACTTGAAAGGAATGCGTATTGGATTCGGCGGTGGATTCACGGGATTTCGAAATTTAAGATATTGAATATCTACAAAAAAATAGGGCGAGTGTTAGACCTGACGCGCCACCAGATAATCCATGAACTGACCAAGAAACGCGCGCGGCGCCGCGTTGGTATTTGCAAATACAACATCGAATTCCCGACGGGCCGCCGCAAGCAGGTCATTTGCTGCGGCCTGAGCATATTCAATGCAAGAATAGTGGTTCATCCGCGCCAATACCCATTCGACCTCTTGCTCCGAACGGGCCGTTCTTGGCTTTTCTAGAAACTCTGACAGTCGGGACTGTTCCTGCCGATCCGCCTGCGCCCCAAGACGTCCCAGCATCAGCGTGCGTTTGCCTTCGTAGATATCCCCACCGATCTCTTTGCCGTATTTACCCTGGCTTCCCACAAGATTCAGAACGTCATCCTGGATCTGAAAGGCGGCCCCCAGAAAAAAGCCGAACGCGTTGAAGTCATCCAGATTCAGCGCCCCGGAGGCGACATCGTCCGGGCGCGCGATCAGGGCACCTATACGCATCGGGTGAATGAAGCTGTACCAGCAGGTTTTCTTCAGACACATGGTCAGATAGTCGGACGGGCTGAGGTCAAGGCGATTGTCTTTTATCCATCCCAATTCAAGGGCTTGGCCCTCGATCGACTCTTTCAGCAGGTGATCAAATTCGTCCACCACACGCGCGCCGGTCATCGGGCCCAGAGGGCCGAGGTTCTGGCGCAGCAGGCTTAGCGCCAGAGATTGCATGCCGTCGCCGATATTGATCGCCAAGGGCACACCAAGACGTTTGTGCATACATTCCCGACCCCGTCGGAAATCGCTGAGGTCTTCGATATCGTCATGAACCAGAAATGCATTGTGCAGCAATTCGATGACCGCAGCAGCAATTTCGGCATCCTCGGCTTTTCCGCCGAATGCTTCACACGTGGCCAAAAGAAGGGCAGGTCTAAGCCCTTTGCCCGAGGTTTCGATATAGTCCCGCATAGGCCCATAGAGATAGGCTTGCGGCTCACCCGTTGGCATTTTGTCCAACAGTACCTTGCGCGCCTGATCGCCATAATGCGTCAGTTGCTCAAGGAAACCTTGCGTGGCCGCGGATGCCGGCTGCGCCTTGGGAACAGTCACCGGTCAGCCTTTCTGCGTGATGATCACTTTGCGACCGGACGTGTCGGTTGGCGGTGAGGTCGCCTCGACAATGCCGATCGCAAGATCTTCAGCAAAGTCCGCGCCGGGGATCGGTGTGTCCCGGCCTGGCAGATGCGCGGCCATCAGATTATAGAGCTCTGGAGGTGCCGCGACCATGCGCAACGCGTCCGAGATCGCAGGGTCTTCGACAATTCCGCCGGGCTTGGAGTATTCGGCCGTCAGCGGACCAATCGCGGCCAGCGGTCCTTGCCCACCACGTTTGGTGCCGGTGGCGTCTTGTCCCATGCGCAAAGCGGCCTCGACAGCGATGGCAAAGCGTTCATCCCAGGGCTCACCCGCCTGATATCGGGCATAGTCATAGGCCCGCAGGGGTTGCAGGATGTCGGGCTCATGCAGATCCCAGATTTCACAGGGCTGCGCCTCAGAACCACTGCGCCGCAGGATGGCATTGACGGCTCTTCGGGCAGCCTCATTTGCGCCTTCCATGGTGGCCAGGTCGGTGTTGGTCCGGACGTAGTCGGACGCAAGCATAAAGTTCGGTATCAGCGTCGCCGCTTCGGGCCGCAGCCGCCAGCTGTTAATGCGGTTTACCAACAACGGTTCGACATTGCTTTCTCGGGCAGGATGATCGGGGTCCTCGACGATGTCGGGATCCAGGAACCAATAGTGCAGTTCTTCATCCCTGAGGACGATGTTGCCATCAACGTTCAGGCTGCGTTTGAGCTGTTCCCAGACTTCTTTGGCGATTTCTTCACGAGAGCTGTCGCGCGCGGTTTTTCCGTTTGTGCCCGGCTTGTCCCATTCGGAAATATCGACCGAGAGCAATCCCTTGGTCTTACCGTCGGCCCAGTTTTCAAAATCTATCTGGGACCAGAATTGTTTTTGCGAAACAGCCGTCAGCGCCCAAGGGCTGTCGATAAAGATCACATGGCCATGGGCCAGTTCAACATCCTTGGTCAGGTAAAACTGGATGCCATTCATCCACTGCACGTCTTCGGCAAGCAATGGCAGCTTGGCCAGACCCGGATCTACCTTTGTCATGGCCGGCGTCACCAAAGGTGCAATGCGTTCAATGGGCAGGGCGCTGATGAACCAGTCGCCGGTGACCTGCTTTTGCACGCCATCCTGTTCAACCGTGGCGCTGGAAATTCGGCCGTTTCGGCATTCAATCCCGGTGACCTTGGAATCGAAATGGTACACCACACCCCGGCTTTTCAGATATTCCAGCCAAGGCTGAATCCAGACCAGATTGGTTGGCCCGTTCAGCAGCCTGTTGCTGGTTGCCTCGGGTGTTGCGATCCCAAGCTGCAGTTGAATGGCGACATCGCCGACGGTCTTGGTGCTTGCGGTTGTCGCTTTGGCCGCCACCAGTGACCGGGTCAGGCCGATTGCCAGAAACTTCTGATAGGCCTCGGACCGCTCCGCGGCGCCGATGAATTCCCACCAACCGATACGTTCATACTCATCGAACCGGCGCTCTTTGCACGAGGTCGCTATGCGCCACATGCAACCAAGGAAATGTTCGATATCCTCAAAGTCGATTTCGTTGCGCGGCGAGATTGTATAGGCAAAGGTCTTGAGCGCATTGGCGACCTCTTTTAGCGATTGTGGAAACCGCTCGGGTACGATGATACCGGGGTGGTCGAACTGGCTGACCAATACCTGGGTTGTCGGAACCAGATTGTCGTAGCAGGTGCCCTTGTCATAATAGGGCGTGCGCGACATCGTATTGGTGATGTGCCGGTAGAAGTTTGGGAAGAACCGGAACCCATGTTCACCGGGCAACCAGGGGCGTTTGACACCGGGTGGCAGGTCATAGCCGTGCATCCCGATCCAGTCTTTCAGCGCTCTGATATGTTCCTCTTTCGAACCGTGATCGTCTTCACCTTCAAGCACGGGAATGCTGCGTGCCTTGCCGCCGGCGATAAGCTGACGCTCATACACTTCGACTTCGAAACCCCGTTCGATCAGCTCATGCGCGGCGCTCATCCCGCCGACGCCTCCGCCTAATATGACCACCTTTTCAGCCATCGGATGTTCCTTTCGCGGAATAGACGTCAAATCGCAGGGTGATGTCGGACAGGCTGGCCTCTCCGATCCCGAAACCCTGCAGACGGTTGATCCACATATAACGCGGATTCGAGGTCAGATACCGGGGTGCCAGCCGAACCGGGGCACTGGGTGGCAGCTTGCCCTTGGCAAGGGCGGCATAGCCATCCGTACCGAAATCGCAGATCCCGGTATCGTCGAACATGACCGGGGCACCGCCGGTTGTCGGATTGATAAGCGCCTTGGCATGCAGAATACCCACGCCATCAGGGCGCACGCGCATCCAGTCTCCGCCCACGGGCTCGATCGTTCCGTTCAGTTTCGGGCCGGTCACGGTACCGCCTTCTTTGATCGCAAAATGCAGCCATATGCCATCGGGAGTTTCACCCGATGGGTTGAAGTTGCCCGAAAACGGCACCTCAAAATGGGCGATATGATCCAGCACCGGACTGGATGTCTCGTGTTTTGGCGCGCGATCTTCTGGTTTCGGCGCGACCGCGTTTCCGGGGTCATAATCGCGCCCGCCCGAGGTCAGAACCGGCCGCCAGGTCATCTGTTTTCCCACAGCGGGAACCGGCAGGGCCGCTGCAAATTGTTGCAACCCCGTTTGTGGATCCTGACCCAGTGGCCACCCACGGACAGCCCGTTCAGGTCCGCCCCCTTCGCGATAGAACAGGCGCAGCGTGTCATGCGGAGATATCGCAGGCCCGGCCTCAACCAGAACCCGCTGTACCCCGGTGGCGGCCTGAAAGGCGGCTTCGGACCAGCGCAGGGTGACCCCGCCGTCGCTGAATTCCCGCATACCCATCGCGCCGGTCAGCACGTGATGGTCGAGATAGCCTGAGCTTCTTTGATCCTGAGGCGGAATTTCTGCTGAACGCGGAAGATATGATCGCCATCTGCCGAGGTCTGCAGATATTTGACCGCAATGTCAGAAGGCACAACAATCTCAACCGGTGCGCCCTGCAAAGACACCAGCACGGCCTTGTTCACCGGAAATGCGCCAGACCGCAGCAGCGGCCCGTCCAGAAATGGCAGAATGCTGTCGCGGGGCAGGACCATCGAGTTTTCCATCGGTGTCGTGACCGCCTGGAACAGGCCGTTACCCATCACACAGGCATAGGGTCCAAGATGACCCAGGGATTCCAGTTGACTGATCCCAGCAACCACGGCCTCGAAAACCTCGGGGCCGGTAGGCTTTTTCTTGGAACCGCTGGAAATGGGTTGTGCCTCCCCCGCTTCCAGCAGGCCTTCGTATTTTCCACCACCGCTTACGGTATAAACCGGGGGCAGCGTGACGGGTGCGCCGGGCGCGGGTTGGGGGCCTTCACCGGTGCCGGCCTGACCGTTAAAAATGATCTCATCCTCGACCCGTGCGACAATGGCAGCCGCCCGGCGGAACATAATCAGCGCGGCGGCCAGTTCGGGATCTGCAAGCTGTGCGCCTTTGACATGGACGTTCACGGACACTGTCGACAGCCGCGTCGTATCAAAATCATTCACGCCAAAGCGCATCTTTGGACCGGTCGCTTCGGGAACCAGTTCAAGCTTGTTCAGAGGAACCGATTGGGTATCAGCCGGTAGCGGGCCGTAGAGCGGCAGAAAACTGGCAGCAATACGCGCGCGCAACGCTTCATCGTGGACGGCCTTGTTCACAGCGTCCCACTGCTGCTGGTCCAATTCAAGTGCTTCGGTCATCGTCTCCCCCTTCTGGATGGCACTGCGCGGTTAAATCTGGCAGCTATCTAATTTCATAACGTTTTAGCAAATTTGTTCAGGCAATCCAGAGCGCGTTTCTCTTGAACAACTGCCCCGATGTCACGTGCAAGCTGCAGGGCTTGATTTGCCTCAGTGACAGCTTGGTCAAGGTCGCCACGGGCGGCCAATGCTTTAGCGCGCACACGGTGATATTCCGGCTTGTTCAACATCTCTCCACGGTCCCACCCGGGCGTGCAAACATGTTCAAGCCGGTTCAGGGCGTCCTCGATATGACCCTGATCTATCAACAGCTCGGACAGGACAATCTGGTTTTGCGGGAAGGTAAAGTTGCCGCCAGCCTGGGACACAAGGTCCATATAGGTCCCGACACGAGCAGCCCCCCCGATCACGTCACCTTTGCCCGCCTGAGCCAGACCCAGATAGATATCCTGCATTGCGTGAAGATACAGGAACCCTTCTTCGTCCGCGATCCGACGCGCTTCGTTCATCGTATCGTCCAGCAAGTCCCATTCGCCCGCATACGGAAGGAACATCGACGACGCGCCCATAATGTAGACAAGGTTGGGGGCGTGTTCGAACGGCTTGCTGATTTCGATCGACTTCAGGCGGGCCTCTTCGGCCTCGTCGAATTTGCCAAGCTGCCACAGAAGACAGCCCTGAATGGCAAAGAACGACGCGCTGGTCGAGGACTGGGTCATCGGCATCATGGCCATGTCAAGCTCGGGCGTGATCAGGGCAAGGCCCCGTTCAAGCTGTCTTTCGCAATCGGCAAACTCGCCGCGGAAATAATGAGTATAGCTGAGCGCCCGAGCAGCAAGGACGTTTGTAACCGGATCCGGTGCAAGGCTGGCCATGCCGTCAAGGGCCTGCGCCATCTCAAGTGCGCGGTTCATCTGGCCCGACACAAAGAAATGCGTCCATCGGCAGAAGGTTGCGGCAAACAGGGTTTCGCCCGCACCCAGCGCCTGTGCAAGATGCATCGCACGGGCTGCGGTCTGCCCAACCTGTGTGGATGACCAACCGTGTATCGCCATGAACGCAGGCAATACATTCATCTGAACGCCAAGCTCTACCCCATCTCGTTCGGGACCGCCGGGCATCGTTTCGATATTGCGCAATGCGGCCTGAAAAGCGGCAATCGCCGGTAGGTTCGCAAGGCGGCTGAGGGCCTGTTCACCCGCCAGAACCCAGTGGGTAACAGCCTCGCCCTTAAGACCGCCTAGATCGCAGTGATGCGCCACGGTATCCGGTGTAGGGTTACCAAAAGCCTTGTGACCGGCCAGCAATTCTTTGGCGATTTTCAGGTGAATCTGTTCCCGGTCTTCAAGTAAAAGCGACTGGTACGCTGTGTCCTGCACCAGCGCATGGTGGAACGTGTAAGTCGGCGCCCCGGCTTCGCTGGTGATGGATACCAGACCTGCACCGATCAGTTGGATCAATGCTGATTCCACATCCGTGTCCTTGGGTGCTACCGCATGGATCATCGCCGACGTGAAGCTGCGGCCAATCACGGATCCCAACTGCGCTACAGGTCGCGCATTTTCCATCCGGTCCAGCCGCGACATCAGCGAGTCATGAAGAGTTGCGGGGATACTGAGGGTTCCCATTACCCCGGCGTCGATGGGCACGTCCTGCGGCAGCTGATCCAGAACCGCCTTGGTCATTTCCTCGATATAAAGCGGCACACCATCGGCTTTTTCGACAATCTGTCTGACCAAAGTGACCGGCAGGCTGCGCGGTACGGCAACACGGCGCACCAGTTCAGACGCTTCGAGAACCGAAAGAGGTGTCAATTCGACGATTGACGCGCGGCCTTCAAAATGTTCCGGAGGCTCGTATTCAGGGCGGTGCGTCAGAACCACAAGGATGGGCAATTGGTCCAAGGCGTCGATCAGCGCGTCCAAGGCATCCAGCGTGGTTGCGTCCGCCCAGTGCACATCTTCGAATACCAACAGCAATGACCCGCGTTCATCGCAGATGCTCCCGGCACAGCGGATCAGCAAATCCAAAGATTTGCGGGCCTTCTTGATCGGATCGGGTTCGACCGGAGCGTCAGTTTCAAACCCGGCCAAATCCAATAGCAGCGCAGCATCTTCTTCGGTCAAACGAGAGGCGTTTTTCGCGTATTCCCTGATCGACTCGGTTACCTTGTCGGTATCAGTCTCATCCCCTGCAAACCGTCGAAGCTCGGCACGTAGCGGGTGCAGGGGCAAACTGGCAAGATGCGGGACACATTGCAGGGTCATAGGCCTTTGTCCCAGCGTTTTGCTGAGGGAATTGATCAGGCGCGATTTCCCGATACCGGCCGGGCCACCAACCAGCGCAACCTGACCCGATCCGCGCAGCACATGATCCCAAAGCCCTGTCAGGCCGGTCAGGTCGTCTTCGCGGGCAACCAATTTGACCGTGGACTTGCCGGTGCGCGCGTCGAACCGGCTGGCGGCGATCTTTTCGTCAATAACGCGGAAGACCGAGCGCTCACCATCAAATCCCTTCAATTCGTGATTGCCGCGCGGTTCAAAGTTAAAGGCCCCTTTTGTCAGGCGCCATGTCTCGGACGAGACGACAACTTCACCGGGATTGGCCAACCCCTGAAGGCGCGAGGCAAGGTTGGCCGTTTCGCCAACAATGAAATCCTGTGTTCCCAGGCTGGCAGAGGAAACAACCCCGACAACGACAACTCCGGTTGCGATTCCCGCGCGCAGGTCCAGGTTTTCACCGAACTTGTTTTCCAGATTCTGAACCGCTTCGATGGTTTCCAAAACTGCACGCACCGCGCGCTCGGTATCATCTTCAGTGGCTTTCGGATATCCGAAATACATCATGATGCCATCGCCCTGCTTATAAGCCAGGTGGCATCCGTGTTGTTTCATCGTGCCGATGGCGGTGTCCAGATACAGATTCATGATCTGCATCAGCTCTTCCGGATCATGCCGCTGTGCTAATTGCGTGGACCCGACCAGATCGCAGAATACAAGCGTCAGCTGTCGCCGTTCGGCCACGCGGGACATTGCGGGTCTGTCGGACGCTTCCTGAAGCTTCAGTTGTGCCTGTGTTTGCCGAAAACGTTTCCTTTGACCGACAGTCAAACCCAGATCTCGAAGTTCCGGGTCTGTCAATTCGTCCAATATTACGTCGTCTATCCCTTCTTCGAGAAACCGCGCGCTGAAGTCATGTAGATCGGCGTTTTGCAGAATAGTTGAAAGGCGTGTGGATTTCCCGATGACAGTCGTCATTGATCAGCGCTTGCCCCCTGGTACTTCTTCGGCACATCGTTGCATGCCTCATTCGCGTCAATATCGCGCCGAATCCAAAAGATTGACGTGGTATCAGACCAATTTGGTAACAAGTGTGGCAGATGTCGGGCCGAATTGCTATGATATTGCGGTCAAGCCTCCCAAATGAATGGTTTTGTTGTCAAATCGGAACCAGCCCGGTGTGGTCGCACCACTCAGACGCAATTTCGGTCGGTCCGAGGTTAATTGGCACCAGGTACAAGGCCTCAGGGGTTCAGGTTAATCCGGCCGGAAACCAGTGGCCTGACCGGATGGCCGTAAATATGCCGGTTGGTCACAAATGCGTCGCGAGCCCTTTCGCGGGCCATAGCTCTTGGATAAAAGAATAACGCGCCAGCACCGAAACGCCGGCCTTCGATGTCTTCATTGAATTACCGGGAGAATACCTGTGACGTCTTTCCGCCTGGCGAAACTCGCGATCCTTTGTCTTGGCATTCCAACCATGTCCCCTGCGCAATCCGCCGAGGACCCAAGCGCTGGGCTGTTGATGGAACTGAACAATCTGCAACAGGTCGATGGCAACTGCCGATTGTCATTTCTGGTGCAAAATCAGACCGGTGCCGAGATTGAGGCCGCCAATTATGAAACCGTTATCTTTAACGCTGAGGGCAATGTTGTCAGCCTGACGCTGTATAAATTCCGCGATATTCCTGCAGGTCGTCTACGGGTGCGGCAGTTCAGCATCGCGGACATGAGCTGCGGCGATGTTGGCCGGATTCTAATCAACGGATCCAATACATGTACGGTCGAAGGCGCCGAGAGCGATCTGTGCGACGCGGCCCTGACCCTGAACAACCGAACAGATGTGGAGTTTCTCAGATGAGCCCGCTTGATGCTTTGCGTGAAATTGTTGCCCTTGGCGGGCCGGTGGTTGCGGTCCTGATCGCCATGTCGATCGTGACGCTGGCCGTCACGCTGTACAAGCTTTGGCAGTTCACCGTTTCCGGTGTCGGTCGGCACAAGATCCTGTCCCAGGCGCTTGCGGCCTGGGATGCAGGTGACACGCAAGCCGCAAGGGCCAAGCTGGCGGAAAGCCGCAGCTATCTTGCGCCGCTAGTCAGCACTGCCATGGATGCGCCCATCATGCCCGGGCTGGACCAAAGGCTGGATGCCGAGGCCGGGTTGGCCTTGGCGGGCCTTGAACGCGGCTTTCGCCTGCTGGACACCGTGGCACAGCTGGCGCCTCTGCTGGGCCTGTTCGGCACCGTCCTTGGCATGATCGAAGCGTTCCAGAGCCTTCAGACTGCCGGATCATCCGTTGATCCCTCGCTGCTTGCGGGCGGTATCTGGGTAGCGCTGGTCACCACAGCGGTTGGTCTGGCCGTGGCGATGCCGACCTCGATGGTTCTGTCCTGGTTCGAAAGTCGCACTGCGCGCGAACGGGTTTTCGCCGACAAGGCCTTGAGGACCGTTCTTGTTCCGGGGCAGGGATCGTCAGACTCTGCCCAGGTGGCCGCTGTCCCATCGACAGCAGATCATGCGTAATCGGGCACCATTTGTGCGACGGCCAATGTCGATGACGCCGCTCATCGACATCATTTTCCTTTTGTTGCTTTTCTTCATGCTGACTTCGACCTTCTCGAAATATGCCGAGATCGAATTGAGCAGTGCGACCGGCGGCGCCTCGACCGACGAAGTTACGGGTCAGCGGGTGTTTCTGCAGCTGGGATCAGAGCGCCTGATCCTGAACGGTGTGCCGGTCACATTGGACGACGTGGTCGAACAGGTGAACACCGGTCAGGTCCTGGTCAGCCTCGACCCCGATACAACCTCGCAAAGGCTGGTCAATCTGCTGGTACGGTTGCGTGGCCGTGACGGGTTGAGCGTTCTGGTGCTGGAGTGAGGCGATGATCCGCAATATTCGACCCCGCCGCAAACGCGATTCGACCATTGCTTTGATCAATGTCGTGTTTCTGATGCTGATCTTCTTTTTGATCACCGGAACGATAGCGCCGCCGCTGGATCCGGATCTGCAGCTTGTTGATACGTCAGAACTGGAGGGCAGTGAGCCCCCCGACGCGTTGGTTCTGCACAAGAACGGATTGCTCAGCTTTCGGGGCCAGCCGATGACCCCCGAAGCCTATATGACCGGCCGCGACCCCGCGCCGGTGCGGATCGTGCCCGACCGGGATGCACCCGGCCACCGGCTGATCGAGGTGACAGGTACTCTGCGGCGGTTGGGGGCGACGTCGGTCTTTGTCGTGACCGAAAAGGCGCTGGAATGATCAGACGCTCGGTTTTCATTGCGATTATTGCGGTGCTGGTGTCGCTGTTGATTCACTTAGGCGGGTTGAGCGTGACGGCGCCCCATCTGACGGAAACCGCAGAACCCGCAGGCCCGGCCGATGCCATCGCGCTGGGCAATGAGTTCGAAGAGATTGCCGATGTCGTTGCGGACCCGGTTGAGCCCGAGCCCGCCCCCGAATCCGAACCGGAACCGGAAGAGCCACTGGAGCCCGAACCGGCACCCGAACCCGAAGAAGTGCCGGTCAGCGAAGCATTGGTCGCCTCTGATAACCCTCAGCAGGTCCCTTCACCCGATCTGGGCAAGTCCGAAATCGTGCGCCCGGTGGTGACGGAAACGGTTGAGCCGTCGGAAACCACGTCTGAGACACCTTCGGACGCAAATGAAGCCGCCAGCCAGGACGAAGATTCCACGCCTCAGGCCGAACCCAGTGAGCAGGCCGAAACACCCGAAGGAGTGCCCGAGGCCAGCCCGGTGCAAGCCGAAGAACAGGCAGCGGTTGACCCGGCCCCGGCCGAAGTTCCCACGCCCGAGCCATCGCCGGTTCCCGACATACCGCTGATAGCTGACATTCCCGACGTCGACATCCCACTTGTCGAGCCCGAACCCGAACCTGAGGCGGAGGAAGAGACAGAGACGGCACTGACCTCTTCGGTGCGTCCGAAGCTACCGGATCAACGGCCTAGTTCCAAACCGCAGGGCGTCTTGCCGGGCTCCAACGATTTCAGTGATCTGCGGTTCCCTGAGAAAGAGGTCGAATCCCCGCTGTCGCAGTACAAACGCGCGGGAATTGACCCGTTCACACGCGGCAACACCAGTGCCGGTTCAGGGGGAAGGGGGCCAGGCAATTCCACCAAAACCAACTATGCTGGCCGTGTGCTCATGCATCTGAACCGGGCGCCTTTGGTCTATGTTTCGGCGCGCGGTTTCGCTCAGGTCTTTTTTCAGATCAACCCGGATGGCACCTTGGCCTTTGTCGATGTGGTCGACAGCTCTGGATCCCCCGAAGTCGACCGTGCTGCCAAGGCGCAGGTTCGCGCGGCGTCGCCTTTCCCGTTGCCCCCTGGCGGTGTCAGCCGCAGCCTGTCATTTTTCTATAACAGCAACTAGTATATGGTGTCGTAGCAGGATCGAATCCGACCCGAGGCGCGGCTGGGCATTATGCCGTGTGAATGGGCGTGCTCTTGGGCGTGGCAATTCCCGGAATGCGGACTCTCAGATTGCGACTCACCTGAAATTGGGCTGCAGTCACAACAGGGCTAGGGACCGAGAATCCCTGAATCGTGCGACCTGTCAATAATTCCCGGTTTAAAGAGGTGGTCTGGCTTTTTTGCGTTCAAATTTTTGTAACGTTTCCAATGAGCGAACAAAGTGCTCGAAAAGCTTGAATATCTGTGCCCTGCGGCCTTTTTGCCCGGTGCAAAGTGGCAACACCGTTGCAGGCAGAGGGCGTGGAAAATCCCGTCTCGCTATTGTGCCCATGCTGAAATTATTCGACGAATTTAGCCGCCGCTTCGGTGGCACTACTCCTCTCAAAACTTATGGATTAACCATGAAAAACGTACTCATCGCATCGACCGCGCTGATTGCAACCGCCAGTGTTGCTGCCGCGGAAGTCAAATTCAGCGGCTATGGCCGCTTTGGTCTGGGCTATGAAGAAGACCGTTCAGCAACCACCACCACAACGACCGCGTCTGGTGCGGTCAATTCAAACAACGCCTCGACCGACGATACCATTTTGGTGTCGCGTTTTCGTCTGAACATCGACGCCAGTGCCGAAACAGATGGCGGCGTTGAATTCCAGGGCCGTGTTCGTCTGCAGGCGGATGACGATTCAAGCACCGGCGAGCAGAACGAAGCTGGCCTGAATGGCGCCCGTTTCTCGGTTATCTATGGCGGCCTGCGTGTTGACGCCGGTAACGTTTCGGGTTCGTTCGACAACCTGGATGACTACTTCGGTACCGAGCCGGGCCTGGAAGAATTCCTGGGTCAGTATTCGGGCGTGAACTATTCCTTCCTAGAATACAGCTCAACCGGCACGGGCGCGAATGCTGTGTTCTTCCGCTACACCGTTGGCGATCTGGCATTCTCGGCATCCTATGACCAGGACACGAAATTCCTGGGCGCAGGCATCACTGACGACCGTGATCGCTGGGACGTAAGCGCAACTTACACCTTCAACAACTTCACCGCCTCGCTGGCATATGGTGAAACTGATGAAGGCGCAGGCGTTGACAAGGAAAGCCTGACTGTTCTGACCTTGGGTGCAGAACTGGGCGATTTCTACGGCACCCTGTTCGTGGCTGACGATGACGTCAACAACGACGCCGAAGACGGCACCGCTTATGGTTTCTCGGTCGCCTATGATCTGGGTGCGGCAACCACGCTGCAGCTGGTTTACGGTGACGGTTCGGCTGACGACGACACCCGCAACATCGGTGTTGGCGCCATCTATGACCTGGGCGGCGGTGTATCGCTGCGTGGTGCAGTTGGCGAGATCAAAGACGGCGATGACGACGGCAAGATCCGTGCCGACTTTGGTGCTCAGTTCAACTTCTAAGCTGATCTGAACCATATTGATCTAAGGGCGGGCCTTCGGGTCCGCCCTTTTTCTGTCTGACTATTTCTTTTCAAAGAACAAAATGACTTCACCCAGCCGGATGCCATAGCGCGAGACATAGGCCCGGTTCAGCAGCCGGTCATCGCTCAGCAGCCACATCCAGTCATCGAAATCGACCCGCATGGTCCCATCCTTGACGGGCAGGTCGATCTTGTAGGTCCAGTTGAAGGTATCGCCACGCTCGATCCCGCTGGCGGTGCCCAGCACGCCGGGGGCTGTGCCGGTCCAGGTATCCTCGCCGGTTTTGGTCAGGGTCCAGACGCGCTGCTCGGTTGCGCCGTCGTCATAAACGAAATCCTCGATCAGGGTCAGCGTCTCGCCATCCCATGTACCATTGATATCAACAGTGAACCGGCGTGGCACATTGCCCAGAACATCCTGAAATTGACCATAGGCCACAGTCTGACCCTCAAAGAACTCTTCCAGGTTCAACTGCCGATCGGACAAAAAGGTCTTGGGGGTTCGGGGTTTCGCGGAGCAGGCAGCCAGAACGGTCAGCCCCAGAACAGCAAGGCCCGCGATGACAAGACGACGTGGTTTCATTGCAGCACCCGTGTTTCAGCGGCGGTGTCATGGCCATTCGCCCGGTCCAGATAGGTCGATTTGGTGGAGGGCGCCGGGCGCATGGTGGCGATCAGCTCGGCGACTTTGATGCCGAACTTTCGCATCTCGGACCGGTTCATGATCACGCCACTTTCCGTCAGGTACATCCAGTCGGTCACGTCCAGCGTGTGTCCCCCTGCGTCCTCGGGCAGGATGATCTTGTAGGTCAGCTTTACGGTCGAGCCCGAGACCGTGCCGCGCCCTTCGCCCACGATGTCATCTGCTGTCGCGATGAATGTGTTTCCTGTGCCCAGAGTCAGATACCATTTGCGGGCCATCTTCTTGCCGTTGGAATAGGTGAAATTCTCGGTCAGAGTGCCTGTGTTGCCGTCCCATTGCCCGACCATACGGGCGACAAAGCTGTTCGACATCTTACCGTCGGGGCCATAGATCAGCCCTTCGGACAGGATCTCCCCGTTCAGGTTTTCCTTCATCTCAAAGGCGGGGCCGGTACCGCTGTAATCCTCAGGCGATTGGGCCCGAAAGCTGAGATAGCGCCCCTTTGCAATGGACAGGGCGAAGATGATGAGCAGGGCTATAGCAAGTAGTTTCATTTGGCTGAGACCTCAGTTGGCAGCGTCAGGACCATTCCAAACGCGCCGAGTTTCAGGATGCAGGGCAAAATGGCATAGGCGAGGTTGAGCGTTCGCAGCGCCTCGGCTGAATTTGCCTGTCCCGGGGTGAATCCGCTGCGTTCCAGCAATGGCAGGGTGAAGAAGGCCGCCAGGGCTAGCCCCAGCTTGCCCGCGAAAGACCAGATGCCGAATGCGGCGGATGCGTTCAGACCTGCGCGTGTCAGAGCGACCGAGAACATGGCCGGCAGCACCACCATATCCGCCCCAAGTGCGGCGCCCGATGCAATGCAGATCAGGGCGAACCCGGCTAGGCTGCCGGTTGACAGCGTCGCGGCGCTGACAAAGGCCGCAATCGACAGCGGCATGGCGATCATTAGGGTCTGTTTCGGGCCAATCCGATTGCTGAGCCGCGCCCAAAGGGGCACGCTTGCCCCCGCGCTGAGGAAGAACAAGATCAACAGTGGTCCTGCCATGCCTGTCAGTTGCAGCCTGTCTTCGACAAAAAACAGAAACAGGGTCGAAGTGATGGCGACCGGCAAGCTGTTGATCAGCGCAAGAACCAGCAGGCGCAGCGCACCGGCATCGCCGAGCCCGGAAAAGGTCAGGGCTTGTCCGGTTATCGGCGCGCGTCGCCAGATCGGGGCTGTCAGGACAAATGTCAGAATGGCGATGAGGCCCAAAAACAGCCCGAACGCAGGATAGCCCTGCGCCTGCGCGCCAAAGGCGACAAACAGCGCGGGGGCACTTGCGGCAAGTATCACGCCGGTTAGCTGCCCGCCCTCGCGATAGGCGGCGAGTGTCATCAGCTCGGACGGGGTGGGCGTTTTGGCCAACGTGGCGCTGCGGCCATAGAGCAGGATGGTTCCCAGGCTGTAGGCTGAAAACAGCAGGATAAGGATGGCCACCAAACTGGCAACGGACGCGCCCTCAGACAGAGTGAACAGCAGCGGGAAGCCAACGGCCAGCCCAAGTGCGGCGAGGGCAGCAAACAAAAGCTGGCCACCAGGCCACCGGTCAATCGCCCAGCCAATCAGGGGATCCTGCACAAGGTCAACCAAACGGATCAGCAACAGGACGGCGCCGATCACCCCAAGGCCAATGCCCAGATTGACCGCCGCAAAACGCGGGAGGTGAATGTAAAGCGGGATGCCTGCAGCGGCGAGCATCAACGCATAGAGACTGACCCGGGGATACAGCATCACTGACCCTTCAACTGCCGGGTAAAGTTGGCCGATCTAGTGTTGCTGCCAAGAAAGATCGACATGAATGCGCGCGTGATGCCCGGGCTCGACAAGGTGCAGGTTCTGCTGCCATTGCGCCAGAACCCGATCTTGTCCGGCCCCTCCGAGATTGCCAAATAGCTGTCGCCTTTGCTGACGGCCTGAAAACAGGCCTGCAACTGATCGGCGGTTGGAGGCGGGTTGCCCTGTCGCACCATTTCGTCAAGCGTCGACTTGATCAGAGCCTTCTGCGCGATGGATTTGCGGTATGTCAGTTTCAGTCCGAACTCTTGATTCCAGTCAAACGGTGCGCCGCCGGGCGTATAAAGCCTGGCATCGTAAACCGGCAAACCCAGGAACCGGAACGTAGAGCTGCCCAGAACTTTTGGATCGTCCAACCGTTCAGCCAAAGGTGACGCTGCTAAACCGCAGGGCAGCACCATCGCCAGCGCCAGAATGGCCTGGCGCAACAGCTCAAATATCGGCCGCAACAGGGATGGCCGCGATCTGTTCGGGGGTGCCATTGTCTGCTCCGATGGTTTGCGGGCCGCCAGTGATCCGCTCGACGACATGCATGGCGCTGGCAATCCCGTCTTCGTGAAACCCGTGCCGGTTATAGGCGCCCGCAAACCAGGTGCGGTTCTGTCCCTGCATCTCGCGGATTTGCCCCTGTGCCCAAAGTGCGGCCTTGTCAAAAACCGGATGGGCGAATTCGACCTGATCATAGATCTTGTCGGCGGCGATCTCGGATGAGGCGTTCAGCGTCACAAACAGCGGGTCACTGTCGGGAATATTCTGCAGCCTGTTCATCCAATAGGTCACCCCGACATTCCCGGCCTGCGAGCGATAGGTCCAGCTGGACCAGCAGGCCCGGCGTTTGGGCATCTGCGACGGATCGCAATGCAGGATGGCCGTGTTGGGCTGATACCGGATCGCGCCAAGCGCGGCTGCTTCGGCTGGGGTGGCATCCTGGCCCAGAATGGCAAGGGATTGATCCGAGTGGGTGGCCAGAATGATCTCATCATACTGATCCGACTGGCCTTGGCTGTGAACGGTCACGCCTATCTCATTGCGCTGAACCCTCTGAACGGGGCTGGCCAGACGTATTTCGGCCCCGCGGGCACGCAGGGTGGCGTCAATCCGGCGGACATATTCAATGCTGCCGCCCTTGACCGTGTACCATTGGTGCTGATTGGCGCGGCCATTGGCCAGCAAAGCGTGATTGCGAAAGAACTGCACCAGCGACCGCGCCGGGAATTGATCCACAAATTCAACCGGGGTCGACCAGATCGCCCCGCACATGGGCATTAGGTAATTGTGCCGAAACCAGTGCCCCAACCGCAGCTGATCAACCAGCTCTCCGATCGTTGTGTCATCGTCCTTGGCTGCGTCCGGGGCCTCTCTGCCAAAACGCAGGATGTCGGCGATCATCTTGTAATAGGCCGGCCGCGCAAGGTTGCGTTTCTGCGCCGTAAGAGTGCGCAGGTTGTTCAGCCCGTATTCGATGCGCCCGTTGTCGATGGTCGCACCAAAGCTCATTTCGGATTTTTCGACAGGCACGTTCAGCGTATCGAACATCCGTGTCAGGTAAGGGTAGGTGGCATAGTTGAAGACGATAAAACCGGTATCGACGGGCTGATCGCCATTTTTTCCCGCCATGACCGTGCGGGCATGCCCGCCAAGCCTGGGTTCAGCCTCAAAGAGTGTCACGTCATTGTTTTCGGAAAGATAATAAGCTGCTGAAAGGCCGGAAATGCCTGCGCCAACTATGGCGATTTTTTTCCTGCCCCTTTGGGTTTCGTCGAACATGATAGCCTCGTTACGTGACGTTTTGATAATGAATACGCAGTAGGAGCAGGATTGGATCATTCAAGACAGGGGTTTTTCAGGTGCGGCTGCAATTTAGCGGCCTCACCGCGAGCAACCGAAGGTGATCCAAACTGGCCGTGTAACCGTATTGAAATAACACAATTCAGAAATGGTCGGCATGAACAGCTTTGACGGGAAAACTTATTGGATAGTTGGCGCAAGCGAAGGTTTGGGTCGTGCATTGGCGCAAGCTCTAAGCAATCGCGGCGCCCGGGTGATCCTGTCGGCGCGAAACGCGAAACGCCTGGATGAAATCTGCAGCATTCTGCCAAATTCAAAAGCCATTCGTTGCGATGTCGCCGATTTAGACTCTGTTCGACGTGCCGCTTCCGCTGCCGGAAACGTGGATGGCCTTATCTATAATGCCGGAGCTTATGACCCGATACGCAGCACGGAGTGGAACACCGAGGCCGCTCTTCGGATGTCCGATGTGAATTTTCAGGGCGCTTTGCGGGTTCTGGGCGAAATACTTCCTGGGTTTGTTAGGGCCGGGCAGGGGGAGATCACGCTGATCGGGTCGCTGTCCGGCTATCATGGCCTGCCATCTGCAGTCGGGTATGGTGCCAGCAAGGCGGCTTTGATTTCACTGGCAGAAACCATGCGGCATGATCTGGCGGGTTCGGGCGTTACGGTTCGGATCGTAAATCCCGGCTTCATCAAGACTCGCCTGACCGAAAAGAACAGTTTCAAGATGCCGATGCTGATGACGCCTCAGGGCGCGGCCCAGCATGTGGTTCGGGCAATGTCCCGCCACAGATTCCGCACAGACTTCCCAGCGCCGTTTTCATGGCTGATCCGCCTTGTGGGCTATTTGCCGGATTGGGTGATATATCGCGGAAGATAGGCCCTAACATTGGTGTTTTGAGCTTCTGCCAGGCTTAACCGCAGGTCAGGCTCTGTATGATCCCCGAGCCGTCCACAAAGACGTTCAGCCGGTCGATGCGATAATCCTGTGTGGCGATGTCATCGGGGCCTAAAACGCGCGACCGTTCGGGTAATTGCGACTGAATGGTCGATACAGGCTTGCCAATCGCATCGGCAAATGGCTCTCCTTTGCAAAAAGCCAAATCCACCGGGGCGGGTTCAAGTGGCGGTGGCGCGTCCTCAGGAGCGGGCGACTCCGTACATGCGACCAGCAAAATCAAAACAGGGGTCAAACGGCGCATTGGCGCTCCTCTTTCTGGCAATGTCGTTTCTGTAATATCAAATATTTAGCATTGCTGCCATCAAAGCGCAGTTGAAAAAACCCTGCATTTAACGCAGGGTCAGGCCAAATTTGACTGGGAGAAGTACATCATGCGCACCCGTGCCGCCGTTGCCGTTCAGGCCGGCAAACCTTTGGAAGTGATGGATGTGAACCTCGAAGGCCCCAAGGCGGGCGAGGTTCTGGTCGAGATCAAGGCGACCGGCATTTGCCACACCGACGAATTCACCCTGTCGGGTGCAGACCCCGAAGGCCTGTTCCCCGCCATTCTGGGCCATGAAGGCGCAGGTGTGGTGGTCGATGTCGGCCCGGGCGTGACCAGCCTGAAGCCGGGCGATCACGTGATCCCGCTTTACACCCCCGAGTGTCGCGAATGTGAATACTGCCTGCATCCCAAAACCAACCTGTGTCAGGCGATCCGTTCGACGCAGGGCCAAGGGCTGATGCCCGATGGCACCTCGCGGTTCTCGACGCTGGATGGTGATCCGATCCTGCATTACATGGGCTGCTCGACCTTTGCAAACCACACGGTCCTGCCGGAAATCGCGCTGGCCAAAGTGCGCCCGGACGCGCCTTTCGACAAGATCTGCTATATCGGTTGCGGCGTGACCACCGGCATCGGCGCGGTGATCAACACCGCCAAGGTCGAGATCGGCAGCCGCGCCATTGTCTTTGGTTTGGGTGGCATCGGCCTGAACGTGATCCAAGGCCTGCGACTGGCAGGGGCCGACCAGATCGTCGGCGTCGACCTGAACCCCTCCAAGGTGGAAATGGCCACCCGGTTCGGTATGACCGATTTCGTGAACCCGTCCGAGGTCGAAGGCGATCTGGTGCCTTATCTGGTCAATCTGACCAAGGGCGGCGCAGATTACACCTTTGACGCAACGGGCAATGTCGGCGTGATGCGCACGGCGCTGGAATCTGCACATAAGGGCTGGGGTGAATCGATCATCATCGGCGTGGCACCTGCTGGGGCCGAGATCTCTACCCGCCCGTTCCAGCTGGTCACCGGTCGTTCCTGGCGCGGTACGGCCTTTGGCGGCGCCCGTGGCCGCACGGATGTGCCCAAGATCGTCGACTGGTACATGGAAGATAAGATCGAGATCGACCCGATGATCACCCACACCATGGGCCTGGACGACATCAACCATGGGTTCGACCTGATGCATAAGGGCGAAAGCATCCGCTCGGTTGTGGTATACTGAGAAAACCGAAATAGTTTCCGAGGGCGGGCTTTTGCTCGCCCTTTTTGGGTCTTACATTCCTCACTATGAATTAAATTTAAGGTTGAGGATTTCAGGTGACGACAGGAAAGACAGACCGTCTGGCGGTTCTGATCGATGCGGACAATGTCTCTGCAAAACATGCAGCAGAGATTTTCGAAGAAATTGCCACGCTCGGTGAGGCTGGTTTAAGGCGGATATACGGGGATTTCTCGAACGGATCACCGCAGGGATGGGAGGCCAAATCTCTGGCCGAATACGCCATCGTTCCGCATCAGCAATTCGCCAACACATCCGGCAAGAACTCCAGCGACATTGCCCTGGTCATTGATGCCATGGATATTCTGCATTCGGGTCGGTTCAGCGGCTTTGTGTTGGTCTCGTCAGACAGCGACTTCACGCGCCTTGCCAGTCGGATACGCGAGCAGGGGTTGGATGTGTTCGGAATAGGAGAGCGCAAAGCCCCCAAGGCCTTTGTGGCAGCGTGCAATCGGTTCATTTATTTTGAAAATATTGAGAAGCCCGATGCCGGCGCGGCAAAAGCCCAAAAGGGCGAGAGCCCGAAATCGAAGCATAACCTGAACCATGCCTATCAATTGATCCGCAATATTGTTCTAAACACCAATGAAGCCGATGGCTGGGCAAGTCTTTCGTTTGTTGGAAGTCAGCTTGGAAAGATGTACCCGGATTTTGATGCCCGCACTTATGGCCACAAAAGGCTGAGTGATCTTGTACGCGCCATTGATCGTTTTGAGGAAGGAAAAATAAATGGCGGTTTCAAGATAAGGTGCAAAGAGACCTGATGCTACCTTCATTCCCCCGGCCGCGTCGCCCCTGTATCCGATCGGGGTGAGCGGACCCTTAAAACCGGGGTATTGGTCGAGGTGGTGTTCGACCGGCTCTCGCGCCAGACGACGAAGACGCCCGAGGCAATGATCACACTGGCCCCCACGGCGACCCAGCCGTCTGGCTTTTCGCCGAAAAACGCCATGCCAAAGATCGTGGCCCAGATGATCTGGCTGTATTGGCTGGGGGCGATGACCCCCGCTGGCGCGGCACGATAAGCCAGAATAATCAGGTGTTGGGCAATGACAGAAAACACTCCGACCAGTGCCATCATGGCCAGATGCAACAGGGACGGAGGCTGATAAACGGCCGGTTGCGCGATGCTCATGACCACTATGGCCAGCAGCATCGGATAAAGGATCAGAACGGCCGAGCGTTCCTCATTGCCGATCTTACGGACCAGAACTGACGCGAAAGCGCTGCAGAACGCGGCCGTCAGCGCCGCCAGATGGCCTAGCGTGATGTCCGTGGTACCCGGGCGCAGAACGATCAACACGCCGATCAGGCCCACGCCAACCGCGGCCCAACGCTGGGCGCGGACCACCTCGCCCAATATGGGGATCGACAGGACCGTGACGATCAGCGGGAAAGAGAACAGGAGTGAATATACCTCGGCCAAAGGCAGGACCGAAAAGGAATAAAATGCGCAGGACATGCCTGTGACCATCAACCCCGACCGCAGCAGGACCAGCCAGGGATGGTGCGGAAGGAAGTTGCCGGTAGAGCGGTCTGTCAGGATTGTCACGGCCATCGGCACAAAGGAAAACAGCGTGGCGAAAAAGATGATTTGCATCACCGAATAGGTTCCGCCCAGCACCTTGATCAGAGCATCGTGGCTGGCAAAGACAGCAAAGCCCAGAAACGCATAGCCAAGTCCCCGGAGGGTGGTGTTTTGAGTGCTCATCGGTCTGGCCTTGGGCAGCGGAATGGTGGGTTCATCCGTTGCATAAACCCATTTTTCAGAGTCTGATAGCCCTTATTTTACCGCTAACATGACTACCGGCCATGATCTGAGATCATCGCAGGATCGGTGGCGCGTCCTTTGGCTGGCGCGCGGATTGTACACCCACTTTCATCCCTACGCCGATGCGCCGGGCCAGCGCCACCCAGGGCAGCGCGGTCTCGGGAGGCAGGGTGCTATGGGCCACCTCCTCGAACAGGTCCAGCCAATGATCGAACAATTCGGGCCTGATATCGGGCCTTTCGATGTGAATACGCTGCGGATTTCCGTCATAACAACGCTCATACAGAATGGCGTTGCGCCAGAACGCGGCGATCTTGTTCTCATGCGGGGGCCAGTCGCTGACATGGTTTGCAAAGACCGGCGCCAGTGCCTCGTCCTGCCGGACGCGGGCGTAGAATGCGCTCACCTGCGACATGATCTGTTCAGCGGTGGCGGGAAACCTCGGAGGAATTCCTGGGCGGGCAGGAGAGGTAGGTTTGGACATGGGCGTTCCGAAACTGAATTGCGTCCCGTTCAGATCGGATTGTAGCCCGTGCTGTCAAGCCACGGCGCCTATATGTCGCGCTGTCTCAAAGAAGCGTTTGCGCAGGAAACGGGTCGGTTCCCCTCGCCGGGTCAGGCATCTTTTGTACAAAGAAGGAGACCTAACATGCACAAAATATCTGCCCTGCCCACCGCGCAGGTTCAGGCCTATCGCCAAGGCGCGCCTGATGGTTATGGCAACCCGCCCGAACGGGCGATATCGAACGGGGAAGGAAACCCCTGCCGTCATTGCCTGACCTATATTCCCAAGGGAAAGGAAATGCTGGTGCTGGCCCACCGGCCCTTTCCAGCGACACAACCTTTTGCTGAAACCGGGCCGATTTACCTTTGTGTAGAGCATTGTCAGCGCTATGAGGATCTCACCAACCTGCCCGAGGCGCTGACCGCCTCACCCAATTATCTGATTAAAGGGTACGGATCGGACGACAGGATTGTTTACGGCACCGGGATCATTACGCCGCAGGCGGAATTGCAAAACGCTGCCGGGGATATCTTTGCCCGCGCGGATGTCGCCTATATCCACATCAGATCCGCGTCGAATAACTGCTATCACGCGCGGATCGACCGCGCCTAAAGCTTAACCCGGTGCAATCCCCGGCGCGGCTGATCAAGATCAGCTGCCGGGACATCGCCCGCCCGGGTCGAGGTCAGGGCCAGGAACACATCCTCAAGATCCGCTTCTTCGGTGCGAACGTCCCGGATACGGATGCCCACGGCCCTGACGGATTCCAGAACCTGTTCGGCACTGGTCTGGGCACTGCGATAGCGCAGCACCAAGCTGCCATCGTCGCGCAGTGTGGCCTCGACTCCCTCGGTCGCAGGCAGTTCAGTGACGGGGCCATCCGGAATAATTACCATCGTCCGGCCATCCATGCGGCTCAGCAGGTCTGCCGTGCTGTCCTGTGCGATCTTTTCGCCATGATTGATGATGGCGATCTGGTCGCACATCTCCTGTGCTTCTTCCAGGTAATGCGTCGTCAGGATGATGGTCATGCCCTGCTGGTTCAGCTTGTGCACGTTGGCCCAGAGCATTTGGCGCAGCTCGATATCCACGCCCGCTGTGGGTTCGTCCAGAACCAGCACTTTGGGGTTATGCACCAAAGCCTTGGCCAACAGCAACCGGCGCCGCATCCCGCCGGACAGGGTGCGGGCATAGGCCTCGGCCTTGTCGCTGAGGCCAACCAGTTCGAGGATTTCATCACTGCGCCGCTGCGCCTTTGGTACACCATATAGGCCAGCCTGAACCTCCAAAGCACCGCGCGGGGTAAAGAACGGGTCCAGGTTCAGCTCTTGCGGCATAACGCCGATGGCAGCGCGAGATTGGCGCGGGTTGCGGTCTTGGTCATGACCCCAGATCGACACATGGCCAGCCGATTTCACCACCAACCCGGCCAGAATGTTGATCAGGGTCGATTTCCCGGCCCCATTCGGCCCCAGCAATCCAAAGACAGAACCGCGCGGGATTGTCAGGTCGATGCCCTTCAGCGCCTGCTTTTCGGGCTGGCCCTTGCTGCCGCGATAGGTCTTGCGCAGCCCTTCGATCCTGATTGCCGCATTGTCCATGTGGCTCTTGCCCCCGGTTTGCTCATCGCTCATAAACGCACCTAATGCATGCCCGCGAGGCCGACAACCAGTGAAGGATCGCCAGCCGTGACAATCGAAGCGCCGGAAACCAAGATCGTCGAAACCTCTCGTGTCGCCTGTGATGGCGGCGAAGGTGCATTGGGCCACCCACGTGTTTGGTTACAGATCCCCGAAGACACCGGCTGGGTCGAGTGCCCCTATTGCGACTGCAAATTTGTCTTAAAAGGGCACGAGGCCAGCGCCTGATTGTGCAAAGCCGCGGGCAGGTTTGGCCTCTGCCTGATCATTGGAGCTGTTGGCTATTTTCTGGCCGCCGCTATTGGAATGCTTCTAACCGGATCGGGAAATCGGGCGCAGGGCGATGATACGATCGAAATCGCCTGGTCAGCGGGCCGATCTACAGGCCTCCTGGGTGCCGGGTTTTTCCAACCACAATCAGTTCTTAAGGTCAGAGGGCGTTTCAACGCGCTGCGAACCTGCAATGTCTGGGCCGGTGAGGTGCTGTGGGCTGCGAATGAAGACTTCGGCACTTGGGTGCCATTGCCTTACTCGATCACTTTGTCCCGCTTGATAAACCAATCCGGCAAAGTCTAACTTGCCCAACTAATGTCGTGTTCTGACGATAGCTTTGCGCCGGCTCAATGGAGGAAGTGTGTTGATGGACGCCAGTATCCAAAATACCAACCAACCGGTCTTCGGATGGATTGGTTTTAGTGTTTCCGCGATGGCCCTGTTGGGCGCCCTGTTCCTGTTCTGGGCCGGGCCATTCGCACCGCAACAATCGACTGGCGTGTCTTTGGGAGAGCTTGCAGCCGAGCTTGGAAAATCCACCCTGCGCTCGGCCGCCGGGCTGGACCAACCCGAGCCGGTGGCCCGGGTCCGTGATCTGGACGACTTTCTGCAGATCGGCGTAGCCCTTTTGGGAGGATTGGCCGTCATCCTGTCGGCCATAGGCATTCTGCGCCACGAAAAACTGCGCCCGGCCATTGCGGGTATCGCAATCGGCATCGGCGCAATCCTGTTTCAGTTCTTTGCTTTTGCGTTTTTCGCTTTCCTCGGTGTGCTGGTCATCATGGCGCTGCTCAACAGCTTTTCGGATGTATTTGGCGGCCTGTTCGGCGGATAGTTCACCTTCTGTACTGGTCACCCGTGCGCCCCTGTGGCAGAACCATCCCTGACCGACAGGGAGCGCGCGCATGAGCAATTTCGGAAAAGGGTGTCACCTTCATCTTATTGACGGATCGGCCTTTATCTTCAGGGCCTATCACGCGCTGCCGCCGCTGACGCGGAAGTCGGATGGGTTGCCGATTGGGGCCGTGTCGGGCTTTTGCAACATGCTGCAGAAATATGTCGAAGGAAACACCGGGCCAGACGCGCCGACCCATGTGGCGGTGATCTTCGACAAGGGCTCTCATACGTTCCGCAACGATATGTATGACCTTTACAAGGCCAATCGCGAGGCCATGCCCGAGGATCTGCGCCCTCAGATGCCCCTGACCCGCGAGGCGACCCGCGCCTTCAATATCGCCTGCAAAGAGCTTGAGGGCTATGAGGCCGACGACATCATTGCCACCCTTGCCATACAGGCGCGTGAGGCGGGTGGTCGCGTCACGATCGTCAGTTCCGACAAGGACCTGATGCAGCTGGTCGGCGATGGGGTCGAAATGCTGGATGCGATGAAGAACAAACGCATCGACCGCGATGGCGTGTTCGAGAAATTCGGCGTCGGGCCTGAACGTGTGGTGGACGTGCAGGCGCTGGCCGGGGACAGCGTGGACAATGTGCCGGGGGCTCCGGGCATTGGGATCAAGACGGCGGCGCTTTTGATCAATGAATTTGGGGATCTGGAAACCCTGCTGGACCGCGCCGAAGAGATCAAACAACCCAAACGCCGCCAGACCCTGATCGACAAACGCGCCCAGATTGAGCTGTCGAAAAGACTGGTGCAGTTGGATGAGAATACGCCGCTGGATTTCACCTTAGACGATCTTGAGGTGCAAGACCCTGAACCGGACACTCTGCTGGGCTTTCTTGCTGAGATGGAGTTCCGCACCCTCACCAAGCGCATAGCGGACAAGCTGGGGGCCGAGGCACCGGTGATTGCAGACGCGCCTGCGCCCGTTGCAGATGTGGCCGAGGCTGAAGACATTCCATTCGACGCGTCGAAGTATGAATGCGTCCGCGACGCGGGGGCTTTGCAGAAATGGATAGACCAGGCATATGAGCGTGGCTGGGTTGCAGTGGACACCGAGACCACTGGGCTGAACGAGATGATCGCAGATCTGGTCGGCATTTCGCTCTGCATTGAGGCGGGCGAGGCCTGCTATATCCCATTGATCCATCGTCAAAGCGCCACCGACGATCTGTTCGGCTCGGACGCTCTGGCCGAGGGGCAAATGCCGATTGAACAGGCTCTAACACTGATAAAACCGATGTTAGAGGACCCGTCGATCCTCAAGATCGGGCAAAACATGAAATACGATGCCAAGATTTTTGCCCGCTATGGCGTGGATGTGGCGCCGATTGATGACACGATGTTGATGTCCTATGCGATGCATGGCGGCGAGCATGGGCATGGCATGGACACCCTGTCCGAGCGTTATCTGAACCACACGCCGATTCCGATCAAACCGCTGCTGGGATCCGGCAAATCCGCGATCACCTTCGACAAGGTTCCGATTGACGAGGCCACGGCCTATGCCGCCGAGGACGCTGATATCACCCTGCGGCTGTGGAAACTGTTCAAACCTCATCTGCATCAGGTTCAGGTAACGACCGTCTATGAAACGCTGGAGCGCCCTCTGGTGCCGGTTCTGGCCGAAATGGAGATGCATGGCATCAAGGTTGACCGCGATGTCCTCAGCCGCATGTCCAACGCGTTTGCCCAGAAAATGGCCGGGTTAGAGGCTGAAATCCACGAATTGGCTGGTGAAAGCTTCAATGTCGGCTCGCCCGCTCAGCTGGGCGAGATTCTGTTCGACAAGATGAGTCTGGAAGGCGGCAAGAAGGGCAAGACCGGTAAATATTCAACCGGGGCCGATATCCTTGAGGATCTGGCGACCGAGCATGAATTGCCGCGTCGGGTGCTGGATTGGCGGCAGCTATCGAAACTGAAATCGACCTATACGGACGCGCTGCAGACCCATATCAACCCCGATACGGGCCGGGTACATACATCCTATTCGATCACCGGGGCGAACACCGGTCGTTTGGCCTCGACCGATCCGAACCTGCAGAACATCCCCGTGCGCACCGAAGAAGGCCGCCGCATCCGCGAGGCGTTCATTGCCGAGCCCGGAAATGTGCTGGTCAGCCTCGACTATAGCCAGATCGAGCTGCGCATTCTGGCGCATATTGCCGATATTCCGGCCTTGAAACAGGCGTTTACCGATGGGTTGGACATTCACGCCATGACCGCGTCGGAAATGTTCGACGTGCCGCTGGATGAGATGACGCCGGATATTCGCCGTCAGGCCAAGGCGATCAACTTTGGTGTGATCTATGGCATCTCGGGTTTTGGTCTGGCGCGCAACCTGCGTATTCCACGGGCCGAGGCGCAGGGCTTCATCGACCGCTATTTCGAACGCTTCCCCGGCATTCGGACCTATATGGACGACACCGTCGCCTTTGCCAAAGAGAATGGCTATGTGCAGACCCTATTCGGGCGCAAAATCCATACGCCCGAAATCAATGCCAAGGGGCCGCATGCGGGATTTTCGCGTCGGGCAGCGATCAACGCTCCGATTCAAGGCACCGCGGCCGACGTGATCCGACGCGCCATGGTGCGGATGCCGGATGCGATCCATGGGTTGCCTGCGAAAATGTTGCTGCAAGTGCATGACGAATTGCTGTTCGAAGTATCCGAGGACGCCGTTGACCCGCTGATCGACGCGGCGCGCGACGTGATGGAGGGGGCCTCGGACCCAGCGGTGAAACTGGATGTGAAACTCAGCGTTGATGCGGGACAGGGCGCGAATTGGGCCGAGGCGCACTAGCGCCGCCGTTCATCAAGCCCTGCGGGCCCTCTTCGCGGCGGATCAGCCCTGCGGTCTGACCATGCGGTTGACCATCCGTTGCACGCTGGGGCCCAGCAGTAGGATAACTGTGAACGCGATGGGCCAGGAGAAAACCCATGAGCCCATCCAGTCGCCCAGCGTCGCAGGACCGAAGCCGACGGCCTTGGCCGTGGCGATACCGGTGACGATGCAGGACATCATGCCTGACATGATCAGGCTGAACAGGGCGCGGGCATAGCGGGCAGGGATCATCCGGACATCCTTGGTGTGAGTGGCACTGATCGGCGACATTTTTCCGGGTAATACCAGTGCCAGCGGACAATTAAAGGTGCATCCAGCCGAGCGTCTCGACGGTACGTTGGATCGAGGGCTGATATTCGGCACTGACCCAGCCGGTGTAGCCGCTGTCATCAATCGCTCGGAACAACTCGGCAAAATTCATCTCACCTCGACCGGGCTCTGAGCGATCCGGGGCCGCTCCGATCTGGGCGTGTACGATGCGGTCTTGGTAATCCTTCCAGACTTGCAGCGCGTTGCCATGGATCATCTGGGCGTGGAAGCTGTCATATTGCAGGCCGACATTGGGTCGGTCGACGCGATCCAGAACCTCGGCCACCAGATCGTAGGAATTCAGGAAATAGTCGGGCTGCGATACTGGGTTGAGCGGCTCGATCGTGAAGGGTTGCTGGGGCGCGTGGTCCGCTGCCCATTGCAGGTTCTGCACAAAACAATCCATGGCAGCCGAACCCGTCGCATATCCCGACATGATGTGGATTTTCTCGGGCCGCAGCGCCTGAGCATAGCGTAGAACACGGCGGATGTCGGACTGGAACCGCGCCTCACCGCCCGGAACGGCGGCATATCCGGGAGTTCCGTCGGTGTAGTTGGGTGGCGGCGCGTTGATCAGCACCAGGTCGAGCCCGTTAGCCAGCAGAGCACGGCGGGTTTCCTTGGAAGCCAGATCATAGGGAAACAGAACCTCAACAGCCTTGAACCCGGCCTGCGCGGCAGCTTGAAACCTGTCGAGATAGGGCAGTTCGGTAAAGAGCAATGAGATATTTGCAGCGAATTTGGGCATGGATGGCCTTTGCGTGTCTGTTCGCCGGACCATATCGGTCGGGTGATTTCAGCGAAAGGGACTGAAAACGACAGATTGTCGAAAATCGGCCAGATCACCCAGTTTAATTCAGTGACGTTCGGGACAATGCGGCGAATCATTTCTGGCGTCGCTTTGACCAGAGGTATGACCCATGGCACTGAGCCCTGACCCCGTGCGCGGGACCGCTATTTCTATGTCTGCCGACCGCAACTCCGCGTTGTCTGGCAACGGGTTGGCGGTTGCCTCGATGCTGGCATGGGCCGCAGGTTTTCCGGCGGCGGAGGTCTTGTTGCAAAGCTGGTCGCCGGTGGGCTTGCTTGCGGCACGTCTGGGTCTGGCGGTTCTGGTGCTGCTGCCGATCTGGCTGATGCTGGACGGTCCCAGCCGTATTCTAAGGGCCAGATGGGGATGGGCGATGATTGTCGGAGCGTTTGGCTTTGGCTGCCCGATGTTCCTGCTGATCCTGGCGCAAAAGCTGACCGATCCGGTAACCGTCGTCATCATCGCCTCTTGCGCGCCACTAATCGCAACCCTGCTGGAGCTTAAGGCGGGCACACGTCGGCTGAGCTGGAATTTTGGCCTAGGCGTTCTGGTTTCAATTATCGGCGGGCTGATCGCCACCAGCGCCGTCGCCCCGGCGCAGCTGGGCCTTGGGGCCTTATGCGCGGTCGTGTCGGTCGTCTTTTTCAGCTGGGGCAGCATGACCACAGCGCGCGATTTTCCCGAACTCAGCCAGACCGGGCGCGCGACGATCACGTTGATCGGGGGCTTTGCCATGGCCGTGATCTTGTGCTTTGCCGCTGGGCTGCTGGGTATGGATGTGGTGCCTAAGGTTGCGATTGACGGGCAGCAGATCGGGATGCTGGGGATTTACGCGCTGATTTCGCTGGGGCTGAGCCAGATCCTGTTCGTTGCTTCGGTTGGAAAGCTGGGCGTGGCGCTGGCCTCATTCCATATGAACATCGCGCCATTTTACGTGATGCTGATCATGATTGTGCTGGGGGATGAGTGGAATTCAACCCGCGCACTGGGCGCGGGCATCGTGGCGGTCGCCGTTGTTCTGGCGCAGGATCGCAGGCCGCGCTCAGCCCAGATCGGCTGAGCGGATCAGCGGAAAGAACTGACCTCCCGACCACACCCCGAACCAGTCTTCATGATCGGTGCCGATCTCGACCAGTCGGTAAAAGCTTTTGCGGTCAATGCGCGCCTCTAGATTTGCGCGGATCAGGATATAGGGCGAGGGTTCCTGGGTCTTCGGATCAAACTCAACACGGATCGGGTGATCCGGTCCGGCCTTGGCCGTGTCACCCACATGGGTGCTGAAAGTCAAAATCTGCGCCGCGCCTGAGCCCGTGGCATCAAAGTCGACAGCGACGAACGGGACATCCTCAACCGTGATTCCCACCTTTTCGACCGGGGTCACCAGGTAATATTTGCCTTCTTCTTTCTTAAGAATTGAGGAAAAAAGCTTCACAAGCTCGAACCTGTTGATGGGCGAGCCTAAATAACTCCAAGAACCATCTTTTGCGATCTTGATGTCCAGATCGCCACAAAACGGGGGATTCCACAGGTGAACAGGGGGTAAATCCCGTGTTTTCGCGGCTTTGACTGATGCCGCAATGCCATCAGGAGAAGGTGTCACAGGGATTTGTCCGCTCATTACTTTTGCCATTTCCTTTTCGCGCGATACACTTCAACCATACTCGTCCACGGAAGGGAAAGTCATGAGCGAACCTGCCGACCTCGTATCCGAGATCGAAGCGCTGGAAACTAAACTGCAAGAGGCCAAGGCCTCGATCACCCGACGCTTTATCGGGCAAGAGCGGGTCGTGGATCTGACGCTGGCCGCGCTGTTATGCGGCGGGCACGCATTGCTGATCGGATTGCCAGGGCTGGGCAAGACCCGGCTGGTTGAGACTTTGTCGACCGTGATGGGCCTGCATGGCAACCGTATCCAGTTCACGCCGGATCTGATGCCAGCTGATATTCTGGGGTCCGAGGTTCTGGATACGGCCGAGGATGGCAGTCGCCACTTCCGGTTCATTCCCGGCCCAATCTTCTGTGAATTGCTGATGGCGGATGAGATCAACCGCGCCAGCCCGCGCACACAGTCGGCCTTGCTGCAAGCGATGCAGGAACGCACCGTCACCGTCGCGGGCGAGAATCGTGCGCTGGATGAGCCGTTTCACGTACTGGCCACGCAGAACCCGATTGAACAAGAAGGCACCTATCCGCTGCCCGAGGCGCAGTTGGACCGCTTTTTGGTGCAGATTGACGTCGAATACCCGGATCGTCAGACCGAGCGGGATATCCTACTGGCCACGACCGGTGTCGAAGAAGACGACGCTCATCAGATTTTCACCAAAGAGGAATTGCTGGCGGCGCAGCTTTTGTTGCGCCGGATGCCGGTCGGCGAGTCGGTGGTCGAATTGATACTGGATCTGGTCCGCGCGTTCCGCCCCGGCGAGGCAGGCGTGTCCGATCGTGTGGCCGAAACCGTGGCCTGGGGCCCTGGCCCCCGCGCGGCGCAGGCGTTGATGATGACGGTGCGTGCCAACGCCATGTTACAGGGGCGACTGGCCCCCAATGCCGAGGATGTTCTTGAGATGGCCCGCCCGGTTCTCAGCCATCGTATGGCGCTGAACTTTGCGGCCCGGGCGCGCGGTGACAGCCTGGCTGATCTGATTGACTCGACCGCGCTTGGGCTGATCCGAACCGAGGCTGCGGCGTGAATGCCGGGTTGACTCTTCGTGAAAGATCCGAGGCCGAGGCATCCCGGCTACCGCCCCTGTTGGCGCGGGCGGAACATCTGGCCGGAACCGTCTTGCTGGGTGACCATGGGCGTCGCCGATCCGGGATGGGTGATGATTTCTGGCAATACCGCCCGGCACAGGTTGGCGACAGCCGCCGGATGATCGACCACCGCCGCTCGGCCCGTGGCGATCAACAATTTGTGCGCGAACGCGAGTGGCAGATTGCCCAATCGGTGATGCTGTGGGTGGATCAGGGCGCGTCGATGCGCTTTGCCTCGGACGCTTCGCTGCCCACCAAGGCGGATCGGGCGCGGTTGCTGGGCCTGGCAACTTCGATCTTGCTGGCGCGTGGTGGTGAGCGTGTGGGCCTGACGGGCACAACTCTGCCGCCCCGGCGCGGCAATGCCCAGATCATCCGGCTTGCGCAGGCCTGGTCCGAGGATGATCAAGCCGACTATGCGCCACCCGAACACCGCGCCATGATCCCCCATGCGCGGGCGGTGTTCATCTCCGATTTTCTTGGCCCGATGGAAGAGGTTGAACTGGCCCTGTCCAAAGCTGCGGATCGTGGCGTGCGCGGGGTGGTCCTGCAGGTGCTGGATCCCGGTGAAGAGAATTTCCCCTATCGTGGACGCACCATTTTCGAAAGCGTGGGCGGCTCGGCCCGGCATGAAACGCTAAAGGCTTCTGATCTTCGTGACCGGTATCTTGCGCGCCTTGCCGAACGAAAGGATACCTTGATGCGCTTGTGTCGGGTGACGGGATGGCAACTGGGGCTGCACCACACTGGCGACAGCGCACAGGCGGCTCTGTTATGGCTGTATAGCGCTTTGGACGGGGGCAGAGTATGACGGTTTTGGCTGGGATAGGCTTTACCGCGCCCTGGGTGTTGCTGGGATTGTTGACCCTGCCCATCCTGTGGCTGGTCCTGCGCGCTGTGCCGCCTGCGCCGATCCGGCGAATGTTTCCGGCCGTAACGCTGCTGCTGGGGCTGAAGGACGACGAGAGTGTTTCGGATCGGACACCATGGTGGCTGCTGCTGTTGCGAATGCTGGCGGCGGCGGCGATCATTATCGGTCTGGCCGGGCCGGTTTTGAATCCCTCGCGGGATCAGGTGGGTTCGGGGCCGCTGTTGTTGGTGCTGGATGCCAGCTGGGCAGGTGCAAGCGGCTGGCCATCGCTTCAGGACCAGCTTGATACGCAGCTGACCGAGGCCGGACGCGCCGGACGCACGGTGGCCTTGCTCAACTTGACGGAGCCAGAAGCCCCAGTCTTTCAGGCCGCCGAAGCGTGGCGGGGTCGGCTTCCGGGGGTGACTCCGATGCCCTGGCAACCAACTCAGCTGCAGATGGATCAGGTGCTCGATATGCTGGATCAGCTTGATGGTGGTTTTGATACATATTGGTTCAGCGACGGTCTGGAATTTGCGGGTCGGGAAACGGTTCTGGCTGCGTTGCAATCGCGCGGGGAAGTAACCGTGTACCAGTCAGGCTCGCCTGTTTATGCGATTCTGCCCGCCGCCTATCAGGATGGTGTCATTCAACTGACGGCCCAACGCGCCACTGCTGGTCCGGAAAACATCCTGACCATTTTGGCACAGGGGCGCGATCCGGCGGGCGCAATGCGGGTTCTGCAATCCGCCAATATCGTCTTTGCTGAAGGCGAAACGCTTGCTCAGGTGGAGCTGGCGCTGCCCTCGGAACTACGGGCCAGAATCACCCGGTTCGAGATTCAGGGTCAGCGGTCGGCGGGTGCCGTAACGCTGACCGATGACAGCCTGCGCAGGCGTGAGGTGGCCTTGCTTGCGGGCAGTTTGAACCGTGAAGGGTTAGAGCTGTTGTCGCCGCTGCATTATCTGACACAGGTTTTGGTCCCGACCGCGGATTTTGTCGAGGGCGGCCTGATGGATGTGTTGCCCGCCAATCCGGATGTGATTGTTCTGGCGGATGTGGCGAAATTGGCCGAAGCGGAACAACTGGCGGTGACCGAATGGGTCGAACAGGGCGGGCTGCTGTTGCGCTTTGCCGGGCCGCGCATGGCCGCCAGCGATCTGGGGCGGGATGTCGAGGATACCTTGCTGCCGGTGCGCCTGCGCAGCGGTGGCCGTTCGGTCGGCGGCGCGATGAGCTGGGGTGAGGCCAAAGGTCTGGCCCCGTTCCCCGAAACCTCACCCTTCTACGGGCTGCGCGTGCCATCGGATGTTTCCGTGACCACACAGGTCATGGCGCAACCAGACCCAAATTTGGCCGATCGGGTGATTGCATCGCTCTCGGATGGCACGCCTTTGGTCACGCGCAAGGCCTTGGGGCTGGGGCAGGTGGTGCTGTTCCATGTCACCGCTGATGCCGAATGGTCGAGCCTTCCCCTCTCGGGCCTGTTTGTCGAGATGCTGGATCGGCTGGCCGTCGCCTCGGCTGCGAAATCCCGAGAGGAGTCGCAGTTGCAGGGCACAACTTGGGAACCGCTGCAGGTCATGGACGGATTTGGAGGCTTATCGGATGCAGATAATCTAGCAGGCGTCGATGGGGTTGATCTTGCCGCCGGCGCTATCGGGCCAGAACTGCGACCCGGCCTGTATGAAAGCGGTAAGCAGAAGCTGGCACTGAATGTGCTGGACGCGGACTCGGTTCTGATGCCCGCTGTCTGGCCATCCGATGTGCCCATCAAAGGGCAGGAAATCAGCGCCGAAACGCCGATCGGGGGCATTTTGCTTAGCCTCGCGCTGATCTTGCTGACGGTGGACGTTATTGCGTCACTTCTGTTGTCGGGGCGACTTGGGCTGGCCCGGGCCGCGGCGATGGCGCTGGGTGCGTTGCTGATTGCACCTGACCTTCAGGCACAGACGTCCAAGGAAACCGATTTTGCCCTGATGGCAACGCAAGAGCTGGTACTGGCTCATGTCATGACTGGAAACGCGCAGGTTGACGATATCGCGGGCGCCGGGATGCGTGGCTTGGCGCAAACTTTGTTCTTCCGCACTTCGGTCGAACCGGCAGAGCCCATCGGCGTTGATCTGGAACGGGACGAGCTGGCGTTTTTCCCGCTGCTGTACTGGCCGATCACGCCGGAACAGCCGCAACCCTCGGACGAAGCCTATGCCAAGCTGAATGCCTATCTCCGCTCGGGCGGCATGATCTTGTTCGACACGCGCGACGCGGATGTGGCGCGTTTCGGTGCAGCCAGCCCCAATGGCCGCAAGCTGCAACAACTGGCCGCCCCGCTGAATATCCCTTCGTTAGAGCCTGTTCCGGATGACCATGTTCTGACGCGGGCCTTCTATTTGCTGCAGGATTTCCCGGGCCGATATGCCGGTACCGAGATTTGGGTCGAAGCCGCCCCGCCGGATGCGGAACAAATCGACGGCATGCCGTTCCGCAACCTCAACGACAATGTGACCCCGGTAGTGATCGGCGGGAATGACTGGGCCGGAGCCTGGGCCGTCGACCGAAACGGGCAGGCCCTGTTGCCGGTCGGGCGCGGATATGCCGGTGAGCGGCAGCGGGAATTGGCCAATCGGTTTGGCGTCAATCTGGTGATGCATGTGCTGACCGGGAATTACAAATCGGATCAGGTCCATGTGCCTGCGCTGCTGGACAGGTTGGGACAATGACCGGAACCGTTATCTTTGACCCTCTGATTCCGTGGCCCGTTCTGATGGTCGTTACCGCGATTGCCATATCAGGCGTTGTTCTAGCCCTGTGGCGGGGCCTGTCTGGCTGGGCCTTGCGCGGGTTGGCCGCCCTGGTCGTGATCGCGGCCATGGCGGGGCCTGTTTATCAGGTCGAAGATCGCACTCCGCTGACCGACATCGTGGTGATGATCGAGGATGAAAGCGCCAGCCAGACCCTGTCCGATCGCCCGGAACAGACAGCACAGGCCGCTGCCGAACTGGCGGCCGAGATCGACACGCGCGACAATACCGAGCTGCGCCGGATCCGGGTGGCTGACAGCGATGGGGATGAGGGCACACAGGTCATGGCTGCGCTGAACAAAGTCCTGGCCGAGGAACCCCGTGCGCGCATTGCGGGGATCCTCGTGGTTTCGGATGGGATCGTGCATGACGTTGATCAGGCCCCTGACCTGCCTGCACCGATGCACCTGTTGCAGACTGGGCGGGCCAGCGACTGGGACCGCCGTCTGATCGTCCGCAATGCACCGGCTTTTGCCATTATCGGAGAGCCGGTCACGCTGACGTTGCGGGTTGAGGATAGCGGCGCAGTTCCTGTTGCGGCTGCGAATGCGCCTTTGGAAATTTCGGTTGATGGCAATGCGCCAGAGCATTTCACCATTCCAATCGGTGTCGATGTCGAGCTACCGGTCAAGCTGTCCCATGGCGGGCGGAATGTCATCCAGTTTACCGTACCCGGCGTCGAAGGAGAGTTGACCGACCGCAACAACACCGCACTGATTCAGATGAACGGTGTGCGCGACCGTCTGCGGGTGCTGCTGGTTTCGGGTGAACCGCATCCAGGTGGACGGACCTGGCGGAACCTTCTGAAATCCGACAGCTCGGTTGATCTGGTGCATTTCACGATCCTGCGACCGCCTGAAAAGCAGGATGGTGTGCCTGTGGACGAGTTGTCTTTGATCGCTTTTCCGACTCGAGAACTGTTTCTGGAAAAGATCAACGATTTCGATCTGATCATCTTTGATCGCTATAAGCGGCGCGGTATTCTGCCTGCGGTCTATCTGGAGAATGTCACCAATTACATCAATGATGGTGGTGCGGTTCTGATTGCGGCTGGTCCTGATTTTGCCAGTGCCGACAGTATCTTCCGCTCGCCGCTGGCGCCGATTCTTCCGGCCCAACCCACCGCGCGGGTCATCGAAGAACGCTTTGTCCCCACAGTTACAGATATGGGGCACCGGCACCCGGTGACCACGGATCTGGGCGATTCCGAGCATTGGGGTGCATGGTTGCGCCAGGTTGATGTCCTGTTCCGATCAGGTGAAACGCTGATGACCGGCGTCGATGACCGGCCGCTGCTGGTGCTGGACCGGGTCGGAGAGGGGCGCGTGGCAATGCTGGCCTCTGACCACGCTTGGCTCTGGAGCCGTGGCTTCGACGGCGGTGGTCCGCAGCTTGAACTGCTGCGGCGATTGGCACATTGGATGATGAAAGAACCCGAGCTTGAGGAAGAGGCTCTGTGGGCCGAAGCAAATGGTCAAATCATGCGCGTCATCCGTCAAACCCTGGGGGATGACGTCGGAACAGTTACCATCACGCAGCCCAATGGCGAGACACTTGAGGTGACGCTGAACGAAGTTTCTCCAGGGCGGTTCGAAGCTCAGATCTTCGGCCCCGAGATTGGCCTCTATCGTCTGAAAGAGGGTGAACATTCGGCGGTAATTGGGTTGGGCCCTGCGGCCCCCAAAGAATTTGAGCGCACGATTGCTACTGATCAGATCCTTGAGCCGGTTCTGGCCGAATTGCGCGGCGGTGTGATCCGGGTCGAGGACGGTTTGCCTTCGATCCGCAATGTCCGCGCTGGGCGGCCTGCGGCAGGGCGGGGCTGGATCGGGCTGACCCCGCGCGATGCCTACCAGACCAGCTCTGTAACACAGGCTGGTGTTCTACCGCCCTGGCTGGTGCTTTTGCTGGCCGGTGGTTTCCTTCTGGCGGGTTGGCTGCGTGAAGGTCGACGTTAGGTCATTCGACCACAACGCTGATTGTGGCCCCAACCACCAGCATCAGTCTTGGTAAAGCACCGTTTGAACCGGCTTTGCTGCGTCAGGTTTGTCGTGTAATCCCACACAATTTCTTTGATCTGAGCGCCTGTAGCGCATTCAGATACCGCAGATTTTGCGTTGAGTAGGAAAAGGCAGGTACCGGCGAGGCAGGCAGTTTTGGACGTTTGCGGTCTCTGAGCCTGCCATTGGTCTGTGGCAACAGGCACGGCTTAAACACTTTTTCACGCTCTGTCAGGATGCTGTGGGCAGATTGTACCGGGATCACCTTTGATGAGTCTTGCAACCAAACTGGCACAGGAAAGACGCGCACGGCTTGCCGCTGAACGTCTGCTGGAGATGAAACAGGCCGAGCTATCAGCGGCCAACCGGAAATTGGGCCTGCACGCGATGGCTCTGACTAAACGCATTGGTGAAACGCGGGCCGAGGTTGAGACGGTGCGCGATGAAAATGAAAAAGTTAAATCGGACCTGACATTGGCCAATGCTAAGATCGAAGTGGCCGAACGGCGGCTATGGCATTCGATCCAGACCTTCCCAGACGGGTTTGCATTCTTCGACGAAGAGAGCCGGTTGATCGGGGCAAATGCCTCATATTTCAGCCTGTTTGAGGGGCTGGATGAAGTAGCGCCCGGTATCAGCTATGGCAGAATTCTGGAAACCCTCACGCAGGAGGGTCTGATTGATACCGTCGACGAGGCGCAGGATGATTGGCGCGCCAGGATGCTGGCCCGTTGGAAGTTGTCCAACCCGCCGTCAGAAATCGTCAAGCTGTGGAACGGGCTCTATATCAAGCTGATTGATCAACGCGGTGGCGGTGGCGATGTGGTCAGCCTTGCGCTTGATATAACCGCCTCGGTCCGGCATCAGGCCGAACTGACCGCGGCGCGCGAACGGGCCGAGGCTGCAAACCGCGCGAAATCTGCATTCCTGGCCAATATGAGCCATGAAATCCGCACGCCCATGAACGGTATTGTTGGCATGACCGAGTTAATGACCGAAACCGCGCTGGATGAAGAACAACGGCTCTATCTCAACACGATCCGCAATTCCGGTGAAGCCTTGCTGGTGATCATCAACGATGTTCTGGATTACTCGAAGATTGAGGCGGATAAGCTGGTCTTGCACCCCGAACAGTTCGATTTCGAACGCTGTATCCTTGAGGTGGCGATGCTGCTGCAGCCCAGTGTTCGTGATAAGGGTTTAAGCCTTTTATTCGACTATGACCTGTTTTTGCCAACCCTGTTCGTGGGTGATCCGGGCCGGGTGCGTCAGGTCTTGACCAATCTGGTAGGCAACGCGGTCAAGTTCACGGCGGAAGGGCATGTCTTGATCCGCGTCACGGGGGTCCCCCGCGCGGAGGCCCAGGCCTGTGATATTCATGTTGCCATAGAAGATACCGGTATCGGTATTGCCGAGGATAAAGCGGCGCATATCTTTGGTGAATTCAATCAGGTCGAGGATGAACAAAACCGACAGTTTGAAGGGACCGGGTTGGGTCTGGCCATCACCAAACGACTGATCAAATTGATGGACGGTGCCATCTGGGTCGAAAGCGAGCCGGGCCAGGGGTCCTGTTTTGGATTTCGGATAACGCTGCCGACGGTCGAAGGTCCGCAACCCGCCCCCCCGAATCTGGAAGGATGTCTGCGCCATGTGGTCGTGGTTGAAGATCTGGCTGTCAATCGAGCGATCCTGTCAAAGCAACTTGGTCGGCTGGGTGCCAAGGTTACCGAATGTACCACCGGAACCGAGGCGCTGGCTATGCTTGATGACACCGTGGATCTGGTGCTGTGCGATCACGATCTGCCGAACATGGACGGGCTGGATTTGGCGGCCACGATAAAGGGCCGGGGGTGGACGGATACCTCTGTCGTGGTCATGTCGGCCAATCCTGGCGTGATTCATGCTCATCCGGCCTGCCAGCTCATTGACGGAGTGTTGCAAAAGCCGATCCCTCGTTCAGAATTATATGCACGTCTGACCGCTCTGGGACGATCAGCGGATTCGATATCGAATGGTTCCGACACGCAAAACCCAACGGTTGCGCAGGTCAGACCGATTGCCGAGGATCAAAGGCTCATGCGGGTTCTGGCTGCTGAGGACAACAAGACCAACCAGCTGATCCTGCGCAAGATGGTCAAGGATCTGAACATTGATCTTCGCTTTGCGGGCAACGGGCTTGAGGCGGTCGCCGCCCATCTGGAATTCGACCCGGATTTGATATTCATGGATATCTCGATGCCCGGAATGGATGGTAAACAGGCCACAGGTGAAATCCGCCGCCGCGAGGTTGAAACCAATCAGCACGTCCCGATCGTTGCCCTGACCGCACATGCAATGAGCGGAGATGACCAGGGTATTTTATCGGCTGGTCTGGACTATTACCTGACCAAACCGCTGCAAAAACAGAAAATCCACCAGATGATCCTTGACCATCGGCCAGACGGGACGCAACCGGTTCTTGATGACGAAACCCGAGCGATCTAGGCTGCCGACATGACTGATGACCGTGGATTTCACCCCCGCGCGCTGGGCGAGATTGCCATTCGCTGCGCAGATATGGCCGCTATGGTGCAGTTCTATGAACAGGTGATCGGCCTGCAGCGTCTGAGCGGTGACCATGACAGCGCTATAACCTTCTTCCGGATAGCCGAGGGGTTTGGCGGCCATACGCAAGTTCTGGCCCTGTTTCACCACAGCACCGCGCCACGACCGGGGCAACATCGGGCCGGTGCAGAAGGTCCCGTAACAGGAGCGGGATCGTCGCTGCATCATATCGCATTGTCGCTGCCCTTCGACGAGCAGGCGGCGGTCATAAGTTGGTATGACAAGATCGGCCAACCCTATCGCGTCGAGCAGTTCGGATGGGTTGGTTGGCGCGGAATTTTCACCGAAGACCCGGAAGGCAACACAGTTGAACTGGTCTCTTACGACCCGTCGATGCTGGCTGAGGCCTGATAGGGCCGGATAAAGACCGGCTTGTCGTTCTCTGACAGGTCGGGTCGGTATTCATAGCCGCCCGAGTCGAACTCTGTCAGGCTGGCGGGTTCGGACAGACGGTGTTGAATGACATAGCGGGCCATCGCCCCGCGTGCCTTTTTGGCAAAGAAGCTGACGATCTTTGGCGTGCCGCCCTTGTCTTCCATGAAGACCGGCGTGATGACCCGTAATTTCAGCGCTTTGGGGTCTACTGCACCGAAATATTCCTGACTGGCGCAATTCAACAGCACATCGCTACCGGTACCGGCTGCCTGAGCGTTCAGCGCCTTGCTTAGTTGGTCGCGCCAATAATCGTACAGGTTCTTGCCGCGCCGGGTCTTCAGCCTACTGCCCATCTCAAGCCGATAGGGCTGAATGGCGTCCAGCGGACGCAATATGCCATACAGTCCGGACAGGATGCGCAGGTGATCCTGGGCCCAGGCCATCTCTTCCACATCCAGCGAAGTCGCTTCGAGCCCCTGATAGGTGTCTCCGGCAAAGGCCAGTGCGGCCGGGCGTGTCGCCACAGCATCGGGGGCGTCGGAAAAGGCGCGATAACGGTCGCGGTTCAGGCGGGCCAGATCATCGCTCAGATCCATCAGCTTTTTCAGGTCGCCCAGCGTCAGATTGCGGGCGGTTTTCGACAGGCGGATCGCGTCATCCTGAAAGTCGGGTTGCGTGACCTCAACATTCCGTTCTGCCCAATCCAGCCGTTTGGCCGGGGAAATCACTACCAGCATAGTCGCCCTCGTTTCTTGCCTGTTGGTGGGTATCTAGCTTGCCATACGCAGCACGTCCAGAAAGGCGGCTCCAAACCTTTCGTGACGGCGGTCACCCAGAACCTGTTCGATGGCGCGCGGGTCGTCTGATCGCAACTGCGCCACCTTTGCCAGTTGCGAGGCGGTACAGGTCAGCGGCTTGTCGATTCCATCAGGGCCGCGCGACAGTTGCGACTGAACTTCGAGCAGGCGGTCGTAAATCTCACCCTGATCGCGCCCGGCCAGTTTGCGGCGGGCCGGGTGCAGTTCTTCGACCGCGCCGGTCAGAACCTCCAGAAACGTGGCCCCGTATCGTTCCAACTTTTTAGCACCGATCCCGCTGATCCGGGCCATATCATCCAGCGTTGCAGGGCGGGTTTCCGCCATTTCGATCAGCGTGCGATCGGGAAAAATAACATAGGCCGGGACCCGCGCGGATTCGGCCAGCGCACGGCGTTTCGCCTTGAGTGCGCTCAGCAGCGGTGCGTCTTCTTCGGATACCATCTCTTTGACCGCAGGCCGACGGGTTGCTTTGCGGATCGTGTCCTTACGCAGGTTGATCTGCGCCTCGCCTTTCAGGATCGGCTTGGCGGCCTCAGTCATGCGCAGCGCACCGTGGCGGTCGGGATCAGGACGGACCAGATCATGGCCCATCATCTGCCGGAAGATCGCCTGCCATTGCGGGCGGGACCAGTCCTTGCCAATGCCATAGGTCGACAGATTGTCATGTCGGCGGGCGCGGATCTTGTCGGTTTCATTGCCCAACAGGATGTCGATCAGATGGCCTGCGCCGAACCATTCCTCGGTGCGCAGGATCGCGGACAGGGCCATACGAACCGGGGTGGTGCCATCGAACACTTCCGGCGGGCTGTCACACAGATCGCATTTGCCACAGGGTTCGGTCTGTTCACCGAAATAACCCAGCAAAGTCTGACGGCGGCAGGCCAGCGCCTCGGCCAAGCCAAGCAGGGCGTTCAAACGGGCGTGATCGGCCATCCGCCGGTCAGACGGAGCAAGCCCCTCGTCTATCTGTGACCGGCGCAGGCGAATGTCATCTGCCCCAAACAGGGTCAGGGTTTCTGCCGGGGCGCCATCACGCCCGGCGCGGCCGATTTCCTGATAATAAGCTTCGATGGATTTGGGCAGGTCCGCATGGGCGACCCAGCGGATATCGGGCTTGTCTATGCCCATGCCAAAGGCAACCGTGGCCACCACGATCAGACCATCCTCGCGCGCAAAGCGGGTCTCGACGATGCGGCGATCCTCGGGATCCATGCCGCCGTGATAGTGACAGGCGGTGTGGCCTTCGGCACGCAGGGCCTGTGCCAGAACCTCGGTCTTGTTACGGGTGCCGCAATAGACAATGCCGGATTGGGTTTTGCGCGCGGCGGCAAAATCCAGGATCTGTTTGCGGGGCCCATCCTTGGCGGCAAAGGCCAGGTGGATGTTAGGCCGGTCGAACCCGCGCAGAAATTTGCGCGGGGCCGCGCCGTCAAACAGCTTTTCGACAATCTCGTCCTGGGTTTCCGCATCCGCCGTGGCGGTGAAGGCGGCCAGGGGCACGTTCAGCGCACGTCGCAGCTCTCCGATCCGAAGGTAATCGGGGCGGAAATCATGGCCCCATTGGCTGACGCAATGCGCCTCGTCCACCGCAATCAAGCTGACATTGATCCGCCGCAACATGCCCAGCGCCGATCCGGCGGCCAGACGTTCGGGAGCCATGTACAGCAGCTTGAGCCGTCCGGCCTCCAACGCCTCCCACACGGCATCGGTTTCTTCGGGGGTATTGCCGGAGGTCAGCGCGCCGGCCTCGACGCCTGCTTCCTGCAAGCCGCGCACCTGATCACGCATCAGGGCAATCAGCGGAGAGATCACCACCGTGACCCCTTCACGCATCAGCGCAGGCAGCTGGAAACACAGGGATTTACCGCCACCCGTGGGCATGATGGCCAGCACGTTTTCGCCCAGCGTGACGGCATCGACGATCTCTTCCTGACCGGGGCGGAAGTCGTCGAATCCAAAGACATCTCGCAGCAAAGGCGCGGCGTCGAACATGTGCGGGGGTGCCCTGTTTTAAGGTTTATCTGCTCTTAAGACAGGACAATCACATACTAAGATTCACTGAACAAGAGGTCAGACAAAATAGACCATATTGTTGATCAGGATAATACGCAGCGCATAGACGCCGATCAGAACCACCAGGGGCGTCAGGTCAAGCCCGCCCATTGCAGGCAGAACGCGTCGGATCGGGCCGTAAATCGGCTCTAACAGGCGGTTCAGCCCGTACCAGATCTGCGCAACCAACTGTTGATGCAGGTTCAGCACCTGGAAATTGATCAGCCAGCTCATGATGACATGGGCCAGAATGATGAACCAGACAATGTCCAGAATCAGCAGCAGAATTTGGATCAACGACAGCATGGGGCCTCCGGATTTCACATCTGCTGAGACCTAAGCGCCCCTGCACAAAAGAGCAAGTCCGCGCCAACAGAACGCTTGCGAATTGAGCCAAAGCCCCGTCTTATGATGCCAACAATAAAAAACGGGGCAGGTATGGCAGAGATTTCCAAGCGCAAACGCATCTGGGGCTGGTGGTTCTTCGACTGGGCAAGTCAGCCCTATCACACGCTGTTGGTGACCTTTGTTTTTGGGCCCTATTTTGCCGGAGTAGCCGCCGAGTATTATCTGAACGCCGGGCTGGGTTCCGATGCCGCAGACGCACGGGCGCAGACGGTGTGGGCGAACTGCATGACCATCGTGGGGCTGATCATCGCCTTCGGTGCCCCGCTGATGGGGGCGATGGCGGATGTTTCGGGCCGTCGTATACCATGGATATTCGGCTTTTCCATCATGTACGCGGTGGGCTCTGCTGCGCTGTGGTACACGTTGCCGGACGGGTCAAACATGTGGCTGATGCTGTCGGCCTTTGGCCTGGGTTTTGTCGGGGCGGAATACGCGCTGATCTTCGCCAATTCTCAGCTGCCCGATCTGGGTGATGACAGTGAGGTGGGCGAGATATCGGGTTCGGGTTTTGCCTTTGGCTATTTCGGCGGGCTTATCTCGCTTGCAATCATGCTGGCCCTGTTTGTTGAGCAGGGTAATGGCAAGACCCTGATCGGCATGGACCCTGTTTTTGGTCTGGACGCCGCAGCACGCGAAGGCACGCGATTTGTCGGGCCGTTCACCGCCGTGTGGTTCATTCTGTTCATGATCCCCTATTTCCTGTGGGTGCGCGACGAAACAGATGTCGAAAAGAAAGGCAGCGTCAAAGAGGCGCTGCAGCTGCTGGTCAAATCAGTCTCTAACCTGCGCAATCGCGTTAGCCTCGCCAGCTATCTGGGCTCGTCCATGTTCTATCGTGACGCGTTGAACGGGCTGTATACATTTGGCGGCGTTTATGCGCGGCTGGTGCTGGAATGGGATCTGATCAAGATCGGCGTATTCGGGATTGTCAGCGTTCTGGCTGCGGCAGCCTTTGCCTGGCTTGGCGGCAAGCTGGACAAGAAATACGGCCCCAAACCTGTCATTCTGGTTGCGATCTGGGTACTGATCTTTGTCTGTATCACCGTCGTGATGATGGACCGGACCCAGATCTACGGCATCGCCCTGCCCGAAGGGTCGGGCCTGCCGGATCTGGTGTTCTTTGGTTGTGGTGTTCTGATCGGCGGCATGGGGGGTATCCTACAATCGGCCAGCCGTTCTCTGATGGTGCGCCACACCGATCCCGTCGCCCCGGTCGAGAGCTTTGGCCTGTATGGCTTGTCCGGCCGCGCCACCGCATTTGCGGCCCCGTTGTTGATCGGGATTGCCACAACCCTGACCGGTAGTGCGCGACTGGGGGTGTCACCCATAGTTCTGTTGTTTATTCTGGGACTGTTCCTAATGCGCTGGGTCAAACCGGAAGGGGATCAGAGCAGATGATTTTATTACGTTTTTTCGCGGTCATTGCCGCAATCACATTCGCCGGTACCGCAGGTTCCGAGCCGCTGGCCAAGCAGTTATTCGGAGGCCAAAAGCAAAGTTCACAACAAAAACCGGCCGCTTTCGGCAGTTATTCGCGCGGCTGTGCGGCGGGGGCGGTGCAACTGCCCGAAACCGGACCCACATGGCAGGCCATGCGTCTGTCACGCAACCGCAACTGGGGCCATCCGCAGGCGATTGACTATGTGCAGGACCTCAGCCGGTTTGCCGCCAAGCAGTCAGGATGGAATGGTCTCTATATCGGCGATATCAGCCAGCCGCGCGGCGGGCCGATGACATCGGGCCACCGCAGCCATCAGCTGGGTCTGGACATCGATATCTGGATGCTGCCCGGTGACAACATGCGTCTTTCCCGCAAGGCGCGCGAGAATATCTCTTCGATTTCCCTGCGCCGCTCGAACGGTGCCTTCGTCAACGGCAGCTGGACCAAACAGCATCACGCAGTGCTGCGTGAGGCCGCAAAAGACAAGCGCGTGGCTCGGATATTTGTCTTTCCCGGTGCCAAGGTGCAGATGTGCAATGACGAAAAGGGAAACCGCGCTTACCTGCGTAAAATCCGGCCGTGGTGGGGCCATCACTATCATTTCCACGTGCGGTTGGCCTGTCCAAGAGGATCAAGCGGCTGCGTGAATCAGGATCCGCCGCCCAAGGGTGATGGTTGCGCCGAAGCACAGCAATGGGTTAACAACATCCTCAACCCGCCACCGCCCGATCCAAACGCGCCTGCACCCAAGAAGCGACGCGAATACCGGCTGGCCGATCTGCCCAAGCAATGCACAAACGTCTTGCAATCCAACTGATCGCGGCGCTGCTGCTGACAGGTATGGTCTGGGCGGAGGGGGTAAAGCCTGCCGCTTTGCTGAACAATTTTGCATGGCGACATCAGGCGGATTGGTTCGGCGGATATTCCGGAATTCACATCTTTGACGGTGGCACCCGCATGATCGCGCTGAGTGATCGTGCAACGATGTTGGACGCTCGTATTGATCGAAACGAAGATGAGATTACTGGCATCGAGATCCAGCGGCTCTGGCCCATCCTGTCCAGCACCGGCAAGGTTCTGGTGGGCACCGCGGGCGATTCCGAAGGCCTGGTAATCGCCCCTGACGGTGGGGTCTATATCTCATTCGAGGGTGTGCACCGGGTGGCTTATTATTCCGATCCAACCGGCCCGGCGCAGGTTCTGCCACGCCCCAAAGCCTTTGAGGTTCTTGACCATAACGGCTCGTTCGAGGCACTGGCCATTGACAGGCTTGGGCGGCTGTACACCCTGACCGAAAAGAGCCGTACCGTATCGGGGGACATACCGGTATATCGTTGGGATGGTCTGTCGTGGTCGACACCTTTTGTCCTGCCGCAACGGGGCAAGTTCCTGCCAGTAGCCGCGGATTTCGGCCCCGACGGGCGGTTCTATGTGCTGGAACGATCGGTGTCCCTGACAGGCTTTCGGTCGCAGCTCAGGCGTTGGGAACTGAATGGTGACACTCCGCAATCCGAAGAGATCTTGCTGCAAACCGCGCGCGGGACGCATGACAACCTCGAAGGCCTGTCGGTCTGGCGTGACGATCAGGGAAGGTTGCGGGTTACGATGATTTCGGATGACAATTTTCTGGCCATTCAGCGGACGGAACTGGTGGAATATCTGCTGCCCGATTGACAGGCTTGAAACAAAGGTCTAAACGCACGGCTTGCCTTGGGACAGTCCCTTGGCCAAGTCGCCGCTACCTTGTCAAAACGGGCATCAAAATATGCAACGCGCTTTTATTCCCGGCATCCTTGCCATGGCCACCATCGTTGTGGCTTCGAACATTCTGGTCCAGTTCCTGATCCTTGACGGGCTGTTGACCTGGGGTGCTTTCACCTATCCGCTGGCCTTTCTGGTCACCGATATCATGAACCGCGTCTATGGCGTGGCAACCGCCCGCAAGGTCGTGTTTGCCGGGTTCGTCACCGGCATCGTTTGCTCGCTGATCGGCAGCCAGATCATGCTGCAGGGCGACGGGTTCACCTATGCCGCTGTGCCGCTGCGGATCGCTGTTGCCTCTGGCACTGCTTTCCTGATCGCCCAGCTGACCGATGTCACCGTGTTCAATGCAATGCGCGGGGGTCGCTGGTGGCGCGCGCCGCTGGTCTCAACCCTGGTTGGGTCCGCACTGGACACCGCGCTGTTCTTCACCATCGCCTTTTCCGCCTCGATCGCGATCTTTGGCGCCAATGCAGACGCTGCGATCAGCTGGGCGTGGGAGCCTGTTCCCTTCATGCTGTCTGGCCCGATGGCACCCCTGTGGGTCACGCTGGCCTTTGCGGACTGGCTGGTAAAGTTGTCGCTGGCACTGATTGCGCTGATCCCCTTCAAGGTGATCGTTGCGCGCCTGACCGCGCAGCCCGTGTAAAAAACGCTTTGAGAATGGCACAGCTTGTGTCACCATCCTTGTTAACCGCAACAGATAGAAAAGGAGGTGATCCAGTGTCGAGAAAGAGATTGGAGAGAGGTGTTGGAACAACCGGGGGGATCGCCCGTTAGGGCAGCCCTTGGCGGAGCGCTCGCTCCGGCTGGTCGATTGATCTAACCGACCCAACCTCCTGAACTTTCGAAGGGCCGTCCTGCTAGGGCGGCCCTTTTTGTTTCCGCACAGCACTTGTAAGGTCCGCCCCATGTTGCGGATCAATGACGATATCACCCTGCAAGACTGGGAAATGACCGAAAGCTTTGTGCGCTCTTCCGGCCCTGGCGGGCAGAACGTGAACAAGGTTTCAACCGCGGTTGAGCTGCGGTTCGAAGCGGCGCGCTCGCCCTCACTGCCTGATCCGGTCAAGGCGCGGCTGAAACGGTTGGCTGGGCGGCGCTGGACCAAAGAGGGCGCGATCATCATCCAGTGCGAGGAAACGCGTAGCCAGGCCCGCAACCGCGAGATTGCGCGGGTGCGATTGGCTGAACTGATCACCCGCGCGCTGGTCAAACCCAAACGGCGTATCGCCACCAAGCCCACCTTTGGCTCGGTCAAACGTCGATTGGCCGCCAAAAAGGCCCGTTCGGATGTCAAATCTCTGCGCGGCAGGGTCGACGAAGATTGATCTGGTAACTTCTTTGCGCCTTGCTACTCTGCCCTGACAGGCGACAAGGAGGCAAAGCCATGAGGTTGGAGGGAAAAACCGCAATCGTAACCGGCGGCGCGTCCGGGTTCGGGGCCGGTATCGCGCAGAAGTTCATTGCAGAGGGCGCGCGCGTGATGATCGCGGATATCAACGGCGCTGCGGCCCGCGAAATGGCAGAAACGCTGGGCGCGCAGGCTATCGCGCAGCAGGTTGATGTGGCCAGCACGGCATCGGTTCAGGAAATGGCGGACACCGCCCACGACGCCTTTGGCGGGCTCGACATCCTGGTCAACAATGCCGGAGTGACCCATCTGCCGACCCCGCTGGAGGACGTCTCCGAAGAGGATTTCGACCGTGTCTTCAACGTGAACATGAAATCCGTCTATCTGACTGGCCGCGCCTTTGTGCCGATGATGAAGGCACGCGGAACCGGGGCGATCCTGAACGTCGCCTCAACCGCCGGGCTGTCCCCACGCCCCAACCTGAACTGGTATAACGCGTCCAAGGGTTGGATGATCACCGCAACCAAGACCATGGCGGTAGAACTTGCTCCGTCCGGCGTGCGTGTCAACGCGATCTGCCCTGTGGCTGGGGAAACTCCGCTGCTGAAATCCTTCATGGGCGAAGAAACCCCCGAGATTCGCGCCAAATTCCTGTCGACCATCCCATTGGGTCGCTTCTCGACTCCCGAAGACATGGCCAACGCCGCCTGCTTTCTGTGCTCGGATGAAGCCAGTATGATTACGGGCACCGCGCTCGAAGTGGACGGGGGCCGATGCATTTGATCCGGACTTCATTTGGCCCAAAAAAATATCTCCGCCAGAGGCAGCGCGCCGAGGCGCGCTTCCCTGCCCAACGTCAGAGGTTTCGATGACTCCCGGATCCAAAAACCTGATCACCGATGTCTCAGGGCTGAAGGTCGGCAACGCGCAGGACGAGGCGTTGAAATCGGGCACAACTGTTCTGACGGCAGACAAACCCTTTGTTGCTTCTGTCCATGTAATGGGGGGCGCACCGGGCACGCGTGAAACTGATTTGTTGGCACCGGACAAAACCGTTGATCAAATCGATGCGATCGCGCTGTCTGGTGGCTCGGCTTTCGGGTTGGACGCCTGCTCAGGGGTTACGGATGGTTTGCGGGCCGACGGGCGCGGCTTTGCTGTCGGGAATGCGATTGTGCCCATCGTGCCGGGAGCAATTCTGTTCGATTTACTCAATGGCGGCGATAAAACTTGGTCCGAGAATCCATACCGCGCTCTCGGAAAGGCAGCCTACCACGCTGCCGCAGAACGTTTTGCGCTCGGTTCAGTCGGGGCAGGAACCGGCGCATTGGCGGCTATGCAAAAAGGTGGCCTGGGTTCTGCATCGTTGGTTCTGGACGACGGCATCACTGTAGGCGCGCTTGTGGCAGCCAATCCGGTTGGCAGCGTCACGACACCTGGGGATCGCCACTTCTGGGCGGCGCCATTCGAGATCGACAACGAATTTGGCGGCCTGGGGCCAGACCTCTCATCGGGTCAAGCACAGATTCAGCAAAGCCGCAAAGCTCTAGCTATGGGGCAGGTTGACCCAGACCGGGCCAACACGGCCATTGCAATTGTCGCAACTGATGCCGCGTTAACCAAGACACAGTGCCACCGCCTGGCGGTGACAGCTCATGATGGCATCGCTCGCGCGATTGTGCCTGCGCATACTTCACAAGATGGTGATCTGGTTTTCGGCATCAGCACTTCCGGTCAAGCTGTTGACCCAAGCGTGCTGCCTATGATCGCGCATGCAGCCTCGGTTTGCCTGTCGCGGGCGATCGCCCGTGCGATTTATCTGGCGTCACCCAGTGCAGGCGATCTTCTGCCCTGTTGGGCAGACGTACATGACTTAAGTTAAGGACGACCCGATCCCGGCTGTGACACAGTGCCATCGCGCGGCAATCTGCGCGTTGACTCTCTGCTGCGCCAGAGGTCCTTTCTGTGCAGCCAATTCGTATCGGAGCAAAAGTTATGAATCGTATCCTCGCGACCGCAATTGCCGGCCTACTGGCCCTTCCAGTCTATGCTGAAGGTGACACCGAAGCTGGCAAGAAAGCCTTCAACAAATGCAAATCCTGCCATCTGATTGCTGATCCCGATGGCGAGGTGATCGTAAAGGGCGGAAAAACCGGCCCGAACCTCTATGGGGTTGCAGGCCGTACTGCTGGGACGGTCGAAGGGTTCAAATACGGTGACAGCATTGTCGAAGCCGGTGAAAACGGCTTGGTCTGGGACGAGGCAACTTTTGTCGAATATGCCCAGGACCCCAAAGCCTTCCTGCAATCCTATCTGGATCAGACCTCGGCCAAGTCCAAAATGACCTTCAAGCTGAAAAAGGGCGCTGAGGACGTTTACGCCTATATCGTCAGTGTTTCGGGCGAATAACCTGGGAAACCACGCAATCGGTAAGACCAGAAAAGGCCGCAGCCCCTGCGGCCTTTCGTGCGGTTGATAACCGGATCAATAGACGCCAGTTTGGAATCGCGTGGTGCATTGCCCGCTTTGCACCACAGCCAAGCCTATCAGGCCAAAGCTATTCCGGAATTCCCGGTCGCCCAGGCGGATCGGCAGCAGGAGACGACAAATGGGAATCATGATCCCGGCCTGGGTTGATGGTGAATTGACCCCCGTTGAAAAGCTTGAAGCCCATGAAAAGGGTCTGCGGCACAAAGCGGTGTCGGTCTTTGTTGTGCGCGGCACCGAGATTTTGCTGCAGCGCCGGGCGATGGGCAAATACCACACGCCGGGTCTTTGGGCGAATACCTGTTGTACCCATCCTGACTGGGGTGAAATGCCCTCGGTCTGTGCCGTCCGCCGCCTGCGCGAGGAACTGGGGATCACCGGGTTGTACCCCGAATATCGTCACCGTTTGGAATATCACGCCGATGTCGGCAATTCGCTGATCGAGCATGAGGTGGTAGACGTATTCCTGGCCCATGTTCGAGGACCACTGAAGATCGAGCCGAACCCCGAGGAAGTGATGGATATCCGCTGGATCGACTACCACGATCTGCTGGCCGAGGTGCAGCGCCATCCTGACCGGTTTACGCCTTGGCTGAAAATCTATCTGCACAACCACGCCGACACGATTTTCGGCCCCGATCTGATTATCTCGGCCAAATCCTGATGCACCTGCTTGCAAGGTCCGCCCAAGGGGCATAAATCAACCCGTCATGGCCAAGCAGAAGACAGACCCGAATTACAAAGTCATCGCCGAAAACCGGCGCGCCCGCTTCGATTACGCGATCGAAGAGGATATCGAGTGCGGCATCATTCTGCACGGGTCCGAGGTCAAATCCCTGCGGGCAGGCGGGTCGAACATCGCCGAAAGCTATGCCACGGTTGATGACGGAGAGTTGTGGTTGGTCAACAGCTATGTCGCCCCTTACGAACAGGCCAAGGTCTTCAAACACGAAGAACGTCGTCGCCGTAAGTTGTTGGTGTCGCGCAAAGAGCTGTCAAATCTGTGGAACGCGACCCAACGCAAAGGCATGACGCTTGTGCCGCTGGTCCTGTATTTCAACCACAAGGGCCTGGCCAAGATTAAGATCGGCATCGCCAAGGGTAAGAAAAACCACGACAAGCGCGAAACCCAGGCCAAGCGCGACTGGTCACGGCAAAAGCAACGCTTACTGAAAGATCACAGCTAAAGGCGCTCGATTATCGGTTGTCAGATAGATTTGATCCTCGCGTTCTCAATCAGGCTACCGGGGCTGTGTCACAGATACAGCAGATGTCCGGTTAGAGCCCAAAGTGACACTTTCTGCACCACTCATTAATGGCTGCTTTTAGTTATCGGTTTCTTCACGCTTCAGGGAATGAGCCCAGCACGCTTTCATTGGGAGTGTTTGTTGTACAAAATGCGATCTAGACAGCTACTTCAGGTATGAGATGCCGGAAACGCGTGGCGACCGTCTTGAAGCCGCCACGCTTATTAATCAGTTCAGAGTATTTTTATAGATCACGCCATCTTTCATGATCAGTCGCATCGTCGGGATGTCACGAGGACGCGGTTCGGCGTCGTACCATTTCTCGTTGCCGCCGATGACACTGATGTCTTCAAGCGGGTTTCCATCGACAATTAGAACGTCGGCATAAGCGCCTTCCGCAATCAGACCGAGAGGACCTTCGAGGTAAGGATTGGCTTTCCCCGAGTATGCCAGAAGCTCCCCTGCCGAAGAGGTTGCCGCTACAAGCATCGCATGGTTGCCGAAGAGTTCAGCGTGGAACCACTTTTCGTGATCCATTTGTGTCCGGAATTGTTCTGCAGGGGCAAAAACGATGTCAGACTGGAACGCCATTTTTGGTCGGATTTCCTTGACGTTTTCAACAAAATCCTTGGAAAATTCAGTTGCCAAAGCGAGTTTCGCTTGGTTTTCCTTGGTTTGAAGGCCTGGGTTCTGTTCGATATAAGGGGATATTCCAGTCATCTGAGAGACAAGGAAGATATCATTGTCCTTCATCAGCTGAAGTGTTTCCCGGCTGGCGAAAAAGCCATGCTCGATGCTTTTTACACCCGCCTCAATGGCACGCGTAATTCCCTCGTCAGAGAAGACGTGAACGCCGACATAGGTATCCCAATCGGCTGCAGCGCGTACCGCCGCTTCAAGTTCTTCGGGTTGGTATTGAAGTGTGTGAAGTGGATCAAGAATCGAAGCGACGCCACCTCCCGCCATCATTTTGATCTGGGTGGCCCCTTGAGACAGGTTCTGACGAACAGCCGCCATGACACCATCTACACCGTCTGCCACATACGTGATTCCGAGACGTTGCGCATTGCTGTCATTGGCATAGGGAGGCAAATTCGGGTTGCGCATTGATGCGGTCCGAAAGTCGCCGTGGCCTGACGTTTGTGAGAGAAAGGCACCGGCTGGGTAAATGCGCGGGCCATCGATCAGACCCGCATCGACCGTCTTCTTTACACCCGACCCTCCGCCGCCCATTTCGCGTACGCTGGTAAACCCGCTATACAGGTATTCATTGGCCATGTGCGCCGCACGCGCTGCAATTTCGTCCCAGGTTGCAGCCTCCACGGCACCAAGGCCGCCACTAATGTTCAGGTAAAGATGCGAGTGCGCATCGATCAGCCCAGGCATCAAAGTGCGTCCATCGCAGTCAATCTGGTTTGCCCCTTCTGCCTCAAGTGACGTATCGCCGACAGCCGAAATCAGATTGCCCTCAACCAGAACATTTTGCCCTTCAATCAAGGTTTCCGTGAGACCATCAAACACCGCACAGTTCGTGAATAGAACCAGTGCCGGTGAAGCCTCTTCCTGAGCGAGCGCCGACGTAGCCGTTGCTGTCGCGAGCAAAACACCTGCAACAGATTGTAGTATGCTCTTCATATCGATCTCCCATTGGATCAGCCCCTGTGCTCGGAGCGTTTGAACTGAGAAACAGTATAAGAATTGACGGACCCATTGCCTGTCTTCGGGGCGCGGTGGTGGCAGTTTTTTGCCCCATAAGGACTATTTAGAGCAGTTTATTCCCTCTTGGTTGTTCTGAGACGCTAGGATGAAACTGAACATCAAAGCGAATACTGAATCGATGAATCACACCTTACCACTCGTAAAGCTGAGTGTTTTGCGCCCCTTCGCCACGGAACTCCACGAACGCGGTATTGACCCGGAACCAGTGTTTGAGAGCGTCGGGTTAACTGAGGGTGCAATCTTTGAGGCCGACCTCTCAGTTCACGTCATGGTCATCCACCAGTTTGTCGAGAACGCCGCCAAGTCTGCCGAAGATCCCTTTTTTGGGGCCCGCGTTGGAAGCAAACTCGATGTTCAGGGTTGGGCGATACTTGAGGACGCTGAGGCGCGCGCGTCAACGGTGGGAGACTTCCTGTCGATCTTTATTGCGCGGTCCAACGAAATTGCCAGCTCTGTCACAGAACATCTCAATATAGTCGGCCAAACGGCAGTTTTTGGTGAAACGCGCTCTTTTGCACCCCAAATCCTGCCCGCTCAGAACGATGCATTCATGGTGGCGCTCGGCCTGGCCGTTCTCCGGCGGGCTTTGCGCAATCGGTTGGACCCATCGAAAGTAACAGTTACTGTAAGCGACCCCAAGGTTTTGCCATCGGAATTCGACCTGATGCATCCTATGAGGGGGAACAGAATGGGGTTCTGCATCCACTTTCCGTCGTCTTGGTTGTCCCTAAAACTGAATCCTGTGTCGTCCAGTTTAGCCACGGAGGAGATATCCAGCTCGGCTGCCGACGGGTTTGTTCAATCCTTTAGGCAAATGCTCCGGGCACACATCGAACAGATTGACCTGAGCGCTTCAAAATGTGCGGCTCTCGCATCGATGAGCCAGCACAAGCTGAAACGACGACTAGCTGAGAACGGGACCAATATTACCAACGAGATAAGCTTCGTGAGGCAGCAATACGCAAGAGAGGTTCTAGTCACGACCAGTAGGTCGATTTCCGATATCGCGACCGTTCTCGGGTTCACGGACGCCGCCAATTTCGCCCGAGCCTTCCGCCGCGCAAACGGCATGACGCCAACCGCTTTTAGAAAATTGCAAGAAGTCGAGGACGGTGAAAAAAAACTGAGTTGTTCGCCGAACCAGACACTCATCCCGGCAAGACCGACGGCTGCTTCGTCCGCTCTACCGACATTGACCATCAGCCTAACTCGCAGCACTGACTTGCCGTAGAAATTCACCGTTCGCACAGGTGGCCCCATAAGAACCCAACTTTGAACAAAGCAGAGCCCAAATGCGGCAGCGATCAGAACGCCATGGCCGCCTGAACAGCGCGTTGCCAGCGTGCATAGGCGGCATCGCGGTCATTTGCGGATAGTTTGGGTTCAAACCGGCGATCCAGCGCCCAGGTTTCTGCGAATTGTTGTTGATCAGGGTAGATGCCCGCGCGCATACCCGCCAGCCAGGCCGCGCCCAGAGCAGTGGTTTCCTGCATCACGGGTCGGTCGACCTCGGCGCCGAGGTAATCCGACAGGCCTTGCATCGCCCAATCAGATGCGCTGGCACCGCCGTCGACGCGTAAGATGACATCGGTATCTGCACCCCAGTCGCCCTGCATGGCATGCCAAAGGTCACGAGTCTGATAGGCGATGCTTTCCAGTGTTGCCTTGGCAAATTCTGCCCGCCCGGAATTGCGGGTCAGGCCAAAGACCGCGCCCCGACAATCTGGTTTCCAATAGGGCGCGCCCAATCCGGTAAATGCGGGCACCAGCACAACATGCTGGTTGGGGTCGGCCTGCTGCGCCAGCTCGCCGCTTTCCGGGGCGGTTTCGATGATCTGCAGCGCATCGCGCAGCCATTGCACCGCGGCCCCTGCGACAAAAATCGAACCCTCAAGCGCATAGGTTTTTTGCCCGTCCAACTGATAGGCAATCGTCGTCAGCAGGCGGTTCTTCGACGCGACCGGCTGTGGCCCGGTATTCAACAGCGCAAAACACCCCGTCCCATAGGTTGATTTCATCATGCCGGGCTGAAAACAGGCCTGCCCGATGGTCGCGGCCTGCTGATCGCCCGCAACACCCAGAATCGGGATATTTCCCCCAATCAGAGTCGTTTTTCCGAAATCCGAGGCGCAATCCTGTACCTCGGGCAGCATGGACATGGGCACATCCAACAGATCGCAGATCTCGGTGCTCCAACAGCCTTTGTGGATGTCGAACAGCAGTGTGCGGGCAGCGTTGGTGGCGTCTGTCACGTGGTTGCAGCCTTCGGTCAGGCGCCAGATCAGGAAACTGTCGATGGTGCCGAACAGTAGATCGCCTGCCTCGGCGCGGTCGCGGGCGCCGGGGACATTATCCAGTAGCCATTTGACTTTGGTGCCCGAAAAATACGGGTCCAGCAACAGCCCGGTCTGCTGGGTCACGTCATCCTCGCAACCGGCCTGCTTGTAGCGGGCGCAGATATCGGCGGTGCGTCGATCCTGCCAGACGATTGCGTTGTGGATAGGCTCGCCGGTCTGTTTATCCCAGACCACGGTTGTTTCACGCTGGTTGGTGATGCCGATACCGGCAATCTGATCGGGGGTTGCGCCAACGCTCTGCATCACCTCGCGGCAGACACGTAGGACGCTGTCCCAGATTTCCTCGGGATCGTGTTCGACCCAGCCTTCTTGTGGGAAATGCTGCGTGAATTCATGCTGCGCGGTGCCTGCCCGTTGCATGTCCGCGTCGAACAGAATGGCCCGTGATGATGTGGTGCCCTGATCAATGGCAAGAATATAGGTCACGCCTGCGCCCCCCTTCGCATTTGGTTTTGCGAGACTTTAGCGCAAACAGTCGGTTGCGTACCAGAGTGTTCAGACGGGAATATTGTCGATTAGACGCACTCCATCCGCCCAGGCCGCGGCAAACAGGCGGGCGGGTCGGTCGGCATGTGTCAGCGGGTTCAGAGATTCCGCACAGCGCAGTTGGATATATTCCACTTGTGTAAAACCTGCGGCCAAAAGATCGGTACTGGCCTGTGCTGCCAGTGTGTCGAACGGGGCGCCGTTCTTTAGCGCGTTGGCCAGATCCAGCATGATGCGGTGTTTGTGCGCTGCAATCTCCACCCCCTCGGGCGAGAGGCGCTGATTGCGCGAGGACATGGCCAGACCCGAGGGTTCACGCACCGTGGGGCAGCCGATCACTTCGATCGGGATATCCAGATCGCGCGCCATGCGGCGCACGACCAGCAGCTGTTGATAGTCTTTTTCCCCAAAATAGGCTCTGTCTGCCTGGGTTTGCAGGAACAGTTTGGCGACCACAGTGGCGACGCCATCGAAATGGCCGGGGCGGAATTCGCCCTCCATCACACTGGTCAGGCCAGTTACAGATACGGTGGTGGCAAAGCCTTGCGGGTAGATCTCGTCCGGGTCCGGCACATAAATTGCATCAACGCCATAGGGGGCCAGTTTCTGAGCATCTTCGATTTCGGTGCGCGGATAATTGGCCAGATCCTCGGGGTTGTTAAACTGCGTTGGGTTCACGAAAATCGTCACGATAACTCGGTCGGTGCCATTTTTGGCCGCCTCAACCAGAGACAGATGCCCCGGATGCAACGCGCCCATAGTTGGGACGACGCCGATTGCCTCACCATTCTTGCGCCAGTTGGCGGTCAAGGCGCGCAGATCGGAGAGGCGACGCAGGATCGGAGCGGTCATTTAGCTGTGCCCTGTGACGGAGCCTGATTGGCAAAGACATGTTCATCGGCGGGGAAAGCGCGTGCGCGCACTTCGGCGGCGTACTCGGCGATGGCGGCCTCGGCCAGTGGCCCCAGCTCGGCATATCGTTTGACGAATTTCGGTTTGAAAGCGGTGAAAAAGCCGACCATGTCGTCCACCACAAGTATTTGCCCGTCACATTCGGCGGACGCGCCAATGCCGATAGTAGGGATGGCGACCTCGGCAGTGATTTGGTTGGCTAGACCCTGCGGGACCTTCTCTAACACAAGGGAAAAGGCGCCTGCATCAGCCACGGCATGGGCATCGGCCAGTACCGTCTGTGCCTGATCATCACGGCCCTGCACCTTATATCCACCTAGCGTGTTGATCGACTGTGGGGTCAGGCCGATATGCGCCATCACCGGGATGCCGCGCTTGACCAGAAAGCGGATGGTTTCGGCCATTTCGACACCGCCCTCAAGCTTGACGGCACCGGCACCGGTTTCGGCCATCAGGCGGGCGGCATTGCGGAACGCCTGTGCGGGGCTTTCCTCGTAACTGGCAAAGGGCATGTCGATGACCATCATCGCCTTGTCCAGCCCGCGAGCAACAGCCTGACCATGCAGGATCATCATCTCCATCGTCACGCCAAGGGTGGATTCCAACCCGTGTAGCACCATGCCGACACTGTCACCGACCAGAACAAAGTCGCAATGATCATCCATCAGTCGGGCCATCGGAGTTGTATATGCGGTCAGACTGACCAGTGGCTCGCCACCTTTTCGGGCGCGAATATCCACGGCATTCGGGGCTCTTTTGCGGGCGGTGGCGCTCATGCTCGCTCCTCGCGGTTCATGTTGCGGTGCGGCATAGCAGATTGGACCGGGCCAAAGATAGCCCGGTTGCGCGAACATTTCCTTGATTGACCTAAGGTTTAAAGGGACATTGGTCCGCAGACCGGTCCGCGACATGCAGGACCACGCAGTTTCAGTGGGGAGACAACGATATGACAAAGCAGATGTTTCGGTCTTTTGCATCGGCGCTGGCGATTGGAGCCAGTTTGATAGCCACCCAAGCCCTGGCCAAATCCGACATCACCATCGCAATGCAGCTTGAGCCGCCGCATCTGGACCCGACCAGCGCTGCGGCACAGGCCATCGATTCGGTTGTCTATACCAATATCTTCGAAGGTCTGACCCGGTTCATGGGCGACGGATCGGTCGTGCCCGGGCTGGCGGAAAGCTGGGAGATTTCAGACGACGGCACCGTCTATACCTTTAAGCTGCGCGATAGTGTGACCTTCCACGATGGCACCACCATGGATGCCGAGGACGTCAAATTCAGCCTTGACCGGGCCCGTGCTGAAGACAGCGCCAATGCACAAAAGGCCCTGTTTGCCGGGATCGAAAGCGTTGAGGTCGTGGATCCGCTGACCGTCAAGGTCACCCTGTCAGGGCCAAACGGGAATTTCCTGTTCAATATGGCCTGGGGGGATGCGGTGATTGTCGCCCCCGAAAGCATAGAGGCGATCAAGACCAACCCGGTCGGCACCGGCGCGTTTGCCTTTGGGGACTGGGTGCAGGGGGACAGCATCACGCTGACGCGAAACCCCGACTATTGGGGTGATCAGCCCGCGTTAGAGTCTGCTACATTCAAGTTCATCTCGGACCCGACCGCCGCCTTTGCCGCCATGATGGCCGAGGATGTGGATGTGTTCGACATTTTCCCGGCGCCTGAGAACATGCCGCAGTTCGAGGCTGATCCGCGCTTTCAGGTGCTTGTCGGCTCGACCGAGGGTGAGACGATTCTGTCCACCAACAACAAACAGCCGCCCTTTGACGACATCCGGGTGCGGCAGGCGCTGGCCCATGCCATCGACCGTCAGGCAATTATTGACGGCGCGATGTTCGGCTATGGCACGCCCATCGGAACGCATTTTGCCCCGCACAACCCGGCCTATGTCGATCTGACCGGCAATTCGGCGTATGACCCCAAGAAGGCCGCGCAGTTGCTGGCCGATGCGGGCTATGCCGAAGGGTTCAAGACCACTCTGCACCTGCCGCCGCCTTCTTATGCTCGCCGCGGAGGCGAGATCATCGCCGCGCAACTGGCCGAGGTCGGGATCGAGGCTGAAATCATCAATGTCGAATGGGCGCAGTGGCTGGAATCGGTGTTCAAGGGCAAGGATTTTGGTCTGACTATCGTCAGCCATACCGAGCCGATGGATATCGGCATCTATGCGCGGCCCGACTATTATTTCCAGTATGACAGCATCGACTTTCAGACGCTGATGGAGACGTTGAACGCCACCACCGACCCTGATGAGCGTACCCGCCTGTTGGGCGAAGCGCAGCGTCTGATCGCAAATGATTACGTCAACGGGTATCTGTTCCAGCTGGCCAAGCTTGGCGTTGCCAAGGCTGGCGTTCAGGGCCTTTGGGAAAACGCACCCACAGCGGCCATCGACCTGACCGCCATCAGTTGGGCGGAATAAGACCAGTTCCAGAGAGGAGACCGGCGCATGAGAAGATCAACCCTCGTTGCGTTGATGATCGCGGTTTTAGCCGTGATTGCGCCGGTCGCCAAAGGGGATACGCCGCTTGAACAGGCGGTGACACTGTGGCTGGAGGGCGATGATGAACGCGCTCTGCCACTGCTGGCAGAACTGGCGGCTGATGGTGACGCGCAGGCTCGTCTGCTGTTGGGGCGAATTGAAACCGCCGATCTTGGACCATCTCCGTTCCGCCAATCGCTGGGCCGAAAGGGTTCGCGCAAGCTGTTTCGTCAAAAAGACCTGACGGCCTTTGGCCGATCCTGGCTGTTGGTTGAGGCGAAAGGTGGAAATGAGCTTGCCCAAGCGCTGTTGGATGCCAAACGCCCCACACCAGACCCGAAGCTGATTGCACAGCTCAATGCGTTGGGAGAACATCAAGCTACGGACTACCCGACGCGAATTGTGGCGCTCTATGGCGATCCAGAAATGCGCGGCGATCTGTTGGCGGATGGGCAGCTGATGCAGGACCTCAAACCTTATCTGAGTTATCTGACGGTCGATCCCGAGCCGCGCGGCGACGGTCTGGCAGCGCTGCGCCACATTCAGCCTGATCCAGTTGACATGAATTCCGATCAGGCGCTGGGCATGGCGGGATTGCTGGCCCTGGGGCTGGGATATGGCGATCTGTCTGTGGACAATAGCTGGCGCCCGGCGGTGGAAAACTGGTTGATGACATCCCAGTCGACCCGCCCCATCGCGCAGCTCTGTTCTGACCAATGCGGGGCCGAGGCACCAAACTGCGCCTTTGCCTTCCTTGCCCTGTTTGGCGGCTATTTCGAGGTCATCCGCATCGACAGCCCGCTGGAAACGCTCATCCCGCAGGAGCAGTTTCTGGACAGTCCTCGCGCGCGCCTGATGGTCCTTCGTCGGGCGGCACTGGCCCGGACCGAGACAAATCTGGAAACGCTGGTGGACAGCGCACCCGCGGCGAAGCTTTCGACCTGCGCGACTGATTTGGTCCGGCAAGAGCAGCAGTCCTACAAGTAGCTGTTGCGTAGGCGCCGCTCGCACCCGTAACCTGTTTGTAATGCTACGCTATGCCCTCAAACGTCTGATTTCGCTGGTGATCAGCCTGGCTATCGCCTCGGTGGTCATTTTTGCAGTGATCGAGGTCGCGCCGGGCGATCCGGCATCCTTCATGCTTGGCGTCAACGCGCAGGCGGACACGCTGGCCGCGCTGCGGGCCGAGCTGGGGTTGGATGTGTCCAAACCGCAGCGCTATTTCAACTGGGTCAGCGGAATGCTGGTCGGGGATTTCGGCACTTCATACACCTATCGCACGCCGGTGTCGCAGATGATTGCGGACCGACTTTGGGTGTCGCTGCCGCTGGCGCTTTATGCACTGACCCTTTCAACCCTGATCGCCTTTCCCGCAGGGATTTACGCTGCTGCGCGCCGGGGGCGGCCCGGCGATGTGGCGGTCATGGGGGCCACACAGCTCGGCATCGCCGTGCCAAATTTCTGGTTTGCCATGATGCTGGTGCTGGTCTTTGCCATTAATCTGCGCTGGTTCAACGCTGGAGGGTTCGCAGGCTGGGACGGCGGGTTTTGGACCGGTCTGCACTCGCTGACCCTGCCAGCCATAGCGCTGGCTCTGCCACAGGCGGCGATTCTTGCAAGGGTCATGCGGTCGGCCCTGCTGGATATTCTGGGTGAGGATTTCATGCGCACCGCACGGGCCAAGGGCCTGTCCCGCCGACAGGCGCTGTCGCGTCACGGGGTGCGCAATGCGCTGATCCCGGTGCTGACTATCATCGGGCTGCAGTTTTCCTTTCTTCTGGCCGGGTCCATCATTATCGAACAGGTGTTTTACCTGCCCGGCCTCGGGCGACTGGTGTTTCAAGCGATTTCTGCCCGCGATCTGATCGTGGTGGAATCGGTGGTCATGCTGCTGGTCTTTGCGGTGATCACGGTGAATTTTCTGGTCGATCTGGCCTATGCCGCAGTTGATCCCCGTTTAAGGAGCAGGACATGAGCCGCAACCTCATCCTTGGTTCAGTGCTCTCCTCGCTGGTGGTCTTGGCGGCGGCAATTTCCTTTGTCTGGACGCCCTATGTGCACGCCGCGCTGAATATTCCCGCCAAGCTGCAACCACCCAACGCGCAGCACTGGTTTGGCACCGATCATTTTGGGCGGGACATGTTCTCAATGATCATGGTGGGTGCGCGCACTTCAATCGCTGTGGCCTTGGTGGCGGTGGGGATCGGCATGACATTGGGCGTGCCACTTGGTCTGGCGGCAGCGGCGCGCAAAGGCACGTGGCTGGATGAGGTGATCATGCGCGGCAACGATCTGGTTTTTGCTTTCCCGTCGTTGGTCATCGCTATCCTGATCACTGCCGTTTTCGGTGCCGGGGCGGTCAACGCCATTATTGCCATCGGTATCTTCAACATTCCTGTCTTTGCCCGTATCACCCGTGGCGCTGCGCTGTCCCTGTGGGAGCGAGAGTTCATCCTGGCCGCCCGGGTCTCGGGCAAGGGCGCGGCGCGGATATCGGCGGAACACATCCTGCCGAATGTGGCGAACTTGCTGATCGTACAGGGCACCATCCAGTTCAGCCTTGGCATTCTGGCCGAGGCAGGCCTGTCCTATGTCGGGTTGGGTGCGCAACCGCCTACGCCCAGTTGGGGCCGGATGTTGGCAGATGCGCAGACGATGGTCAGTTTTGCCCCGCATTTGGCTCTGATTCCGGGGCTTGCAATCATTGTCACTGTTTTGGGGCTGAACCTGCTGGGCGACGGTTTGCGGGATTGGCTGGACCCCCGAATACGGGTGGCGCGCGCATGAGCTTGCTGGAAATCGAAAATCTCAACCTGTCGATTCATGGCATGGACATCCTCAAACAGGTTAGCCTGTCTGTTGCGTCGGGTGAGATCGTCGCCGTCACCGGTGAAAGCGGTTCGGGCAAGTCCATGACGGCGTTGGCGGTGATGCAACTGCTGCCAAACGGTGCGGATGCCGCGGGCGCGATCCGGTTGGACGGGCTGGACCTGCTGAACTGTTCCGAGGATGAGATGTGCGCCCTGCGTGGCGCCTCGGTCGGGATGGTGTTTCAGGAACCCATGACTGCGCTGAACCCGGTCAAAACCATCGGGGATCAGGTGATGGAGACAATCCTGATCCACAAGGCCATGCCTACTGCACAGGCCCGGTCCCGTGCCGAAGAAGTGCTGACGCGCGTCGGCCTTCCACCCGAAAGGTTCCCTCTGTCCCGGTATCCGCATGAGCTGTCCGGTGGTCAGCGTCAGCGCGTGGTGATCGCCATGGCCATCGCGTTGCGCCCAAGGTTGTTGATCGCGGACGAACCTACGACGGCGCTGGACGTCACTACGCAGGCGCAGATTCTAGACCTGCTCACGGGGTTGGTGCGCGAATACGACATGGGATTGCTAATGATCACACATGATCTGGCGGTTGTGGCCGATATGGCCGACCGGATCATCGTCATGCGCTATGGCGAAGTCGTCGAGGCCGGCGCCACCGAACCCTTGCTGCGGAACATGCAGCACCCTTATACACGCATGCTGTTCCGGGCTTCGGGCCATCAGGTCAACCTGCCGGAACCCAAACCGGCACAGCCTTTGCTTGAGGTTGCACAGGTGGTCCGGGATTACCGTTTGCCCCGAAAGGGCTTGTTTGATGCGCCGCGACACCACAGGGCTGTAGCTGGGGTCAGCTTTACACTGAACAAAGGCGAGCGCTTAGGCCTGGTCGGAGAGTCCGGGTGCGGAAAATCGACCCTAACACGGGCTATCCTGGGGCTGGAAGAAGTGCAGAGCGGCCAGATTCTGCTGGACGGGCAGCCAGTATTCACCGGGCACAAACCCAATCTGGCCGTCCGGCGTAAGATGCAGGTTGTGTTCCAGGACCCCTATGGCAGCTTCAACCCCCGACACCGGGTCACGCGCCTGGTCACCGAGCCGTTTCACCTGCTCGAACATCCCCCAACCGGGTCCGAGCGGCAGGATCGGATCGCCGAGATTCTGACGGCCGTAGGTCTCAGCCCCGATGACGCGGGTCGGTACATTCACGAATTCTCGGGCGGGCAGAGGCAGCGTATCGCCATCGCCCGTGCCCTGATCATCCGGCCCGAACTGATCTTGTTTGATGAGGCGGTCTCGGCCCTTGATGTTTCTGTCCGAGCGCAGATCCTTGATCTGCTGGCCGAGCTCTGCGGCGCCTATGACCTGACTTATCTGTTCATCAGCCACGACCTAAGCGTCGTGCGCACCATTACCGACCGGGTTTTGGTGATGCAGGCGGGGCAGATTGTCGAACAGGGTGAGACCGAACAGGTCTTTTCCAACCCGCAGCACGCTTATACCCAAACCCTGATTGCCGCTGCGCCTATCCTGCCGGATGTCGGTCAGGATGTGGCGTAAACTTCAATGTTAGAGACGAAATGGAGCCTGACATGACCAACCCCTTGTGGTTCGATCCCAGCTTGTGCCTGATTGGCGGCGCATGGCAGCGCCCAGCCTCGCAGGCCGATCTGCCGCTGATCAACCCGTCGGACGGGTCCGAGCTATGTCGGATCGCGCGCGGGGATGCTGATGACATCGATGCTGCGGTGAACGCGGCGCAAAAGGCGCTGGATGGGGACTGGGGCCGCAAAACCGCACTGGAGAGGGGCCGCATTCTGACCCGATTGGGCCAGATGGTGCTGGAATGTGTCGATGATCTGGCTGCGTTGGAGGCGATGGATGTCGGCAAACCCCTGACACAGGCGCGCGCCGATGCGGTGGCACTGGCGCGGTATTGTGAGTTTTACGGAGGCGCGGCGGATAAGGTGATGGGCGAAACGATCCCTTATCTGGATGGCTATACCGTCTATACCCTGCGTGAACCGCATGGTGTGACGGGCCACATTGTGCCGTGGAATTACCCTATGCAGATCATCGGCCGCTCTGTCGGGGCGGCTTTGGCGATGGGCAATGCCTGTGTGCTGAAACCAGCGGAAGAGGCCTGTTTGACCGCGCTTGCCTTTGCCCATCTGGCGCAGCAGGCCGGGTTGCCGGCGGGTGCTTTGAACGTGGTTCCGGGGCTGGGGGCCGAGGCCGGGGCGGCGCTGTCGGCGCATCCGGGGATTCAGCATGTGTCCTTCACCGGCTCCGTTGCCACCGGCGCGTTGGTGCAACAGGCCGCTGGGCATAACGTGGTGCCAGTGACGCTGGAGCTGGGCGGGAAATCCCCGCAGCTGGTGTTCGACGATGCAGATCTGGATGCGGCCCTGCCATTTCTGGTGAATGCGGGCGTTCAGAACGCAGGGCAGACCTGTTCGGCCTCCTCCCGCGTTCTGGTGCAACGCGGAGTGTATGAGCAGGTCAAATCGCGCATGGCCTCGGCCTATTCCGAGTTGACCGTTGGGCCCGCGTCCGAAGATTTGCGCCTGGGGCCCCTGATATCAGCACGTCAGAAGGACATCGTGACCGGATTTATCGACAAAGGCGCAGATCTGAATATCGTGGGCCAGGGGCCGATTGTTGGTCACGCACCCGAGACTGGCGCCTATGTGCAACCGACCCTGTTTGCCGACGTACCCCCTGATCATGTTTTGGCACAGGATGAGATTTTCGGCCCAGTCCAAGTGCTGATCCCCTTTGAGACCGAGGAAGAGGCCCTGCAGATCGCCAACTCCACCGATTACGGGCTGGTTGCCAGCATTTGGACACGCGATGGCGCGCGGCAGATGCGGCTGGCGAAGAAGTTGCGGTCGGGGCAGGTGTTTATCAACAATTACGGCGCTGGCGGCGGCGTGGAGCTGCCCTTTGGCGGTGTCGGGAAATCCGGCCATGGTCGCGAAAAAGGGTTCGAAGCGCTGTACGGGTTCTCACAGGTGAAAACGGTAGCTGCGTTCCATGGTTAGGGCCTAAACGATGACCTCGATTGGCTGTTGCACGCCGACGCCGAAGACACGTTTGTAGCGCTCGATCTGATCTGCCGGACCCATCGCTTTTTCCGGGTTGTCCGACAGTTTGACCGTCGGGCGACCATTGGCCGAAACCGCCTTGCAGACCAACGAGAAGGGTGCCAGCGCGTCATCGGGAACCAGCCCTCTGAAATCATTGGTCAGCAGCGTGCCCCAGCCGAAGGATACTTTGGTGCGGCCTGCAAACTGACTTTGCAGTTCGCGGATTTTGCCGACATCCAGACCGTCAGAAAAGATCACGCGTTTCTGTTTGGGATCCTCACCGCGCGATTGCCACCATTTGATCGCAGTTTCTGCACCGGTTGCCGGATCACCGCTGTCGATTCTGATGCCGGTCCATCCCGCCAACCAATCTGGCGCGTCGTCCAGAAAACCCTTGGTGCCATAGGTATCAGGCAGGATGATCCGTAGGTTGCCGTCATGTTCCTCGTGCCAATCGCTAAGCACATCATAGGGTGCCTGCGCCAGTTTCTCATCAGTATCAGCCAGCGCAGAGTAAACCATGGGCAACTCGTGGGCATTGGTGCCGATGGCCTCGACCTCGCGCCGCATGGCGATCAGGCAGTTCGAGGTGCCGGTAAATGCAGGGCCCAGACCTTCGATCATGGCTTGGACGCACCAGTCCTGCCATAGAAAGGAATGCCGCCGCCTAGTGCCGAAATCGGCGATGCCCAGCCCCTGAATCCCTCGTAAGTGTTCGATTTTCTCCCATACACGGGTCATCGCACGAGCATAGAGAATTTGTAGCTCGAACCGCCGCATCGCATTCAGCACCGAGCGGGATCGCAGCTCCATCAGGACTGCCAATGCGGGAATTTCCCACAGCATGACCTCGTGCCATTTGCCTTCAAAGGTCAATTCGTACTGATCACCTTTGCGTTCAAGGTGATAGGGCGGCAGTCGCAGGTTCTCGAACCACCCCATGAAATCCGAACGGAACATCTGACGTTTGCCATAAAAGGTATTGCCGCGCAGCCAAGTGCTTTCCCCCCGGCTCAGGCTGAGTGACCGAATGTGGTCCAGCTGTTCGCGCAGCTCCCCCTCATCAATCAATTCAGCCAATGGAATGTGATTCGACCGGTTAATTAGTGAAAACACCACATCCGTTTGGGGCTTATTTCGAAACACTGACTGGCACATCAGCAGTTTGTAGAAGTCTGTGTCGATTAAAGACCGGACAATCGGGTCAATCTTCCATTTGTGATTGTATACTCGCGTCGCAATATCGACCATTGGGAACTCCTGCGATTTCCGTTGTTAGATCAATAGGTGCGTGGAATGGCAAGAGTCGCTAAATTGATGACAATGACAAGGTCAAGTCACAATGCGAGCATATTGTGGGGTCTTTTCACCGGTTAGTGGAAAGAGGGGGATGGATAGTCGAGGTTTAGTTAGTGAATGGTTCTCGAGTACGACTTTGATATTGTAACGATCGCTTCGGGGGAAAACGATCCGGAGGCGACCCCGTCAGGGGCGCAAAACGGACGCAAAGTGCGTGCGCTGTTTCGGAATGTGAAAACAGCCGATGCATTGCGGGCAGCGTCACCCAAAATACGCAAAATTTTTCATGATGCCGGTTTTGGTCTGGATTCGACGCGCAGCGAGATTACCCATGGATATTACCGTCCACAGGATACGGCGGACAGGGATCGCATTCTGCGAGCCTTGTTTCACAATATCCGGACGACGGGAGTCAAAGGCGAATATTGCGGCGAGTTTGATTTCCTGAAGTTCATGAACGATGTAAAAGCCGCCAAGCCGCGCGCCGGGTTGCCCAAAGAGGTTCCAATGTGGAAACCCAGGCCACAGCAGGCGGAATCGGCCGGACCAAATCGCCGAACTGTACCAGGCCGGGTTGGGTTTGCTTTGGGGTTGGCGGTGATTATCTTTGCGCTGCTCAAGTATCTGGCGGCTGCGGGGGCAACCCCTTAAATCAGCCGAACGCCAGCATCTTTCATCGCGGTCTCTGCCGAGGCCAATGACCCATCCAGGTTAATTGCCCGGCAGGCTCTCATCTGAACTGACACGTCGAAACCCAGCCGCGCTGCGTCAACCGCAGAGTAGTAGACGCAGAAATCCGTGGCCAGCCCGACGAGTGTCAGTCTCTCGATTTCACGGGTGCGCAGATACCCTTCCAACCCGGTGGGCGTGGTCTGGTCGTTCTCAAAGAACGCCGAATAGCTATCGATGTTGCTGCGGAACCCTTTGCGCAGGATCAGATCGCCATCCGTACGCAGGTTCGCATGAAATGCTGCCCCATTTGTTCCCTGCACGCAGTGATCTGGCCACAAAACCTGAGGCCCATAAGGCATCTCGGTCATGTCAAAGGGGTTTTTGCCCGCATGGCTGCTGGCAAAGGACGAATGCCCCGCAGGGTGCCAGTCTTGAGTCAGGATCACCGTGTCAAAATCTGGCATCATCGCGTTGATCGGAGCCACGATCTCATCCCCGCCGGGAACCGCCAACGCACCGCCGGGACAGAAATCGTTCTGAACATCGATCACAATAAGGGCATGGGTCATTGGGACCTCCTTCGATTGCGTTATCGGTAGTGGGCGCGACAAGGGGCGTCAATCCGGTCTCTTGCGACTCTGTCCGCGCGGGTTTAGACCGCGCGCATGTATACGATCGCTGCTCTCTATCATTTCACCCGGTTCGCCAACCACGAAGCCCTTCGTGCGCCCTTGCTTGAGCTGTGCCGCGCGCAATCGGTCAAAGGGACGCTCTTGCTGGCACAGGAAGGGATCAATGGCACTATTGCCGGACCCCGCGCTGGCATTGACGCGGTTCTGGCCCATATCCGTGCGCTGCCCGGCTGTGCTGATCTGGAGTGGAAAGAGGCCACGTCTGACCAACCGCCATTTGGCAAGATCAAGGTACGCCTGAAAAAAGAGATCGTGACCATGGGCCAACCGGATATCGATCCGCGCGCCCGTGTCGGCAATTATGTCGAGCCCGAAGACTGGAATGATCTGATCCGCTCGGATGATGTGGTGGTGATCGACACCCGAAATGATTACGAGGTGGCAATCGGTACGTTTGAGGGCGCGTTAGACCCTGAAACAAGCAGTTTTCGTGAATTCCCCACTTGGTGGGAAGAAAACAAAGACCGGTTCCACAATAAGCGTGTGGCGATGTTCTGCACGGGTGGCATCCGGTGTGAGAAATCCACCAATTATCTGTTGGGTCAGGGGGTCGAGGATGTCTATCACCTGAAAGGTGGCATCTTGCGATACCTCGAGGAAATGCCCGTCGAGAACAGCACCTGGCAGGGCGAATGCTTTGTGTTCGACAACCGCGTATCTGTTGGGCATAGGCTGGTCGAAGGGCCGCACAACCTGTGCCATGGCTGCCGTCGCCCGATCCTTCCCGAGGATGTGAAACGTGCCGAATACGAACACGGCGTGTCCTGCCATCAATGCATAGAGGAAACCTCTGAGGTCGACAAAACCCGGTTCCGGGAACGTCAAAAACAGATCCTGCTGGCACGTCAGCGGGGACAGGAGCATCTGGGCGCAGACTGATTTGCTGAAATCTGGTTGCCACGCAGGACAGTCCACCGGATAATCCCGGAGATTTCAGCGCGTTGGAGGTTCCATGTCCCGAAAACCCACGACTTTGGAAGAATGGAAATCAACGCTGCTGGCGGCAGCCGCAATGGTGGTTGCCAGTTTCCTCGCATGGTTCGGTCTGTCCCGTCTGAGCGAGGGCACCGCAGGTGACACGATCGGTACGATCGCCTCTGTGGGGCTGGTTGTGTGGATGGTGTCTCAATCCTGGTTCTATATGACTCAGGTGAAATCACCGCGCCGCATTCTGTTTTTGATGGGTGTGTCCTTTATTCAGGTCGTTCCGTTCCTGTTCGCCGCTGCCTATGGCGCATTCGGGTACCAGGATAATTGCGTCATCGGGGCGCAAGGGCCCGCTGATATCCTGTATTTTTCTTATGTTACATTCACCACCGTTGGGTACGGCGATATGTCCCCAACCGGGCTGTGCCGCGCCCTGGCCGTGGCCGAGGCGGTGACCGGCTATATCCTACTGGGCCTGTTCGTCGCGGCGGCGGTGGCGTTGTATGCCCGCAATCATAGTCCGGATTAGGCTCTGATTTCGTCTATTTGTTTTGATCTATCCAACGCGACATCATCTGTTTGTCGCGAAAGCACTCCGACGGGATTGGGCGGCGTTTGCTGCGCGAGATACGTTCGGCAAAGGCAACCTGCTTGCCGGTCGGGTAATTCGCAAATGGCGAGGGATCATCAGGTTTGTGTTTGGAAATCCAGGCGGACATGGACTGACGGTCGCGCTGCGCCTCGACCGGAATCTCAAGTGCAGTTTGCTCCGCGATGGCGCGGGCATAGCGTATCTGCCGATCGGTGGCGGGCAGCAGGTGATAGTCGTTTGTCGGGCCGTGCGGGGCGGTGTTTCGCAATGAATGGGCCATCGGTTGATCCTCTGACTATGTAGAACATAAATAGAACATTTACCGAAAATTTCAAGCCACGGCCTGTTGGAATTGGCAGGAAATCGCTCTGGATCAGTTTTATTGACTGCTGAGTCAATAAAATATAAACGCGGAGGAAACAGCTTCTGATCAGGGAATCCCCACAATGAGATTTCAGCCCAAGGCGAGCCATTTCATCAACGGTGAATATGTCGACGACACGACCGGAGCACCCATAGACGTGATCTACCCTGCAACAGGGGAAGTGATCGCACGGCTGCATTCTGCTACTCCGCAGATCATAGATCAGGCTCTAAACAGTGCAAAATCGGCACAGGCAGACTGGGCCGCGATGTCTGGGACCGAAAGGGGCCGTGTTCTGCGCCGCGCCGCGGACATCATGCGCGAACGCAATCGTGATCTGTCGATCATCGAAACCCACGATACTGGAAAACCGCTGCAGGAAACGTTGGTTGCCGATGCTACCAGCGGAGCCGATGCGTTGGAATATTTCGGAGGTCTGGCGGCCTCGCTGACCGGCGAGCATATCCCGCTGGGTGGTGGGGATTTCGTATATACGATCCGTGAGGCGCTTGGGGTTTGCGTCGGAATCGGCGCGTGGAACTATCCAACCCAGATTGCCTGCTGGAAAGGCGCGCCTGCTTTGGCCTGCGGCAACACGATGGTATTCAAGCCTTCCGAGACCACGCCCTTGTCTGCTCTGCAAGTGGCCGAAATCCTGGTCGAGGCCGGGGCACCAAAGGGTGTCTATAACGTAATTCAGGGTTATGGCGATGTGGGCGCATCACTTGTGACGGACCCCCGTGTTGCCAAGGTCTCGCTGACCGGATCGGTACCGACAGGGCGCAAGGTTTATGCCGCAGCAGCCGATGGCATGAAGCATGTCACGATGGAACTGGGCGGCAAGTCCCCCATAATCGTGTTCGACGATGCAGATATCGAAAACGCCGTGTCTGGCGCCATTTTGGGGAATTTCTACTCCTCGGGTCAGGTCTGTTCCAACGGCACCCGCGTTTTTGTACACAAAGGCATCAAAGAAGCCTTCCTCGATCGCCTGTCCCAGCGTCTGGCGAATGTGAAAATCGGCGACCCGATGGATGAAGAGGTTAATTTCGGTCCGATGGTTAGCGAAAACCAGATGAATATCGCTCTGGGTTATGTTGAAAAAGGCAAGGCAGAAGGTGCCCGTTTGGTCTATGGCGGTGTGCGTATCGAAGGCGACGGGTTCTACATTCAGCCCGCCGTCTTTGCCGATGTGACCGATGAAATGGCCATCGCGCGCGAGGAAATCTTCGGCCCGGTTATGTCAGTGTTGGAATTCGAAACCGAGGAAGAGGTGATGGCCCGCGCCAATAACACCGAATTCGGTCTGGCAGCCGGTGTGTTCACCAAAGATCTGACCCGAGCCCATCGTATCGTGGCCGCGTTCGAGGCGGGCACCTGCTATATCAACACTTACAACCTCGCACCGGTTGAAGCCCCGTTTGGCGGGTCAAAAATGTCTGGGGTCGGGCGGGAAAACTCGAAATTGGCAATCAATCATTTCAGCGAGATGAAAACGGTCTATGTCTCGATGAATGACGTCGAGGCGCCTTACTGACTAAACCCACCAATTCAGGCTCTGTTCATGGGGTTTTCCCTCTGGAACAGAGCATTGGATGCCGCGGTTCGTCAGGAGATCAGCCCTGACTGAGTGGCCACCCTGAGTTTTGCCCAGACGTTTCAGTCTGCCCTCACAAGTGCGAGAAGCTGAGCGATATTCTCTCGGGCGTTGGCGCTGTTTTCAAGCAGGGCAGTTGCATCCGCCAATGGTTGTTCTTCAATCCTGGTTACAGGTTCTGCCAATGCCAGAGTCGCCCGCCTGACCTGTCCGAATTTTTGGTCGACCGCAGGCTGCGGGACGTCTTCCATATCAGAAAGCCAGAACAATCTTTCTGCTTCGTTCACCCTGTCAAACTGCAACAGTACCCGCCCTGCATTTTCAAACTCACCTATATCCAGATTGGCCTGCGCCCGCAGTGACATGGCCTTGTCCGAGGGGTCATCTCCTAACTCCAGTAAGGCTTTGTGTGGCTGGCCGGACAACAATGCCGCTTGCGCGCGCAAAAGGGCTCGGTCCTTTCGCCTGATAGTGTCCTGAGGTCGGTTGGACCAAAATAACGTTGAACGGGCAAACCCCAGCGATGCCAACCTTTCGGCAATCGAGATTGCGGTTTCGGTTGTCAGCGATTGTGCCATCGGTTCGGGCAGGTTGAAGATGCGCCGCAAAAAGGTATCGTCGTCGGCGCGCGCAGTCAGTACTTGAACGGCCCGGTCCAGCGTTTCAGCTGAATTCGGAATATCTTCTAACAGATCAAAAGACTGGTCGAACTCTTGGCCCAAACTCAGCGCCAGCGCATATGTCCGTTGCATAAGTGGGCCGATCTCAGATCGGCGCAATTCGACCGTGTAAGATGCGGCAAGTTCGAGCTCCCGGGCGGAGGCTGACCCGCGTTCCGCCCACCGCTGTTCAATCAGTCGCGCCAGCGCCAGAGGCGCTTCGAGCCCTGCTTCCGAGCTGCCCACCACGTCTTTCAACAAGGTTTCGGATTTCTCCTGATCGCCTTCGGCCTTTGCAATACCGGCCTCGGCCTGAATCGCGCCGGGGCTGGGTTTGGTTTCGATGCGATCAACAGCCCGCAAGACGCGCCGCGCGGCTTCAAGTTTTTGGGCTGCAACGAAAATGTCGGACAGCATAGGTCCGACTTGCCGGCGCAGATGATCCGGTAGTCGCGCAAACGATTGTTCCATAACCCTTATCTGGGCATCTTCGGCGAGCTTACCCTCGGTCAGAGCGGCCCAGATTGCGGCGTCACTTTCGCAACGCTGTAGGTCGCGGAATGGATTTGACCCTTTCAGTGGCCGGTCGTCCAGAACAGTGGCAATCACAGAAATCCGGTTCGTTTCCGGCGTCTCTTCACCCATCCAGCCAAGGCTGCGAACCGCCTCGGCACCGAAGCCGAAATACGCATAGAGCTTGGCAAGCTTCATGGCCGGTTCTTTGTCAACGCGATCGAACTCCTGAAACAGGCCAGTGCGCAGCTCTGCCACCTGTTCGGGGAACAGGCGCCCATCGGACCAGCTGTCAAAGCCTAGCTCGGCGCTGGAAATGCAGGCTGGTTTCTTTTCCAGTTTTGGAATGGATGGTCCCAGCAAGCCATCCAGATCGTCCAGTACCGACGTAACTGCGATGTTCAGGTCCATACGCGGTGGCATGTCGAGCGATTGTTTGCCATTCGAGTTCCTGGGCCCAATCTGAGATAGTTCAAGATCAACCAGATCTCGGTCAGCGCCCTGCAACAATCGCGTCGATAGCTGGTCCTCAAATACTTGCGCATTGAGATTCAAAAGCGGCAATACCAGAGGATCAAGCGCCTGTGGCCCGGGCAGCGGGGCGTTTACCACTACCGTTTTGGGCAGCGTTGGGGGTGGAGTGTCGCTGCTGATCGGTGGAAGGGCTGCCCCCGGCGCAATATCCACAACGATCATCGTGTTTTGATGCAGAAATGCGGTGGCAAAGCAGTCGCAGCCGAATTCCATCTCTAACGCATCACCCGGGTTGGTCTGTGAGATCGCAGACAGACGGTTCTGCGACAGCCGCTGAAATACCGCTCCGGTTTGAAATTCGGCATCAGGAAGCGCTATGTCGAGTCTTGCGCCATTCTTCGTTTGCTTCAGACCCCATTCCGTACCCGGGGGCACCTGCACAACAAGACGCGTATATCCGTCATGCTCGCCCGATCGCACAGAAATGTCGCGCGCGCCAGCCTGTCCAGCGGCCGTAAGCGCCGCTGAAACCATTAGGGCGTATCGGATCATGCCGCTGCCTGCTTTAGCTCTTTCAAGGCCTCTTCAAGTTCTGAGAAACCCGGCCTGTTATGGGTGGGAGTGTTCTGCCGTCCGACTTCGATGCACATGGCAGGGTTGTGGTTGTGCAGGTTGGCAACCAGAACCTCTTTGATCAACTGATAGAAATGATTGTCTTCCTCCACCACGGATTTGAGTTTTCCTGCAAATGGGCCGACCAACCCATAAGCCAGAAAGACCCCCAGGAACGTCCCGACCAGAGCGCCACCGATCAGCTTTCCCAACACTTCTGGGGGTTGATCAATCGAGCCCATCGTTTTGATAACGCCCAGAACTGCCGCAACAATTCCAAGTGCGGGCAGGCCGTCAGCAACAGTCTGTAGCGCGTGGCTAGAGTGCATGGCGTGGTGAAAATTCGCCTCCATCCGCTTTTCCAGCACCTCTTCGACCTGGTGGGGATCGTCATAATTCAAAGAGGCAGCCCGCATCGTGTCGCAGATCAAATCGACGGCTTCTTTGTCGGCCTGAATTTTCGGATAAGTCGAAAACAGAGGCGAGTTTTCGGGGTCTTCGATATGCTGTTCAACCTCGACCGGGTTGGCCTTGGCGATACGGATCAGCGAAAACAACAGGCACAGCAGGTCACGGTAGTCATCCGGTTTCCATTTCGGCCCTTTGAATACTTTTGCCATATCCTTGATCGTGTGCTTCACGGCGCTTAGGTCATTGCTGATCATAAATGCGCCGACCGCAGCGCCACCAATCATCATCATTTCGAACGGCAGGGATTTCATGATGATGTTCATTTTCCCGCCAGCCGCCAAATAGCCGCCGAACACCATGACGAAAATAACAACAATTCCGACAATTCCGATCATAAGAGGTCTCCGGCGAATTCCGATGCAGGGTTGAAAATCATGGGGGTTACTCCTGCGGAGCCGAAGCGTTTCGCCCGGCCATAATCACGCTGATTGTATAGGCAGCCCCGGGGTTCAGGCCTGCCAAAACACCGGCTGCGGCATCGGGCGGCATCCGTGACAGGAATCCGGCGGCAAAGGTCGGGTCCATCGTTTCAAACAGGGCGGCCGCGTCTTTCGGCTTCATGTTCTGATAGACATCCGTCAGGCGCGTCAGGTCTGTCTCAGCCGCTTTTTCTGCAATGGCCAGCGTCTCACGCAGCGCCTCTTCTGCCTGCTGCAGGGCGGCCAGGCGGGTCTCGATGGCCTTATCGGCAATGGCCAGCGCCTTTTCCCGATCAATGGCTGTGGCTTCGCGTTTTTTCAACGCTTCTTCGCGCCGCAGCAATTCGGTCAGCAGTATCCGGGCTCCGGGCAGCTCTGCTGGGGTCTCTTTCGGTTTTGCTTCTGCCTGCTCGGCCCCTTTTGCCAGGGCTGGTGCAGCCTCAAACCCCAGCCGAATCGCGGCTGACCCAAGCATCAACAGTGAAATAACTGTCAGGACACCGCTTCTTGGTCGTTTCTCTACAACGTGTCCGCTCATGTCGCGGCCTCTCCGCTATTGCGGTCGTGGCGGAAAAACATCAGCCCGCCCGGGCGCTTTTTTTCCTGAGCGTCCCCGGATTTGGGCGCGACAGGGGCTTCTGGCTTTTCCACCGCTTCGACCGGAGCCTCTTCAGGCTCAGGATCCGTCGTTGGTTCCTCGGCCTTGGGTTCTTGCGGCTTGGGTTCTTCAACCGTGATGTCTTCGGCGGGTTCTTCGGCCGGAATGACATCATGCATCGAAGCCATCATCAGTTCGAGCCGCTGAGCAACCGATTCCGCCCTTTGGGTTAGTGCCTCAAGTACAAGGCCCGACTGGTCCGAAGCAGTTCGTGCCGAATCAAGCGATTTCTTCAACTCATCCGCTTGGGATGACAGGACAGCGACCGCGCCACCGACCCCTTGTTCCAGATTAGTGAACCGCTTTAGCCGACGGGACAGCACGAAACAGTAAAGACCCGCACCCAGCGCACCTGCGACCAGCAAAATATCTGCAATCAGCTCCATCTCGGCCTCCTAATTCAATACGAATTCCATCACGAGGACATCGCGCACGCGCCCTTCCCCGACGACGATTTCAATGCGACGCAAAAGGTGGCCACGGATACGCATCAGTGCGAGCGAATCCTCCAGATCCGACACTTCGACCGCCCGCAGATACCCGTTCAGAACATCCATGATTCGAGGCTTCATCTTCTCGACATCCGAGACGTAGTTGCTGTTCACCTCAAGCTGGGCGTGGAATTTCAGATGCCGCGAATCGCCGGCATTGACCGAGACGATCACCGCCGGCAGGTCGATAAAACCAACCTCGGGCAGGGTTTTAACCTCGGTCCCTTTGTCTTTTTCCTTGGCGTCTTCCGCGGCTGGTTGGCCGCCAAATGGCAGCAGTCCAGAAGTGGTCAGGAAATACCCGCCCGCAGCCCCGGCAACGGCCAGAATCACCCCTATGATCAATCCTTTTTTCCCCGATTTTTCCGGGGCTTCTGCCTGTTCTGCAGCCGCGTCAGTCATGACGTCCTCATTCATTCAGTCTGGGGATGTCATAACCCGGCAGGGACTAACCGATTGTTAAGGGCAATCGTCCAAACAGGGGATGCGCCGGGCAGAATGTCGGCGAGTCGGAGGTGAGCGTGCAGCAGATCGGAACTGTCTGGGCAAGTTTGGACAGGCGAAAGCAAGTCATTGTCGCCGGTGCAGTTGTGCTGGTGTTTCTAGGGGTCCTTGCGATGTCGCGGTTGGCGACGGCGCCGTCGATGACCCTGCTATATGCCGGGCTGGAAAGCGGCGCGGCGGGGGATATCGTCCGATCGCTGGATCAGCGCGGCGTACAGTATGAGATTCGGGGCGGTTCGATTTACGTGCCCGGCTCGCAGCGGGACGAATTGCGCATGACTCTGGCCAGCGAAGGCCTGCCTGCGAACGGAAACCGCGGGTATGAGCTTTTGGATTCACTCAGCGGCTTTGGCACCACCTCGCAAATGTTCGATGCGGCCTATTGGCGTGCGAAAGAGGGTGAGCTCGCGCGCACGATTGTCGGCAGCCCTCACATAAGTCAGGCGCGCGTGCATATTGCCAACGGGTCAACGAACCCGTTTCAGCGCAGCGTCGCGCCGACGGCTTCGGTCTATCTGGTGTCCTCGGGTGCGGATATCACTTCGGATCAGGCCAAGGCGATCCGTTTTCTGGTCTCTTCTGCCGTCAGCGGCCTCGCACCCGAGAATGTGGCGGTGATTGATTCCAATGGTGCGGTCATTGGCGCAAAAGAGACTGCGGTGGCAGCAGATTCTGCGGATGACAAGTCGCGCCAGCTGCGCGAACGGGTCCTTCGTCTGATTGAGGCCCGAGTGGGGGCCGGAAATGCAGTCGTTGAGGTCAGTGTTGATACGGTCACTAAAACCGAATCCATCCGTGAAAGGCGCTTTGATCCTAAGGGGCGCGTGGCCATCAGCACCGATGTCGAGGAACGGTCTGACAGCGCCCGGAACCAATCGTCCGATGTCACGGTGGCGTCGAACCTGCCCGATGGCGACGGCGCGGGCGGGGATGCATCCAATTCGAATGCCACACAGACACGGGAACGGGTCAACTATGAGGTATCCGAGACTGAGTTAGAGGTTCACACCGCACCCGGTGCGATCAAGCGCTTGACCGTTGCGGTTCTGGTGAATGGAACGCGTTCTGTGGATGCCTCTGGTGCTGAAAGCTTTGTGCCGTTGCCTCAGACAGAGCTTGATGCGCTGGCTGAGCTTGTGGCCTCGGCCGTTGGGTTCGATGCCGAACGTGGCGACGTCATCACACTGAAATCGCTGGATCTGCCCGCAGTAGAGCCTGGCGGAACTGTGGTTTCGTCCTCGATCTGGCAGCAGGTTCATTTTGACGCGATGTCACTGGTCCAAATGGCCGTTCTGGCGATCGTGATGCTGGTTCTGGGATTGTTCGTGATCCGCCCGATCCTGATGAAACCGGCCCTTGCACCCGCCCTTTTGCCGGCGGGAACACCGCCAGAGCCCGAGGCGGTTCTGACCGGTGAGATCGCGACCGAAGAGGGCGTGCAATTTGCCGCCATTCCGGGGCACGCCCGAGCAGACGTGCCGGCATTGGCGGCAAATCCAGGCGCTGATCCGGTTGATCGGCTGCGCGCCATGATCGGCGACAAGCAGGAGGAAACCGTGGAAATTCTGCGCAGCTGGCTTGAAGAAAGTGAGGAGCGTGCGTGATGTCGATAGCTCATCTTCTTGAGGATTTCACTGTACAGGCAGGCGGCGGCAAAGTTCATTTACTGGACGAAGAGGCGCTGGAAGAACAGCGGCTTGGTGCCTTCGAACACGGCTATAGCGCCGGATGGGACGATGCCCTTCAGGCCCAGGAACAGGGTCGTGGAAAGGTATCAGACAACCTTGCCCGCGCACTCGAGGATATGTCCTTTACCTATCATGAGGCGACGAGCCGGATGACAATGTCGTTGGAGCCCATGTTCCAGAGCCTCGTCAATCTGGTGTTGCCGAACACCCTGGATCGGGGGCAGGCCACGCGGCTGGTCGAACAGCTTACAGAAATGGCCGGTGAACAGATTGGCCAACCGATGCAAATCTTTGTGCCTTCGGGGTTCGCGAGTGTTGTCGAAGGGCTGTTGCCCCCCGAATTGGCCACCCCGACCCGCGTTGTCGAGGACCCGTCTCTTGGGGCTGGTCAGGCACGTCTGCAGGTTGGTACCTCGCAGCGAGAGGTGGATAGCAGCGCCTTGCTAGAGACAATCCGTTCAGCATTTGACGCTTACGTGTATGAGGCAAAAGAGGCATTGAACAATGAGTGACCCGCAATCCCCAAAATCCGAAAAAGCCAGCCCGTTTGATACCGTTCCGATCGAGGTAACCGTGTCAGTCGGTCGGGCGCGCCCGCTAATCCGAGATCTGCTGAATATGGGCGAGAATGCTGTTCTCACCCTGGACAAACGGATCGAAGATCCTGTGGACCTATATGTTGGCGATCAACTGGTGGCGCGCGGTCTGCTGGAAGAGATGGAGGGTGATCAAGCCGGGCAACTGGCCGTGCGCCTAACCGAAATCGCGGATCTGCAGAACGGGATCGGGTAATGCGTTTCCTGTTTTGGGTGGCGGTGTTGCTGACGCTGACCCCGTCTCTGGCCGCCGCGCAAGAGGTGTCGCTGTCACTGGGCGAAGGTGGTTCGATCTCCGCGCGCACCATTCAGTTGATTTTGCTGATTACCGTGCTCAGCATTGCGCCTGGGCTGGCGATCATGATCACCTGTTTCCCTTTCCTGATCACCGTTCTGGCCATCTTGCGGCAAGGGATCGGATTGCAGCAATCCCCCCCCAACATGCTGATCGTCAGCCTCGCACTGTTTCTGACCTATTTCATCATGGAGCCGGTCTTTTCGGCGGCCTGGACCACAGGTATTCGCCCCATGGTCGAAGAAACGATGGAGGTCGAACCAGCGTTGGAGCGCGCGTTGCAGCCGTTTCGTGCTTTCATGGCCGGACGCCTTGATCCGGATACTTTCCACGCCATGGCAGCATTACGACCCGGGGGTGATACTGTGTCCTTGTCGGCCGAGGCACCCTTGTCGATCTTGATGCCGTCTTTCATGCTATCTGAGATCGCGCGGGCCTTTCAGATCGGGTTTCTGATCTTCTTGCCGTTTCTGATCATTGATCTTGTGGTGGCCGCTGTGCTGATGTCGATGGGGATGATGATGGTTCCGCCTGCAACAGTGTCTCTGCCGTTCAAACTAGCCTTCTTTGTCATTGCCGACGGCTGGTCGCTGATCGCAAGCGCTTTGGTGCGTAGCTATATGACATGAATCGTCACTGCCTGGTGATCTGCAGACGTGCGCGCAGGCCTTGCTCTCCGGCTTCGAAGCTGAGGGTGCCGCCATGCTGTTCCGCGATTGTCGCCGCGATTGTCAGTCCCAGACCAAACCCATCCGAAGACCCGGAGTTTGACCCGCGCCGGAACGGGGCCATCAGGGCTTCGATATCCGAGACGGACAGATCGGCCCCTTTGTCCTCGACGGTGATGGTTGCTATTTTGGCATCGGTTTCCAGCTGAACCTCGGCATGGCGCCCATATTTCAGCGCATTGTCGATCAGGTTGGTCAGGGCGCGCTTTAGCGAAATTGGCCTGCCAACGACCAGTATCCGCCGGGTCTCGGGCAGTGATCCATGCCCTCGGCGCGACATGAAAACGGACGTGCCGCCCTGTACCGCCACTGGGGCCAGCTTTTTCAGGGTCACCGGCAGTCCCATATCCTGATAGTCCGCGACCAGAGCCTCGACCAGCGACGTCAGTGAAATCTGCCGCGGTTCTTCGATGCTCAGCTCGGACCGTGTGTAGGTCAGAACGCTTTCGATCATGCCGGTCATCTGATCGACATCGGCCTCAAGTTTTTCGCGCAGCTCGGCATCTGGGATCAATGCGGCACGCAGCCGGACGCGGGTGGCCGGGGTGCCCAGATCGTGGCTGACACCCGATAAAACAGTGGCGCGCTTTTCCAGTTGCATGCGCTCTGCGTCCAGATGCTCGTTCACGGCAGAGACGATGTCGCGCAGTTCGGCCGGGCCATCGGCCTCATAACTGTTCGGCCCACCCCGCCTTTTGCGGTCGCGCAAGGCAGTAGAAAAGCGGGTGAAACTGTCTGATACATTGCCCACCGAGGTCAGGATCACCGCCAGCGCGACAATAGCGACCAGAATCGTAGGCAGACGCAGGTCGGTTGGGGCTGCACGGCATCCCCAGATATCTGTCCCGTCCACCTGTTGCCATGCGCCGCGCCCATAGCGGGCGATCAGTATCGGTTCGCTGCAATAGGTCGCCAAAAGCCGGGTCAGATTGCCCATTTTCTCTGGGCCGGTCTGGTCGATGCCGGAGAGGATGTCGGACACCGGGTAAACCAGCCGGTCTGACATCACAGCCAGCGTCAGCTCTCGGCCTGAAACGGGTGCTGAGCTGTCAGTCAGGATCGACAGGTTGGTGACAAAGCTGCGATCCGAAAACCCGGGAAGTTGCTCAAACTGCCCGGCATCCGCCAGGCTGGCTGCTTTGGGCGGCAATGGTACGATGGAGATGCCTGGCGGTGGGGATTTACCGATGCGCAAATCCTCGTAAATAGCGAACCCGGCAACATATGCACGGGTCTGGAATTCCTGCCATGCCCGGGCCGAGGCGAACCAAAGGCCTGCGGCCAGCAACCCCGAGGTAAAAGCGGCGCAGGTCCAGATCCAGCCCAGGCTGCGCAGGCGCGTGGCGCGGACGGTCATGCGGTTTCGTCCACAGACACCTCTGCGGCAAAGATATAGCCCACACCGCGTTCGGTCTTCAGCATTTGCGGGTCTTTGGGGTTGGCTTCGATCTTGGATCGCAGCCGCCCGACCAGCATGTCGATGGCGCGTCCCTGGCCTTCGCTCTTGTCATTAGCGCCTGTTACATCCAGGGCCGCGGCGATTTCATCCCGGGTCAGGGGAATATGCGGGTTGGCCAGAAAAACCTTGAGCATTGCTGTTTCTCGCTGCGACAGGGATACCAGATATCCGTCGGGCGAATGCACTTCGTCCCGTTTGCCGTCATAGAGCCAGCCGTCAAACCTAAAGGAGCGGGTGCGGCGGCGATAGGCAAGCGAAGGTGTACGACGCGCCCGTTGCATGACGGCGCGTACGCGAGCCAGCATCAGTTGCGGATTAAAAGGCTTGGCGATGTAATCGTCGGCGCCCACCTCATACCCGGCCATGCGTTGATGATCGGCGGACAAGGCCGAGACCAGAATGATCGGCACGTCCTGTTCGGCCCGCAGGCGGGCACAGATATCAACGCCGTTTTCATCCCCCAGCATCACATCCAACAGAATCAGGTCGATCCGACCCGACTTGAGATGCGCGCGGATTTCGCTTTCGGAACTGGCGGGCAGCGCAATGAAGCCATTCTGTTGCAGGAACTGGGTCATCATCGACCGCATTTCAGGGTCGTCATCCACCACCAACAGCCGCGGAATGCTCACAGTGTTTGTCCTCCTGTTCTCTGGCCCCTAACTTCGTCCATTGTAACGAACGGAAACAGATTCAATGCTAACGTAACACGCTGTAACAAAAGCGGTGAAAATTTGCGCCTTTCCCGGGTATTGGCCCGGATTAAGCGTTGTCAGACTCAGATAGGGGCACAGTATTGCGGCATTGCCATTTTGACTGGCACCGAATTCTCAGGGAGGAGAAAACATGAAACGATTTTCTTTTGCGACTGTGTCCGCATTGGCCGTCGCAGCCGGATCATCTGTGGTGGCCGAACCACAGGCGGAGGTCTTGCATTGGTGGACATCCGGTGGCGAGGCCAAATCGGTGGCCGTGCTTCAGGAAGAGTTTGCCTCGAACGGGGGCACATGGACCGATATGCCTGTCGCAGGCGGCGGCGGTGATGCGGCCATGACAGCGCTGCGGGCGCGGGTTCTGGCAGGCAACGCGCCGACAGCGGTTCAGCTGAAAGGCCCGGCGATTCAGGAATGGTATGAAGAGGGCGTACTGGCCGATATCTCGAACGTGGCCGCCGCCGAGGGCTGGGCCGAGGTTCTGCCCGCGTCGATCGCCGGTCACATGATGTGCGAGGGCACCTGGTGCGCGGCACCGGTGAACGTTCACCGCATTGACTGGATTTGGGCCAATGCCGATGTGCTGGCCGCAAACGGAATTGAGATGCCGACCACATGGGACGAGTTCAACGCCGCAGCCGAAAAACTGCAGGCCGCCGGTGTGATCCCGCTGGCGCATGGCGGTCAGGCCTGGCAGGACGCTACGGTTTTCGAAGCCGTCGCGCTGGGTCTTGGCGGACCGGAATTCTATCAGAAAGCCCTGGTCGATCTGGACCCCGAGGCGTTGACCTCGGACACAATGATCCAGGTCTTTGACCAGATGCGCACCCTGCGTGGTTATGTGGACGAGAATTTCTCGGGTCGCGACTGGAACCTTGCCACCGCGATGGTGATGAACGGCGAAGCGGCCTTTCAGATCATGGGTGACTGGGCCAAGGGCGAATTCCTTGCAGCGGGCAAGAAGCCTGGTGAGGATTTCCTGTGCGCCTCGACCCCCGGCGATGGATATCTGTACAATGTCGACAGCTTTGCCATGTTCGAGGTTGAGGGCGACGACAATCGCGCCGGTCAGGAATTGCTGGCCAAGCTGATTGTTGCACCGAACTTTCAGGAAGTGTTCAACCTGAACAAGGGCTCGATTCCGGCCCGGACCGATGTGTCGCTGGATGCCTTTGACATCTGCGCGCAAATCTCGGCCGAAGACATGGGCTCGACATCGGCGAATGGTTCGCTGCTGCCGTCTTACGCGCATGGCATGGCGCTGCGCGGGTCGCAGGCTGGTGCGATCACAGATGTTGTGACCGCGCATTTCAACTCGGATATGTCCTCGGCTGACGCGGTTCAGCAACTGGCGGACGCGGTGGCCAACAGCTACTGATCCAATACGCTCTGCCCCCCAAGGTGTGGGGCAGAGCATCTTTCCCCGGAGGAAAACATGTCCGAATGGCTGGAAAACCACCTGCCCAAGGTGGTGCTGGCACCGTCGTTCATCGCCGTATTGATCTTTGTCTACGGATTTATCGGATGGACCGCATGGGTGTCGCTTACACGCTCAAAACTGCTGCCGAAATACGAGATCCATGGCTTCATCCAGTATGAGCGCCTGTTCGACTCTCCTCGCTGGGATACGGCGATTGGCAACCTGTATATCTTTGGCACTCTGTTCATCGTGATCGCGATGCTGCTGGGCCTGCTGCTGGCCATCCTGCTGGATCAGAAAATCCGCGTCGAAGGAGCGATCCGAACAATCTATCTCTACCCCATGGCGCTGTCGATGATCGTCACGGGCACGGCGTGGAAGTGGATCCTGAACCCCGGTCTGGGGATTGAGTCCATGGTGCAGGGTTGGGGCTTTCCCAACTTCGAATTCGATTGGCTGGTGAACCCCGATTACGCGATCTACACTATTGTGATCGCTGCACTCTGGCAGAGCTCGGGCTTTGTGATGGCGCTGTTTCTGGCCGGTCTGCGCTCGGTCGATGGCGAGATCATCAAGGCCGCACAGGTCGATGGTATTCCCACATGGCGTATCTATACCGCGATCATCATCCCGTCGATGGCCCCGATTTTCCTGTCCGCTTTCATCGTGTTGGCGCATCTGGCAATCAAAAGCTTTGACCTTGTCATCGCCCTGACTGGCGGCGGCCCGGGTTATGCCACCGATCTGCCCGCCACTTACATGTATGCGATGGCCTTTTCGCGCGGCGATATCGGTCAGGCGGCGTCTTCTGCAATGATCATGATGCTGGTCGTCTTTGCCATCGTGGTTCCTTATCTCTACTCAGAATTGAGGGCCAAAAATGACTGATCTGTCGATGCCCCACACCCAAACCCGCAGTCAAAGTAACATGAGCAAAATCGTCCTGCGCTGGCTGCTTTACGTGGTGCTGTGCCTGTTCGCGCTGTATTACCTGACGCCATTATTTGTGATGCTGACGACATCGCTCAAAAGTCTTGAGGAAATCCGAACCGGTAGTCTGATATCGTTACCGCGTGAGGTGAGTTTCGAGGCCTGGAAAACCGCTTGGTCGGGCGCCTGCACGGGTATCCAATGCGAAGGTCTGCGGCCTTACTTCTGGAACTCGGTCCTGATTGCGGTGCCTGCGGTGGCTATCTCGACCCTGCTGGGCGCTCTGAATGGTTACGTTGTCGCGCAGTGGCGGTTCAAAGGGGCTAACATCATCTTCTCGCTGATGCTGTTTGGTTGCTTCATTCCGTTTCAGGTCGTCCTGCTGCCGATGGCGCGCCTTCTGGGCATGATGGGTATTGCCGGAACCATTCCGGGTCTGATTTTTGTCCACGTAATCTATGGTCTTGGCTTCACCACGCTGTTTTTCCGCAACTATTATGTCTCTATCCCGGCCGAGCTGACCAAGGCCGCTCGCGTCGATGGGGCCGGGTTCCTGCGGATTTTCTGGTCGATCTTCCTGCCACTGTCACTGCCGATCATCGTGGTAACCGTGATCTGGCAATTCACGCAGATCTGGAATGATTTCTTGTTCGGCGTGTCGTTCAGCCAGGCGGGCACACAGCCTGTGACTGTGGCGCTTAACAACATCGTAAACTCCACCACCGGTGTCAAAGAATACAATGTCGACATGGCCGCCGCGATCATCGCGGGTCTGCCGACGCTGCTCGTCTATGTCGTTGCCGGTAAGTATTTCATCCGCGGCCTGACCGCTGGCTCTGTGAAGGGATAGAATGATGGCTCCCATCCTTGATATCAACAAGCTGTACAAGAACTACGGCGCAACCGAGATCCTGAAGGATATCAACATCTCGATCGAACCGGGCGACTTTCTGGTGCTGGTCGGCCCATCGGGCTGTGGTAAATCCACCTTGCTGAACTGCATTGCCGGGCTGGAACCGATCACCGGCGGTACGCTGGCCATTGGTGGCAAAGACATGACCCATGTCAGCCCTAAGGACCGGGACATCGCCATGGTGTTTCAGTCCTACGCCCTGTACCCAACCATGTCGGTGGCCAAGAACATTACCTTTGGCATGAAAGTGCGCGGCGTGGATCAGCCCACGCAGGACGCCAAGCTGAAAGAGGTCGCGTCCCTGCTGCAGATCGAACCTCTGCTGAACCGTCGCCCCAGCCAGCTGTCCGGCGGTCAGCGTCAGCGGGTGGCGATGGGACGGGCGCTGGTGCGTGATCCCAAGCTGTTCCTGTTTGACGAGCCGCTGTCGAACCTCGACGCCAAGCTGCGGGTTGAGATGCGGACCGAGATCAAGAAGCTGCACCAGACGCTGGATGCCTCGATCGTTTATGTCACCCACGACCAGATCGAGGCGATGACGCTGGCCACCAAGATTGTGGTTCTGAAAGGCGGGATCGTGCAACAGATCGGCAGCCCGGCGGAGATCTATAACAACCCCGCCAACCTGTTCGTCGCCGATTTCATGGGCTCGCCTGCGATGAACCTGATCCCTGCAAAGGCCACCAAGAACGGCACGGGCACCGAAATCGCCATTGAGCGGTCATCCGGTGAAACGCTGGTTCTCAAGGATGCCCGTGATCTGTCGCTGCCGCAGGACGTGATTCTGGGCCTGCGCCCCGAGGATATCGCCGAGGCCGGATTCCGCGCAGGCGACGGTGTGCAGGAGGCGGTCTGCATGGTCGACATGGTCGAACCTGCCGGAGCTGACACCTATGTAGTGTCCGAACTGGGCGGCAAACTGGTCACTGCGCGCCTGCACGCGGAAACCAGCGCCCAGGCCGGACAAGAGCTGAACCTGGCCTTTGACATGAGCAAAGTGTCCTATTTTGCCAAGGAAACCGGCGAGCGGTTGAACTAGCGCACTGCGCAGGACTTGTTCTTGCTAAACTCGGGCAATTTCGCCAAGTACTGATGCCATGTCAGGCCAACGAGATTGCCCGGGGAATATCGATGATACTGGAAATTCGACATTACACACTAAAACCGGGCCGCCGAGAAGCGTTCATAGAATTCTTTGAGAAACACAATCGCGCTGCGTTGCGGGATGCAGGAATGCTTGTGTTTGGGCCGCTCAGAGACCTGGAAAATCCTGACAAAGTGCATTGGATGCGCGCGTTTTCTTCGTTGGAAGAACGCGACAGGATAAAGGACAGCTTCTATGGTGAGGCGGTCTGGAATGACCAGATCGAACCCATTGCAATGCCAATGATCGCACACTATGAGGCCGAACTGGTCGAAACTACGATCGGATTTGAAAGTTTTGACTGCAGCAAATCGCTGTGAATTCACCCGGTTCGCTTCATATCCTTGATCAGACGGTTCAGATCACCGCCGCGCGCGTCCAGCATGGCGCCAATCTCGGTACGTTCGGTCAGCAGCATGTTCACGCCTTCGATAAACATGTTGAAGAATTTGTCGCGGCCGGATTTGTCGGACACCAGGAAGGTCACCTCAAAGGGCGAGGAGCCCTGCAGCTTGACCGAGGTACGCACCTCGTATCCGGCTTTGATCTTGCGCGCATTTCGAACGGTCACCTCGCCGCCAATGAACTCGCGAAAGCGACGTCCGTATTTGTTCGAGATATAGCCCTGAAACGCGTCGGTGAACTGCTTTATCTGTGACGCACTGGCCGAGCGGCCATCGGCCCCCAGCACATAGCGGGCCATGATCGGAACGTCGGCATATTGCACGAAGATCTTTTCAAAATCGCGGATCATGCTCTTTTCGGATTTTCCCGAACTGATGACGCGGTTGATGTCATCCACAACGCTAACGACCAACGCTTTTGCACTGGCCTCTGTCTGTGCAAAGCTTGGCAAAGGGAGGGTGGCTAGCGCCAGGCCGGCGATGCCAGATGCAATAAACTCTCTTCTCTTCAAATAATTACTCGGCATATGGATCCTCGTAGGGGTCAAGGTAGGGGTCTCTGACAGGGTCGGTCCCGATATCTGCATAGGGATCGTCATACAATCCCAGATAGGCGTCCTCATCATCGCGTGCCAGTTCGAAACGTCGATTTTGCAGGTAAATTGTTTGTGCCTGCTTATAGCTGTCAGCACTTTCATAGAGGATGGAATCGACTGTGTCCGAGAACCGTCCACGGTCGCCCATCCGCCTTACGATTTCGGCGTAGACGCCGATATTCTCAACCGGGCGCACCGGTGTGAAGTTGATCGGGTTCGAAAACAGGTTGACGACGACGCCGACCGCATCCCTGGATGTTGAGGGACCATAGAAGGGCAATTCCACATAGGCACCTTCGCCAAAACCCCAGACGTGCAGGGTTTCACCGAAATCGGTATCCACGGGCGGCAGGTTCAATTCGCTGGCCGGGTCAGACAGACCCGCGCCACCAACGGTCGTATTGATGAGGAACCGCAGCAGGGCATTGCCCGACTGCTTCAGATTGCCCTGCAGCAGATAATCCAGAGCCTGACCCGGCATAGTCAGGTTTTCGGCAAAATGGTTGAAACTGGTCACCATCGGATCGGGCACGATCTTCACATAGCCTTTCGAGGCCGGACGGAACAGGAACCGGTCGACGCCCAGATTGAACTTGTGAATGCCGCGGTTTGTATTCTCGTAGGGATCGAAAGTATCGCCGCGCGCGGCCTGATCGGCGGGTTGGGACGCACAAGCGCCAAGAACGGTCATCAGGGTCACGACAATCAGGGGCTTGAATCTGATCTTGCTCAACACGGTATTTCAACTCCAAACGCGCCAGCCGTTTTGTGAGTGGGGCTGGACGCTCAATCAATAATGCCTGCGGCCATTTTGCGGCTCAATCTGTCGTCACATAAAGGTTTTGGGCCCATTTTGAAACAGTTCGCGTTTAACCCGGCCGACTGCATCTGGTAAAGTGACACAAGTTCAACACCTCGGGATAAGAGAAGTTACGCTTAATACGCCACTGACCGCAGTTTTACTGGTTTCACACTTTTCCAGCCGAACGATCCCGGATAGCGTCCCGCCGAGTCTATATCAGGTGAGGATCAACATATGAGTATCGCAGCAAAACTCGAAAGCCTGGGAATCAGTCTGCCAGACGGGCCGGCGCCCGCCGCCAACTATGTGCCTTTCGTGCGGGTCGGCAATATCGTCTACGTTTCAGGACAGATTTCCAAGGATGCGGAACTGATCACCGGCAAGCTGGGTGATAACATGGATGTTGCAGCGGGTGCTGCGGCCGCCAAGGTCTGCGCGATCAATCTTCTGGCGCAGGTCAAGGCTGCTTGCGGTGGCGATATAGAAAAGCTGGTGCGCGTGATCAAACTGACAGGGTTTGTGAATTCAACCGCCGATTTCACCGACCAGCCGCAGGTGATAAATGGTGCGTCGGACTTTCTGGTCGAGGCGCTGGGCGAGGCTGGTCGCCATTCGCGCTCGGCCGTGAGTGCAGCGTCGTTGCCGTTGGGCGTCGCGGTTGAGATCGAAGGCATCTTCGAGATCGCATGACCCCGTTACTGCCCGCTACGTTCCTACAGGCCCCGATCACGCATCGGGCCCTGCACGACAAATTGGACAACCGCCCGGAAAACAGCCGGGCGGCGGTTCGTGCCGCTGTTAAGGCCGGTTACGGGATTGAGATTGATCTGCAGTTGAGCGCCGACAACCGGGCTTTGGTCTTTCACGACTATGACCTGGGGCGACTGACCGGGCGACCGGGGCCAGTTCGGCAGATTTCGGCGCAGGTAGCGTCCGAGACACAGCTGTTGCACGCTGATGACGGTATTCCGACACTGGATGATGTGCTGGAAATCGTGGCGGGCAAGGTGCCCCTGCTGATCGAGCTTAAGGATCAGGACGGTGTGATGGGCCCGAATGTGGGCCCGCTCGAGCGCGATACTGTACGAGCCCTTGAGGGTTATGAAGGTCCGGTGGCGCTGATGTCGTTCAACCCCAATTCGGTGGCTGAACTGGCGCGGTTGGCGCCGCATTTGCCCAGGGGGATCACGACCTGTTCGTATCAGCCCAAAGTCGAACTTTTGCCTGCGGCGGTGTGCGATTACCTGCGGGACATCCCGGATTTCGTAAGGGTCGGGGCCAGTTTCATCAGCCACGAAGTCGAAGACCTGTCCCGCCCAAGGGTTGCCGAGCTGAAGGCGCAGGGTGTTCCGGTCCTGTGCTGGACCGTTCGCTCGGCCGCGCAAGAGGCCGAGGCTCGCAAGATTGCCGATAATGTGACTTTCGAAGGGTACTTAGCCGCGCATCCGGGTTGAACCGCGCCCCTTCCGTCACAGATAAAGATCAAACGCAGAGGGCACATGGATCAGGCACAAATCGAGGTTCGGGTACTTGGATCGCTCTCGCAGATTACTGCGGCAGAGTGGGACAGCTGTGCCTGCCCCGAGGCTGCGGATGGGGGCCGTCCGCTTGATCCCTTTACCACTCATCGCTTTCTTTTGGCTTTGGAGGAGAGCGGGTCGGTCGGGCCGGGTACCGGCTGGCAGCCGCAATACCTGACGGTTTATCTGGATGGAATGTTGATCGGGGCCGCCCCGATGTATGCCAAATCGCATAGTCAGGGCGAATATATCTTCGACCACAACTGGGCGCATGCCTATGAAAACGCCGGCGGGCGGTATTATCCCAAACTGCAGATTGCCGTGCCGTTCACCCCGGCCACCGGGCGCCGCTTTCTGCTGCGGCCGGGATATCAGGCGGTGGGAATGTCCGCCTTGGTGCAGGGGGCGGTGCAGCTGGCCGCGGATAATCAGGTATCGTCGGTCCATGCGACCTTTTGCACTGAAGATGAGGCGCTGGCGGGCGAACAGATGGGCCTGATGTTGCGCCATTCCCAGCAATTTCACTGGCTGAACGACGGGTATGCGAATTTCGATGGATTTCTGGCCGCTTTATCCTCGCGCAAACGCAAGAACATTCGCAAGGAACGCGCGCAGGCCTGCGCCTTTGGCGGCGAAATCCGCGCGTTGACGGGTGATGACCTGCGCCCTGAACATTGGGACGCGTTCTGGGAGTTCTATCAGGATACCGGCGCTCGGAAATGGGGCGTGCCCTATCTGACGCGGCAATTCTTTGATATCGCTCAGGAAACCTTGGCGGATGACATGGCATTGGTTCTGGCCGAGCGCGGCGGGTATCCGATTGCGGGGGCGCTGAACTTTATCGGGCGCGAGACGCTTTATGGCCGTTACTGGGGCTGCGTCGAACATCATGCCTGCCTGCATTTCGAACTGTGCTATTATAGGGCAATCGACTTTGCCATTGCCCAAGGCCTGGCTCGGGTCGAGGCTGGGGCGCAGGGCGAACACAAGCTGGCGCGCGGCTATCTTCCCACGCGCACGCACAGCCTGCACTGGGTCAATGACCCCAGCTTTGCCGATGCGATCAAAAAATATCTGGACGCCGAGGCCCAAGCAGTGGGAGAAGAAATCGAGATTCTGACTGATTATGGCCCGTTCAGAAAGTCGAACCCGGAGGAACACCAATGACTGAACTTCTGTCGACCGAGACCCGTGGCCCCTTGCTGGACCCGCTGTTCAAAAGCGGCTGGACCATGGTCAAGGACCGGGATGCGATCACCAAGACCTTTACCTTCGAAGATTTCGTCCACGCCTTTGGCTGGATGACCCAAGTGTCCATGTTTGCCGAGAAATGGAACCATCATCCCGAATGGTTCAATGTCTACCGCTCGGTCGAGGTGACGCTGTCCACCCATGATGTCGGCGGGCTTTCGGCGCTGGACGCCAAACTGGCCCGCAAGATGGACAGCCTGGTCTAGCCGCTGTCACCGCGTGATCCGACACCACCGGCAAGGCTGGCAACCTGACCCAGCCGCCTGAACTCGGCTGGGGTGACCAGGTTGTCACTAACGTCGATTTCGGCAGGTATCCGGGTAGTTCTGTTGCCGATCATGCGCACGGACCGTGCTGCGGGGTTGATGTCGAGACAACGCCGGTCATAGCAGGTCAGGCCATTGGTACTGATCTCTATCCTCGGTTGGCCATCAGGGCCGGTCACAATAGGGGCCTGCGGCACATCACATGCCGCAAGCAACCCCAACGCAAAAAGAGCGCTCCATTTGGTCATTGCATACTCCTGTCTGGTCCAGGGCCGCAGAGCCTAATCCAGTTGACCGTTGCTGTTCTGATCGGCAGAAATAAAATCTTCGGTCATATGCTGATCGTATTCCGTTCTTGAAATATTACTATCCCGGTCCCGGTCAACCTTTTGGAATTGCTTTATATCCAGAAACGGCTTGGCTTCATCCAGGCCCAATGTGCCGTTCTTGTCCTCATCCATCGTCTGGAACGCATAGTCGGAAAAGGCGTCGAACTCATCTTTCGACAGGAAGCCGTCATTATTGGTGTCGATGGCCTTAAGCTCATTCTCATGCAGCTCTGCCACGGTTTCGGCCGTTGCGGCACCCGCCAGGGACAACATCGACAGGACGATTGCGGTTTTCATCTTCATCCCTCTCAACATGCGAACCTCTGACCTTCAACGCCGCCGACCGCAGCACCCGCTGCCGTCAGGATGGTTTTCCCGGAACCGCCGCCAAACTGATTGCCGATGACACCGCCCAGCAAGGCACCACCCACTGTGCCGCTCAGGCAGGCGATCTCATGCTGTCGTGCGGCCTGTTGCTGCGGGGTAGGGGCCGGTCCACAAGCGCCAAGTGCGCCGGTCAGACCTAAAAGAAAGGTAAATGTCTTTAGGTTCATAAACAAACTCCCTGATGAATATGTACCAAGTATTCGCCCATCATGAGAGTGCCGCAAGTTAAATTGCGAAAATGGCCCCAGCAGCACTGGGGCCAGATCAGGTCAGATAACCTCTAACAGCCCTTCACCTGCGGAAATCTCGCAGACGCCGGGATTTTCCTCCAGGTTCATGGCGACCACTTTGCCGTCTTCGACCAGCATCGCATAGCGCTTGGACCTGCCGATCAGACCAACGGGCGGGGCGTCGAAATCCATCCCGATGGCTTTGGTGAATTCAGACGCCGCATCGGCCAACATGGTTAGGCCAGTCGCAGTTGCGCCTGTGGACTCGCCCCAGGCGCTCATGACAAAGGGGTCGTTGACCGAGATGCAGATGATTTCTTCCACGCCTTTTGCATCGAACTGGTCTTTGGTACGCATAAAGCTTGGAACATGCGCCGTTGTGCACGTGCCGGTATAGGCGCCGGGCACGGCGAAAATGACAACCTTGCGCCCTTTGGTCTTGTCCGAAACGCGGACCTCTTCAGGGCCATTTGCCCCCATTTGGGTCAATGTGGCGTCGGGCAGAGTGTCACCTGTTGAAATCATTTTTTCGCTCCTGTCATTTGGATTTGCAGAGTCGGGCCTAGCCGCAATATAGGTGAGCTAACAAAAGTGACCACGGGAATTCGACAGGGTGAGGGGAATATGAGCCATATTGTCGTGATTGGCGCCGGCCAGGCAGGTGCTTCGCTTGTCGCCCGGCTGCGCAAAGATGGGTTCGACGGCGAGATTACTCTGATCGGCGCAGAGCCGCATTTGCCCTATCAGAGACCGCCTTTGTCTAAGGCCTATCTTCTGGGTGAGATGGGGCTAGAGCGCCTGTTCCTGCGCCCCGAAAACTTCTATACCGATAACAATATCACCCTGCGCCTTGGTCAGCGCGTGACCGGAATCGACCCTCAGGCCAAGACCGTGACGCTGGGTGATCAGGTTGTTGCTTACGACGAGCTGGCCCTGACCACCGGATCGGATCCGCGCCGCCTTCCAGCCGCTATTGGCGGCGATTTGGACGGGGTGCATGTGGTGCGTGATCTGGCCCATGTGGACGAAATGGAACCTTATGTGTCCGAAGGCGCGCGTGCGCTGATCGTGGGCGGAGGATACATCGGGCTTGAGGCCGCAGCCGTTTGCGCCAAGCGCGGGGTCAAGGTGACCCTGGTTGAAATGTCCGACCGCATTCTGCAACGGGTCGCCGCCCCTGAAACCAGTGACTATTTCAGAACGCTGCATTCCGAATATGGCGCCGATATCCGCGAAGGCGTCGGGTTGGACCGTTTGCTGGGTGAAAACGGCAGGGTCACTGGCGCGGTGCTGACCGATGGAACAGAACTGGCGGTCGATTTCGTTGTTGTCGGTGTTGGCATCGCCCCTGCGACCCAACTGGCCGAGATGGCCGGGCTTGAGCTGGACAATGGCATCAAGACCGATGCGCATGGGCGCACCTCTGATCCGTCGATCTGGGCGGCGGGCGATTGCGCCTCATTCCCGCATGCTGGCGGGCGTATCCGTCTGGAAAGCGTGCCAAACGCGATTGATCAGGCCGAGATTGTTGCCCAGAACATGTTGGGCGCGGCAAAGGATTATACTGCGACCCCGTGGTTCTGGTCGGATCAGTATGACGTCAAACTGCAGATCGCGGGCTTGAACACCGGGTATGACCGGGTGGTGACCCGCAATGGTGACGGGCAGACCGTGTCCTACTGGTACTATAAGGGCGATCAGCTGATCGCGGTCGACGCGATGAACGATCCGCGTGCCTATATGGTTGGTAAGCGTCTGATTGAAAGCGGAAAAACAGCTGATCCTGCTATTGTGGCTGACCCGGATGCGGACCTGAAACCGCTGCTCAGAGCGTGAGGATCATCGCCGGAGCCTTCCGAGGTCGGGCTTTGGCCTCGGTCGGCAAGGGGGACGCCGGCGCGCATCTGCGCCCGACCACAGACCGGGTACGCGAAAGCCTGTTCAACGTACTGGCCCATCAGATTGATTTTGACGGGCTGCGCGTGTTGGACCTGTTCGCAGGCACCGGTGCGCTGGGGCTTGAGGCCTTGTCGCGCGGCGCGGCACATGTGAGCTTTGTCGATGATGGCCGCGTGTCACAGGGCCTGATCCGCAAGAATATCGACCTGACCCGCAGCTCTGACTGTACCGAGCTGATCCGTCGCGACGCCACGCGGTTGGGGGCCAATCCTGCAACGCCTTATGACCTGATCTTCCTAGACCCGCCCTATGGCAAATCCCTTGGCCAAAAGGCGATTGCTGCCCTGTCAGAGGGCTGGTTCGCACAAGGTGCCCTTTTGGTCTGGGAGGAAAACGCGCCCATGCAGCCGCCCGAAGGATTCGTCCTGCAAAACAGCCGCAAATATGGCGATACGCATATCACCCTGATGTGGAATGGCGATCCGGATGCATGATCTGGTGATCTTCGATTGCGACGGAGTCCTGGTCGACAGTGAGCCGCTGTCCAATCAGGTACTGGTCGACAATCTTGCCCGTTATGGCCTGAACTTGACAATCGAAGACAGTATGAAGCTGTTCGTCGGGGGCACCATGATCGGGGTGCGGGACAAAGCCCGGGCGCTGGGCGCGGAGCTGCCCACAGGCTGGGTTGATGAGGTCTACGCGGAAACCTATGACCGGCTCCGTCTTGGCGTTCAGCTGATGCCCGGCGTGGCGGACCTGCTGGCGGTTCTCGAGTCAAGGGGGCTGCCCTTCTGTGTCGCCTCGAACGGCAGCCCGGACAAAATGCAGATCACATTGGGTCAGAACGGGTTGTGGGATCGGTTTCGCGATGTCGCCTTTTCGGCCCATGTTCTGGGGACGGCCAAGCCGGACCCGACATTGTTTCTAACCGCGGCAGACCGGTTCAACGCCGCAAGCCCCGTGGTGATCGAGGACAGCCTCAGCGGTGTGACCGCAGCAAGCCGCGCGCATATGCGCTGTCTGGCCTATGCGCCGCCGGGTGGCGGCGAACAACTGGCCGCTGCGGGGGGCGAAGTCTTTGCTGACATGGCACAGGTCCCGGCGCTTTTGGGGATTTGACCCGGTCATGTTACCCTATGGGGCATGGACCGCGCACTGACCCCTTCGATCTGGTCGCTTCCGCAAGAGGCTGACACCGCCACCAATCCCAAGCGCACGCCCCAGCGCGCGCCGGTGTTCATCCATGACGCGGTCACCCCATGGGGGCCGGAAACCTTGCTGCTAAAGCTGCTACGGGATCAGGCGGCGGATCAGGAAGAATAGGTCGGGTGGTACTTGCCGCCTGGCGACAGGGTGAAAATCTCGACCCCATCTGCCGTTACACCGACCGAGTGTTCAAACTGTGCCGACAGTGATTTGTCGCGCGTCACGGCGGTCCAGTCATCGGCCAGCGTCTTGGTCTCGGGGCGGCCCAGATTGACCATCGGCTCGATGGTAAAGAACATGCCCTCTTCCAGAACCGCACCAGTGCCCGGACGACCATAGTGCAGAACGTTTGGCGGTGCATGGAAGACCCGGCCTAACCCGTGGCCGCAAAAATCGCGGACTACGCTCATCCGGTGTGCCTCGACAAATGATTGAATCGCGTGGCCGATATCGCCGAACGTGTTGCCGGGTTTGACCATCTCAATGCCCTTGAACAGGGCATCATGAGTGATCTGGATCAACCGTTCGGCTTTGCGTGGCAGCTTTCCCGCTACATACATGCGCGAGGTATCCCCGAACCAGCCGTCGACAATAACGGTCACGTCGATATTCAGGATATCGCCATCCTTCAGCTTTTTGTCGCCGGGAATGCCGTGGCAGACCACATGATTGACGCTGATACAGCTGGCATGCTGATAGCCCTTATATCCAATCGTGGCCGAAGTTGCGCCCGCATCCTCGACCATCTGCGTGATGAGCCCGTCAATCGCGCCAGTGGTCTGGCCGACGAACACATGATCGGCAATATCATCCAATATCCGCGCAGCCAAAGCCCCTGCCGCCTGCATGCCGGCAAAGTCACCCTGTTCATAGATACGGATACCGTCCTTGGTCAGACGGCCACGATGTTCTTTCATCGATGCGAGGCTCCAAATATTTCGCGCAGCACCCTTTTTACGCTGCTTGTGCAGAAAGTACCAGAGGGCGCACGGTCGCGGGTTAAGATGGGGATCAATGCCGTGGCTTCAAGGATTGGTCGGATTGCCTTTGTTGGGCGCGTGCTTTTTCTGAGCACATTGCCCATTCGGAGGGGTGCGCTAATGTCGGCTTAGGGTCAGGACCCATTGATTTCCGTTTTGCGGCGTGATTCACGGTTCAAAAACGAGCGGTGAACATGTCTGATC
>NZ_JBXWMQ010000010.1:0-112727 GCF_059609905.1 Ruegeria sp. YTSA226
TATACCCCTGAAACTCACGGGTATGAATCACGCAGGCGGGATGACGGCAACCAAATTAATAGGTCCAGAACCTAAGCCCATGTTGAACGATGCCAATTGAACAGAAAGGGCAATTTCCATCGACATTTCATGGTCGCTGTTAACATGGCAATGCTGATCTCCATTGTATCAAATTTTTCGCAAATATGCCCAGGAGACATACCCTTTGAGCCCACGCGCACGCACCAAAGAAACGCGGCACCAACGAGTGCCACCGGTTTGCTCGCAACTGTGAACACGTAAGGCGGTTCCATTTGGCAGACCAACAATCACATTGTAGCCTGTTCCGGGTCCACCACGCATTTTCAGCATGTCACCGTCTTCGACGCCAAAAACCTCGTATCGTCCGAGTGAGGCGGCCGTTGCTGGTGCAGCGTATATTGTGGCCCCCAGGAACATTGCCGCTACGGGTAAGAAGATTGCACTGCGCATCGCGTTATCCTGCTTGTTGCCTCATCTACAATCGTAGCGATTCAGCTCACCAAGAGGAATAACCCTAAGACAGGAATGCGCAAATTGGCCAAAGTCTGGTGGCTATGACTGCCACGCCCGGTTCGAAGGGCCGCAACGCAGTATCTCGATTGTCAGGCGATTTACTGGAATGGGTTGATCCAGAAACCTCAAGGAACGACGAACAATGTTCGTAGCGTGGGATACATGTGGGCAGCTATGCCAGATCAAATGGTTGCGTTGGAGGGGTTGATGCGTGAGGTTGCGAGATGGCTGCAAAAGAGACCGCGACATGATGATCTATGGATTGAACACCTGCGCGATTTGCCAGAAGGCCCGAAAGGCGTTGGAGGCAGAAGGCAAGGAAGTCACTTTCCGCGATGTCAGGGCGGAACCTCTGACCGAAGCGGAGCTGGCTGAGCTGATTGCAGAATTCGGGGACTTGCTGGTGGACCGAAAATCGAACGATTACCGAGCGCTTAATGACTGGCTAAAAAATTCGGAAGTAGAGGCACAGATTTCGGCCCAACCCAAGGTGATGGCGCGCCCGGTAATACGCGATCGGGATGTGTTGTATCTTGGCTGGGATGAGACGATTCAAGTCGCTTTGCTACAGAGCTGAGTTTTTAAAAAAAATGCATAATTAGCTTAACGAAACCCGCTGAAATGCTGCACATGGCCGAATGCCCGCTCTCGGAGTGCCGTTCGGTAGATCGTGGTAGCTGCAGAACGTCTGCAATGGGCGGAGAGCCTTTTTGCATCAGGCATCGGTCATATGCTGGACCAGTGAGGTCAGCTGTCTGTCGCCATGGCCATCGTCCCAAGCCGTCTTGGTTCGGTCATGCATCAACCGGATGAAATCAGCGGGAGCATTAAGTGAGAGATAGGTCTTCAACGCATCCTCTTGCGCCATCGCGTAAACCTTCAGAGAGGCTTCTGCATTGTCGTAGTCCTCGGTCGGAACGGTTCTGGCAAAGAGATCATGGTAGTCCTTGACCAATTTGATCGTGGCAGGAAGTTGGTCGGCATAAACTTGCATCGGGATGCCCGCTTTCTGACAAACAAGTGCACCGTATATCATTCCGAACATAAACCCCTGCCGAACCGTGAAGAGGCCGGCGAAGAGCGCGGCAAGCGCCGCTGGCTTCTCTCCAACATGGGCGGACTTTCCACCCAAGTTTCCGATGACGCTGCCATAACGGTCCCAGGTACCGGCACTGCCGACCGTCAGGATTGTGGTTTCGTCACCGCCAATGCCAGAAGGGTAGGCATTGATCATGCCAAGCATGTAGCCAGCCCCCTGTTTCTCCAGGATGGCGACCAGTCTATCGGCATCCGAGGTATCGCCTGTGCTCATGTCGCAGATAGTCTTACCCTCTAGCGAAAGACTCAGCCCGTTGACTAGTTCAACTGTTTCCGTGTGGCTCTTGATACAAATGATGACAAAATCAGACGCCGCGATGGCATCATTCGGTGAGGAGCAGATGGTGGCGCCAACCTCAGCGAAAACCTCTGCCTTTTCCGGCGTGCGGTTCCAAACGCTGACATCGTGACCTGACTTGAGCAGGCAATGCGCCAGCGCTGACCCCATGTTGCCCAGTCCCAATACAGCAAGTTTCATGATCTTAGCCTCCTGTGTCCGCCAATGAGTTCCAGCACCAGCATGCGCCGGCATGGGGAGATGACATAGTTGTAAATTTTTCTATATTGTTAGATGGTCTAACTTATGGATTGGCGCACGCTTCCCTCGTTGACATCTCTCAGAGCTTTCGCCGCCGCCGCCGAGTTTCAAAATCTGACCCGGGCGGCAGAGGCACTGAACGTGACCCATTCCGCAGTCAGCCAGCAAATCCGCGGGCTAGAACAACAACTCGGCACCCGGCTTATCACTCGTACCCGGCACGGTATTTCTCTGACATCGCAAGGCGAATTCCTGTCGGCTGGTTTGCTTGAAGCCTTCGCTGAAATGGCCTCTGTGACCGAGAGGGTGACGAGTGCAGAGTCGGTTCGACCGTTGGTGGTCAGCGCGACTCCGATGTTTTCAAGCGCGTTCCTCATGGCGCGGCTGTCGACGTTCATTGATGAATTCCCCAATATCGAATTGAGGATCGATTCAACGATCCAGGCTGTCGATCTCAAGCCGGGCGGAATTGATATGGCCGTCCGATACGGAACAGGTCGCTGGTCAGGGCTTGTCTCGCAGATGCTGCTACCTGGTTGTCTGACGGTCGTCGCGTCCCGCGAACTGATCGGAAACAGGGTGCTCAAAAACCCTGTAGAATTGCTTGATTTCACACTTCTTCAGGAACAGGCGTCGGTCGAGTTTGATCTGTGGCTGGAAAAGGCTGGCATCCCGCCCGAAGCGGAACGGAAAGTGATCCGCATGCCGGGCAACATGCTGTTGGATGGCATCCGCCGAGGTGACGGTATCGGGGCGACAGTACCGGCCTTTGTCTCTGACGAGTTGAAGTCAGGACAACTCGTGGCGCTGTTTGATGATCCAATACCACGGATCGGCTATTACCTTGTCACGCTGTCTGGTCCGGTTCGGCCAGTGGCAAAACTGTTCATACAGTGGCTTTCAAAATCAATTACCGAATATGAGAAAAGCCTGTTCCGATGGCCGCCCGGTCACCTGTTGTAGACGATAAAGAGCACCGGTTAGAGTCAAATAGGGTCTGGCTTACAAGGTAACGACCCGACAATGCTGCGCTACGACTGAAGGTCCGCTCTGTGGATGCCGCACCGCTGCGTTAATGGCAGGGGCGAAGGTCCGGTGTGGGCCGTGAGACTCAGTGGGGCAGGCAGCAGCACTGCCTGCCTGAGAAGCACATTTGTTCTGTCATGCCGACGCCGCCTTGGGCCATTCTGCCTTCAACAGCCGTGCAAAGATCATCACATGCGTGACCAAAAGTACCGGGACAAAGAATGTTGGAATGAACCAAGTGGGGCCAAAGTAGTTAATTGCCTCGGCTTGGCGCAAGGCGTTCACCAGATCTACAGTACCTAGGATGTTGAAACCCCACACCAACGGAAGGGCGGCCACTGATCCCCATCGCAAAGCGATAAGCGCGGCGATTGCCAGAAACGCCGAGAGTAAATCGCCATAGCTGGCGCTGGTTGCGAACGCCTCGGGCAACCCTCCGTTGTTGAGATTTGGTACCAAGAAGCTCATTCCGATGTGTCGGAATGCATGCGGCAACAGCAGGATTGAGAGCGCTGCCGCCGCCGACAGCCGTGCAAGCCAGGGTGCAACGTACCACGCCGCGATCAGAGCAAAGACAAAGAGACTCATCGCGAACTGAAGAAGGAATATCACTGTGGGCGTCATCTGATCGGTCCTTTCGATATGCGTTTGTTTACGTGAATTGGAGGTAGGCAGACCTTCACCCTCGAACCGCAGTTTGCGATACGCTCACCTCGGCCCGGATCGCCCCCAATGATGCGGCCGGAGCAATCTCGTGGGCTGTTCCAGTGGCGACATCATAAAGCAAGGCTGAGACGGTGATCGCGTCCGGTACCTCCGGTGCTACCGCTAGGCGCTTGATGTCTGCGAAAAGGTCGCTTTCCTGATCCGTGATCGCGTACTCGGACACATCTATCCCAAGCTTTTTCAGCAGCGCGTCCTGAAGGTCTGGATTGGACAGCCGCTGGGCTCCACATTGTGTGTGCTGCATCAGGATTACGTTGAACGCCTGTTCGCGGCCCTCCGTCATGACGCTCACCAGAAAGGCGAGGGTGGCGATTTCTTCGATTGCAGCGCGTGTAACCCGTCCGCCATTGTTTCGGATTACAACCGCATCACCAAGCTCCAGTCCGAGGATGTGCGCGGGATCGACCCGGGCATCGCCGCAAGTCAGCACAACCGTTCGCAACTTTGGCAGGATCGGCAGGTTAGCACTGTCAAAGCCCGCCGCGAATTCTTGGTTTCGAGTGATAAGTTCGTCCTGAATGTTCATTCAGAGGTCCTTTCGTCTTGGGGGACAATCCTTCGTCTTGCGTAGTGTCAGGCGACACGCATCGGTGCGGTCTTTCTGGCGGTGGGCTGGTGACTTTCCGCCCACGCGGCGTCGTCTTGGCAATACGACGGGGAAGAAAGCTGTACATAGTCTCGCTGCATCTGGGCGCGATCAAGATCGAAGGGGCGCGTCGTGAGGATCTTTAGAAAGCTGCCGATCGCGCCAATGCTGCCTGGTAGGCTGCGCGCCAGGCCCGGTTGATCAGCGACCTTGCGCCGTACAATGCTTTCGAAGGCTTCAGGTTCGTGCCCGCTGACTTGGAACACGTCTTCGGTTGGGGCGTTCACCGCGAAGGCGCCTCGCCGGTACTCTTCTGAATAGATTGCAAGCTGGGTGACTGCCGCTTCCGAATAGTTTGCTGGGCGAAGGGCTTTCAGCGCCTTGACCATCATACGCTCGGAAATGTCGACATAACGTACCCGCCGCCCCAGCGCCCGGCCCATTGCTTCAGCGATCTCGTTGGGTGACAACAGCGTTGGGCCCGTGGGACGATATGTCTTGCCTGCATGGTGTGCCGGATCCGTCAAGGCACCGACAACTACGCTGGCAATGTCTTCGTTTGAGGGGGCGGCATTCTTCTTCACGTCGCCGTCGCCGAGCGGCATCGTGAACTGCCCAAGATGGGCCGCCATGCCCAGTACCATCAGGTAGTTTTCAGCAAACCAGCCGACATTCACCGTGGTTACGGACATCTCGGGGCGCATGCCGATCAGGATGTCGCCCAAGTAAACTTCGCGTGTAAACAGTGATGGGTGATCTACGCTCGAAAGCCATTGGCTAAGTGTAACGACATGTTCAACCTTTGCTTCGTAAGCCGCAGCGGTGAAGACTGCGGTGAAGTGCAGCCCGTTGGGTGCCGTCGGGGCGCATTGATACGCCCGCTGCACGCCTTTCATGGCTTTGCGCATGTCGCTCAGCGAATACTGGTCACCCACGAATAATTCAGCGCCCGCGCGATCTAGCATGTCAGAACGATGATCTCTCTGTCGTATGAACGCACGGACTTGGTAACCCTTGGCTCTGAGCTGATGTGCAACTTGCAGTCCGGTCTTACCGCTTGCACTTGTGACAAGGATCTTGGGTTTGGTAGGCACGGGCACGCTCCTTTAGATGATGCTTGCAATCTATAATTTAGATGATACATATAATCTTAAATGTCAACCCCGTCTGGGAGCGCGAAAATGCCGAGGATGTCGGAAGCGGAGAAACAGCGCAGTCACAACAGGATACTGGATGCTGCAGCGCAGTTGTTCCGCGAACGCGGGGTCGAAGCGACCAGCGTCGCTGACGTCATGAAGGCAGCCGGAATGACACATGGCGGTTTCTACCGGCACTTCGAGTCGAAAGAGGATTTGATCGCGACAGCCTTCTGGCACGCAGTCGACGATGTGGTTTCCGACATGGAGCGCGAAGAAACCAGCGAAGGGCGAAAGAAGGAGCGCCAAGGCTACATAGCTAAGTATCTTTCCCAAGCTCACGCTCAAGATAGTCGGAACGGATGCCCGTTGGCGGCGATGGGAACAGAGCTTGCCCGCACAACGGGCGCGCCCCATCAAGTGGGCGCACAGGCGTTAGATCGCATGGCGGCCCTTTTGCAGGACACGTCGGAAACCCGTTCGGGTCAGGGCTTAGCTGCGATGGCGCTCTTGATGGGCACGATTACCCTGGCTCGTCTGACGGAATCCGAAGAAGAGGCAGACCGAGCGCTGGAAGCAGGGCGCACAGCCATAGGTTTGCTTCAGGATTATTGGCCGAAAGAAAGATCCTAACTATCGCAGAGTATCCCGAGAATTTGACGGCTATGTTGTGGTTTGCCGTCACCCGCTGTTCGACAATGCTGCAAGGTGCACGAACGGCAGCAATGCGCAGGCTGCGCTGCAGCGTCGAGTGGTGAGGCAAACGGCTGGTTTGGGCCGTACAGGACAGGGTTTATCTTGGCTTGGGAGTCATTCTGCGCCGCATCCGACGGTAGCAGTGAGTCCAATGTTTCGAATGCCGCGACTGGCATCGACGTCTGTTATGCGCAGTAATGCGGACTTGGCAACATCGAACGAATTACCCAGAGCGTAACTATAGCTAATCCACTGCGATTGCAGTTCTGTTGCCGAATTGCTGCCCTTCATTTGAAGGAATGTACCAGTCGCTAATGAATGAGTACAATCTCTCATTTATTTACAAGGTCTTATTCTTCTAAGAGCTCGCGGATATTAACGTCCAACTGTGCCGCAAAGCCTTTGTCGTTACCAGGATTGGCGGCGCAATGACCCCATGGCGAGTCGTAAGGACGGAAGATGGCGTTAGGCATGTGGTGGGCCTCAATTTCATTGTCTTCAGGAGGGAAATAGAGGTCCTGAGTGCAGGGCATCAGGATGGCACGCGCCTTGATGGCACCCAGCGCCAGTTTGTAATCCCCATTGTAAAGTGGCCCGGCAGAGATGTCGCCAGCCTGCCAGGTGGCAAGCTTGGCCAGTAGATTGTTGGCATCCCAGCTTTGTACATGGTCCTGTTCCCAATCTTGCATCAGCTCTTCAATGGATTGGAATCCAAGCTGCTCATAAAGCCCCTCGCGGTAAAAGGTCTGAGAGAAAGCCCAGCCTGCGTAGACCCGACCGAAGGCTTTGAGCCCGGCCTTGGGCGGGCTGTCATAATTGCCGCCGTTCCAATTCTGGTCCGCGCAAAGGGCGGCCTTGACCCCTTCGAGGAAGACGAAATTATGCGGTGAGGTTTTGGCCGAGGCGCAGAAAGGCAAGATCGCTTGTACCATATCCGGGTATTGCGCCGCCCATTGATAGGATTGACAGCCCGCCATTGACCAGCCGGCGACCAGCGCGATCTTTTCGATGCCGAGGTGATCTTGGATCAACCGATGCTGCGCCGCGATATTATCCCACATCTGCACCAACGGAAATCGCGGGCCGTCTTGAGGGGAGGGCGTATTCGAGGGCGAAGACGAACGGCCATTGCCGAACAAATTTGGACTGACGATGAAGTGGCGGCTTGGGTCAATAGCGCGACCGGGGCCGAAGAACCCTTCGTTCCGAGTATTTGTCCCCGTGTAGAAGGTCGGTAGGACGATGACATTGTCTCGGGTGGCCGACAACGTGCCGTAAGTTTGATAGGCAAGTTTGGCGTCGCGCAAAACCTGACCCGATAGAAGCGGGAAGTCTCCAAGGTCGAATGTCCTAAACTCATCCACGACCATCTTTCAGTACAGCCTCAGATACTCTTGCACTTCCCAGTCAGTGACCGATTGGTGATAGCGCTCCCATTCGTCGTTCTTGTACTCGAGATAGGAGTTGCGCATCACGCGCCCCATCACATGTTCGGCCATCTCGTCATGACGCAGAGCCTCAATAGCGTTGAACAAAGTTCGCGGAAGCCTGCGTATACCGAGCTCGGCAAGCTCGGATTCAGTCTTTGAGTACAAATCAAAATCTGTTGGTTTGCCCGGATCGATCTTGTTTTTGATGCCTTTTATTCCGCAGCTCAAGTGCATCGCCATCGCGAGATAGACATTCATTGTCATGTCACAGGCGCGATTTTCGATGCAGTGGCGGCTTTGCGGAAGGCGGAACTGGGCGGATCGGTTGTTGAAGCCGTAGGTGATATTTGTCGGGGCCCATGTGACCGTGCCGCCTTCAAAGCCGCCAACACGTGGCACCAGACCGTTATAGGAATTCACCGTCGGACAGGTGATCGCGGTGATTGCTTCTGCATGCTGCATCAGTCCGCCAACTGCCCAGCGGCTTTCGTCACTCCAATCGCCATCCGGCGTTTCGAAAATGTTCTCGCCCGGACGGCTTTCATGCTGCATCGACATGTTGATATGCGCGCCAGACCGCCAATCGCCCACTGTCGGTTTCGGCATGAAAGTGATGAACATCCCGTGCTTTTTTGCGACTTCTTTCAGGGTGATGCGCAGGAATGCCAGCCGATCAGACATTTCCAGCATGTTGGTGTAGTGGAAATCCAGCTCGAACTGCGAATACGCACCCTCGGCCACCACGTCATGCAGGTTCCAACCCAGACCCTCGATGATGTCGATCATGTCTTTCAGAAACGCCATCGAGTCGATCGAGTATTCAACGTCATAGCCAAACGCCTGACGGCGGGGCCGAAGGCCGCTTGCAGGGTCGTCGTCAAACGCCTTCACCGGCTGACCGGCGTCGTCGTATTTCATCACAATGAATTCGGGCTCGACCCCAGCATAACCTGTGTACCCTTCCTGCGCAGCCTCGTGCATGGCACGTTTCAGGGCCTGACGCGGGCAGACATTATAAGGCGCATCTTCCCAATAGAGATCCGAGAAAATAATCGCCATCGATGTGTCCCACGGACAGACGTAGACGGCATCGAGATCCGGAACCACTACCTGATCGCTGTCGGCGGGGCTTAGCTCGGGCACGTACGAAATCGAATGCACCGCGAATTGTGGCCCTTTCCCAAGGCATAGCGGTTCAAAATCACTCATCGGTACGGGTTTGGTTTTTGGAATACCGTGCAGGTCAATCCAGGCAGCCATCACGTATTTGACGCCAGCCTCCTCCAGACGTTGCCGTACCTCTGCGATACGCGGGCGGTTACGCTCGACAGCGTCATGGAAAGTCTCGTAGTAGATGCGGGTGCTGGCATTGTCCTTGGGCATTCGGCGTCCTCCCATCGAATGGCAATCAGATTTGGTTCACCGAAGGTGATCCCTCAGTGTTGGTGCTGGTTTCGGTTGTTCTGTCGCTCAGCGGTTAAGATGTTCAGCCAGGGACAAAATCGTCAGGGTCGATGCCCGGAACCTGCGTGATCCCGGCAAGCTGTTTCCAGTTGTGAGGGTAGGCGGCATAGAAGATCACGCATTTGCCATCCGACTCGTAGGAAATGTGGTTGTCCTTGGGGACAAACAGCACGTCACCGCGATTGCAAACATAGCTTTCGCCATCGCAAACCAACCGGAAAGTACCTTCAAGGCAATAAATGATTTCGTCGCAGGTCAGATCCCACGGCACCTTGATGTTGTTCAGGACGTTGATACCGCCGCACATGGACTTGCTGAATTCGCTGGTCACCATTGGTTTGATGTAAGTGTCGCTGTCGCCCATCGAGTCGTAGCGATTTTGAACCAGATCGAATTTGAAAAGTTGAGGTGTGTCACCCATTTGGTCAGCCTTCCTGTGCCAGGTGTTTCAGTATGGATTCGTTCAATTCGACCTTGTAACCGTCAGGGTCCTCGCAAAAGGCGATGACCCTTGTGCCGTTTTTCATTGGCCCCGGTGGGCGGGTGATGTTTACCCCGGCCGCAGCCAGCTGTTCGCACGCGGCATAAACATCTGGCGTTTCGATGCAGATGTGACCCCAACCGTCGCCTTTGTCATAAGGCGTGCCCTGATCCCAATTGGCGGTCAGCTCCAGCGTGGGAAACTCGGCCTCGGGCCCATAGCCGATAAAGGTATTGGTGAATTTGCCTTCGGGGTAGTCCGTGCGCCGCTGCACTTCCATACCCAGAATTCCGCAATAGAAATCCAGTGACTTCTCCATGTCGGTGACCCGCATCATCGTATGGGCCAGACGAAACCCTTTGGATATGGACTTGTTCATCGATATTGTTCCTTCTTGCTTAAGTACCGGCCACGTCGCGCTCGATCAGATCCTGAAAGGCGCGGACGCTGTCCTCCCAAGCGGGCGACAACAGGCCCCCATCCTCGGCGACCGGGGATTTGCGGCCCTCAAACATGCGTTCAACCATCTCGTGATCTTCCTTGTGGACATCCCACCAAAGGTTTCTGAGGGCTTGTACTTCCTCGGCGCTCAGTTCCTGGCCTTCTGTCGTGTAAAGTGCTCGGTACTGGCGCATCTTTCCGGGACCAATGGGCACGTTCAGATATACGCCCAGCTGATCCGGAAAATAGCGGCCCAGAATAAAATTGGGGTACAGGGTCAGATAGCGAGAGCTGACCCCCAGACTGCCGGATGTGCCCAACTCTTCGTTCAGATCCACCGCGCTGCCGATGCAGGTGCCATCGGTGATTGTATAGTGGTTTTCCAATGGTTGATCAGTGGTTGAGGCATGGACAAACTGAACGTGGTAGGGCTCAATAAAGTTCTCCATGATCAGCTTCCAGTTGGTGCTAATCTCACCAAAGTCGAGCAGGCCAATTGGTTCCACTCTGGTGAAATCCATCCCCTCCAGCCGGCTGATCAAAGGCGCGGCATAGTCTTCGAAATCAGGCGCGTTCCCATCCAGATTGACGAAGATCCAGTCATGCCAGACATGGGTGCGTACAGGCTTGAGGCGATGATTTTTGATGTCAAAGCCGTCGAACTCCTGCTTGCCGGTTCCGGCAAAATGAGGTGCAGCCCGCAGGCGGCCATCCAGGTCATAAGCCCAGGCATGATAGGGGCAGCGGATCAGCTTGCCGACATTCTTGGGCTTGTCGACCAATGTCATACACCGGTGCAAGCAAACATTGTGAAACACCTGGATGTCGCCGTCACGACCGCTCACCGCCAGCAGTGGTAAGTCTGCGCAGGTAACCGGATGAGCATCACCGGGGTTAGCCATCTGATGGGCAAACCCGATGAACACCCAGTTCTTGGCCAGGACAGTCTGGCATTCCCGCTGCCAGAACTCTTCGCTGCGATACGCCCCGGCGGTCAGCCCGTGCTGAGGCCCTCCAATGGCCTGAGTTCTATCCTCGGCAATTGTCATTTGTCCTCCCTTCGACACTGCCACCTGTACCCGTCGGTCCAACGACAGGCGCATGGTTTTACCGTTTCTCGCGGTCTTCCTACTTGCGGACTCTGTCCCGCCGCGCCGGGAATTGAAGTTTCGACTGCGAATATCGCATTAGCCGCCTAACATTCTTTCGATTTTCGCGAATATTTTGGGATTTTGGGGCACGAATCAGAAATAATCTGGTCAAAAAACGGCATGGAAGTGCGAATTTCGAATAACCAGGTCGTGTGGATTGCGAGAGCCGCAATTTCAGCGGGATTTTACAGAAAATTTGGCAATAGGCCCGCGTCACGGTCCTTGGAAGCTGCGGTGTCGAGGGCAAAAGATGTCGTTTTCTGCACTTCCTGCCACAGAATTCTTAGGAGAGAATTGCGAATTTCGATGTCCTCACCTAGTCTCAGCTACGAATGCAGCAATCGAGCATCGGGTATATGGCAGTCAAAAAGCAATCAAACGTGCGCGCCTCCGCACAGAGCATTAGGTCCCCAAAGGATGACTTGAACCAGCAGATCATCCGGCTATTGCAGCAAGATGGTCGGATGGCTTTTTCGGAAATTGCACAGCAGTTGAATGTGTCCGAAGGAACCATCCGCAACAGGGTGAGCGGTCTGCGAGACAACAACATGTTGCGGATCGTTGCGATGTCGGATCCGGTGGCCACAGAATACACAACCGACGCGATGATCGGGTTGAATGTGGCCGCTGGCGTGACCCCACGCCAGGTGGCGAAGCGCCTTGAAAAGAACCCAAGGGTTGTTTTCATCCTGTGGGTCGCGGGACGTTACGACCTGATCATTGAACTGGTCAGTGACCACGGTGACGCATTGAAGGAATTTCTAGAGCATGAAATCCATGCGAGTGACGATATCGCCAATGCCGATGTTATGCCGGGGCTGAAGAATTTCAAGAATCAGTTTCTGCTAAAGCAGGATGTGAAGGAGTGAAGAGGAAGAAGCCGATCGCTGACGTTTCTAATGCGAAAGGGTTTCAACAGGGTTTTTGGGGAGATGTTCAGCGCCGATCTTAATGCCGACCCCGACAGCCATCCGTCTTCCGAACTGCGCGAACGATGTTGTCTAATATTTCGCTTTGAATGTCAGATCCTGCAGCGAGTTACCGCTTGGGCTTCGGGCGGACGGTTCAGAAATCATCATGGATGCTTTCTTCCTCGCCAGTTACATAACGAGCCCATTCGTTCATGATTAGTCGACGTTGCTCCAGATAATCCGTCCTGCGATACGCCCTTTCGACCTGACTTCCTGCAACATGGCCAAGGCTGGTTTCTGCGACTTCCCTTGGCGCATTGGTTCGGTCCGCCACCCAATCCCGAAAGCTGGATTTGAACCCATGAGGCCTATATGGCAAACCTGCCTTGCGCATATGTTGCCCCATCGTCATATCCGAAATCACTCCTTTGCGAAGGCCGGGGAAGAGAAAACCATCACGGTAGAAGGGTTTGGTGAGGTCAACCACGCGCTGGGCTTCGCCGGACAAAGGCACGCGAAAATCCGCCGTTTGGCCTAACCGGCCCTTCATCTGATGCGCAGGGATTGTCCAAATGTCATCTTCAATTTGATCGTATCTCATAAAGCGGAGTGGACCTGAGCGGGCTGCCGTCAGGATCAGCATCCGCAGGGCCAGATTGGTTGTCGTGGGCACTTCTAGGGTTCTGTAGAATTCTGGAACGTCAATCCACGGCATGGCAGCAATGTGTTGTGGCGTATGCCTAGATTTACCAAGAAGCGCTTTGGCTTTTTCGGTGGCTTGCAAATCTACGTCCAACCCTAGCGCCGCAGCGTGCCTTAGAGCGATGCTGAGGCGATTAATGGCTTTCCGGGCAGTTTTTCCCCCTTTGGAGTGCCAAATGGGCTTCAGAGCGTCTCTTATGTCGATCTGATCGATATCTGAGCCGGGGATCTACCCAGTTTGGGTAAGACATGTAGTTCTAGAGGAGAAAACCAGCGCCCAGCTTTACCGTCGCCTTTGAGTTCGGCCTTCCGACTTTCGAACGCGTCCAATGCGACATCCGCCAAACAATGTAAATTGCGTTCAGCCTCACGCCGTTGTTTTTCGCGTTCTTTGATTGGATCAAGACCCTTCCGGGCAAAGGCGCGCCACTGTTCCGCGTGTTCTCTTGCTTCTTTGAGCGATACATCTGCAATGGACCCAAGGCCCATTTCACGCCTGCGACCGTGTACCGTGATCCTGAGGAACCATTGCCCGCCGTCATCTTGGCGCTTGTGTAACCACAATCCGGCACCATCGTTGTGCTTACCGGGGCCTGCTGCCTTCACCGCTGCGGCCGAAAGTTTACGGATAGGCCGCGCCATTCGTCCACCCTCCTATCCACCTTATTGTCTGCGGTATCCTGCTATATCCTGACACATAACGGAATAGCTAAAGTCTTAGGGTGTTGGTTTTTATAAGAAAGTGGAATGTCGTGGGGTATGGTGGTGTAAGGTCTAAATGCATCTCCTGGGCACCAAACTCCAAACATCTCCCTACTTTTCAAGCGATTGCGCTCGTGCGTTTTTCCGTTTCTTGCCTGCGCCTAAGCGCTGCAATAGGTTTAAATCGCGCGCTGAATTCCAGCGTCCAGACAAGATCGAACCGGGACCCTAAAGCCAATCCCGCAAAATCGGGATCAACGGCACATCTGCCGCAGGCATCGGGTAACTGCGCAGATCATTCGCACGCACCCATTTCAGCGCCTGTCCTTCCTTCGATTGTGGAATGCCCTCCCATTTGCGGCAGGCAAACAGCGGCATCAGCAGGTGAAAATCATCATAGCTGTGGCTGGCGAAGGTCAGCGGCGCAAGGCAGGAGGACCATGTGTTGATACCCAGTTCTTCGTACAGTTCGCGGATCAGGGCGACCTCGGGCGTTTCGCCGGGTTCGATCTTGCCGCCGGGAAACTCCCACAGGCCCGCCATGGATTTACCTTCGGGGCGCTGCGCCAGCAGCACCCGGCCCTCAATGTCTATCAGGGCGACCGCAGAAACCAGAACTGTTTTCACGACCGGTAATCCGCGTTGATCTCGATATAGCCATGGGTCAGGTCGCAGGTCCAAACGGTGGATTTACCCGCGCCCAGCCCCAGATCGACGCCGATTACAAGGTCCTGAGCTTTCATGTATTCGGCGGCGTCTTCCTCGCGGTAATCGGGACTGACCCAACCTTTTTCGGCCACAAGGATGTCTCCGAAAGAAATGCTCAGCAGGTCACGGTCGGCAGCTGCACCCGATTTTCCGATGGCCATGACGACGCGGCCCCAATTCGGGTCTTCGCCCGCAATGGCGGTTTTTATCAGTGGTGAATTGGCAATCGCCAATCCATGCACCTTGGCGTCGGCATCGGTGACAGCCCCGGTCACACGAATTTCTACGAATTTCGTGGCGCCCTCGCCATCGCGTACCACTTGTTGGGCAAGGTCCAGCATCACGGTTTCCAAAGCCTCAGCAAAGGCGGCATTGTCTGTCGCATCCACCCCCGAAGCCCCAGTAGCACACAGCAGCAGGCTGTCCGACGTCGAAGTGTCGCTGTCGACGGTGATGCAGTTGAAAGTGCGGTCGGTTTGCGCACCCAGCATCTGCTGCAACGCGGATTGCTCGACCTGGGCGTCGGTGAAGATATAAACCAGCATCGTCGCCATATCAGGCGCGATCATGCCAGAACCCTTGGAAATCCCCGCAATAGAGACCGTTTTCCCATCAATCTCGACCTGCGCCGAGGCTCCTTTCGGAAAGGTATCCGTGGTCATGATGGCCCGCGCTGCATCTTCGATTGCGTGGCGACTGAGGCCGGATTTCAGGGCCTCAAGCTGCGCCACGATGCGGTCATGCGGCAAGGGTTCACCGATCACACCAGTTGACGAGGTAAAAACCCGTTCGACCGGTACGCCTGTGGTCTTGGACACTGCTTGCGTCACCTCGGCGACCGAGCTTTGGCCATAATGCCCGGTAAATGCATTGGCATTGCCCGAATTCACAAGGATCGCCGCCGGCCCGTCACTTGGCCCGCCGATCTTGTCCTGACAATCCAGCACGGGTGCCGCGCGTGTGGCCGAGCGGGTAAAGACCCCAGCCACTGAAGTGCCTGGATCAAGGACCGCCAGCATCACATCAGTGCGGCCTTGATAGCGTACGCCGGCTTCGACGGTCGCAAAGCGCACACCGTCAATCGCGGGCAATTCGGGAAACGCCGCCGGGGCCAGCGGAGAGACTTTGGTGATCGAGGCCACGGGGTTACTCCTGAATCAAGTCCAACTGACGCACGATGCCCGGGGTCACATCTTCGAGCGCAGGACGTTCGATCTGTGCAGCCTGGGTCAATTCGCCGATACGGGCCTGAATAGCTTCACTTTGCAGATCCTGTGCCAGCTCGTCGCGTACCGCATCAAGTGCGGGCGCTTCGGATTTGCGCTTGTCATTCAGAATGATCACGTGCCAGCCAAACTGTGTCTGCACCGGGTCCGACACCTGATCCTTCTCAAGCGCGACAACGGCGGTTTCAAACTCGGGAACCATCTGCCCCTTGCCGAACCAACCCAGCACCCCGCCATTCGGGCCGGAAGGACCGGTTGATTTTTCTTTGGCCAGCTCGGCAAAGTCGGCGCCATCATCCAACTGAGCCTTAAGGTCTTTGGCCTCATCCTCGGTCTCGACCAGAATATGGCTGGCATTAAACTCATCTTCGCCTTCAAACTCGGCAAAGCGCGCATCATAGGCGGTCTGAATGGTTTCTGCCGTTACAACTTCGTCGATCAGGGCATTTACGGTCTGAACCGCCAGCAACGACCGCGTCTCGTTCTCGATGGCCAAGGCGTTCAGATTGCTCAGCCCTTCTTGCTCCTGGCCCAGCAACTGCTGCTGAATCAGCTGCTCGATGATGAAATCATACAGAACATCATCTTCGACCTGCTGGTAGTTGGGGGGCAGTGTCGCAACTGTTGCGATCACATGCGCCAGAGTGATTTCTTCACCGTTTACGCGGGCGACCACCGTGCTGGCATCGGGCTTGGTTTCGGCGGCCAATGGCAGCGCCATCACCGTTGCAAGGGCCAGCGATGGCAGAAAAGTGAGGCCTTTGGGCATGGAATCATCCTATTTCTTTGCCACGGCAGGGCGCAGCGTTGACACTCTGGAACCTGCCGCTTACATCGCTTTGAAGCCTTGGACAGGGCCGCCTTTCACCCCCCGTATCTATGGGTTGCGCGCAAGGTGGGCAAGCCTGTCAAAACCAAGACAAGAACAGATCCGCTGGAGTGAACATGCTGGGACTCGGAACGCTCGCCAAAAAGGTGTTCGGAACACCGAACGACCGCAAGATCAAGGCGACCCGCCCCCTGATCGAACAGATCAACGCGCTGGAACCCGAGTTCGAGAATCTGTCGGATGAAGGCCTGATCGCAAAGACCGCCGAGCTGCGCAAACGTGCGCTGGAAGGCGAAAGCCTGGATGATCTGCTGCCCGAGGCGTTTGCAAACGTACGCGAAGGGGCAAAACGCGCGCTGGGCCTGCGTGCCTTTAATGTGCAGTTGATGGGCGGCGCCTTCCTGCATCAAGGCAATATTTCCGAGATGAAAACGGGTGAAGGCAAGACATTGGTTGCGACCCTCCCCGCCTATCTGAACGCGCTGACCGGTAAGGGCGTGCACGTGGTCACGGTGAACGAATACCTGGCCAAGCGCGACTCGGAATGGATGGGCAAGGTGTTTGCCGCCGTGGGCATGACCACCGGTGTCATCTGGTCAGGGCAGCCCGATGCCGAGAAAAAGGCTGCTTATGCCTGTGACGTGACCTATGCCACCAACAATGAGCTGGGTTTTGATTACCTGCGCGATAATATGAAGGCGGAACTGGATCAAATTTACCAGAAACACCACAATTTCGCGATCGTGGATGAGGTCGACTCGATCCTGATTGACGAGGCGCGGACGCCGCTGGTCATTTCCGGGCCCTCCGAGGACCGGTCGGACCTGTATACCGCGATTGATGCGCTAATCCCGTCATTGGGAGAAGATCACTTCACGCTGGACGAAAAGTCCCGGAACGTGACCTTCACGGATGAGGGTAACGAGTTTCTGGAGCAACAGTTGATTGCCAACGGCCTGATCCCAGAAGGCCATTCGCTGTATGATCCTGAAAGCACCACGGTCGTTCACCACGTGAACCAGGGCTTGCGCGCGCATAAGCTGTTTACACGTGACAAAGATTACATCGTGCGGGACGGCAATGTCGTTCTGATTGATGAGTTCACCGGTCGCATGATGCCAGGTCGTCGCCTGTCGGAAGGTCTTCATCAGGCCATCGAAGCCAAGGAAAACGTGCAGATCCAGCCCGAAAACGTAACATTGGCCAGCGTGACGTTCCAAAACTATTTCCGCCTGTATGACAAGCTGGGCGGCATGACCGGCACCGCGCTGACCGAGGCTGAGGAATTTACCGAAATCTACGGTCTGGGCGTTGTCGAAGTACCAACCAACAAACCGATCGCGCGTCTGGATGAGGACGATCAGGTCTTTCGTACCGCAGCCGAAAAATACGGCGCCATGATCGACGAGACAAAGGAAGCCCAGAAAAACGGACAACCGGTCCTTCTGGGCACCACTTCCATCGAAAAGTCCGAATTGCTCAGCCAGATGCTCACCAAAGAGGGTATCCAGCACAATGTTCTGAATGCCCGCCAACACGAGCAAGAGGCGCAGATCGTTGCCGATGCGGGCCGATATGGCGCAGTAACCATCGCCACCAACATGGCCGGTCGCGGTACTGATATTCAGCTGGGCGGCAATGTGGAAATGAAGGTTCTGCAGGCGCTGGAAGAAAACCCCGATGCCGACCCGGCCGAGCTGCGTGCCGCGGAAGAAGCCCGCCATGCTGAAGAAAAAGAAAAGGTCCTGGCTGCCGGTGGGCTGTATGTCATGGCGTCCGAACGGCACGAGAGCCGCCGTATCGACAACCAGCTGCGGGGCCGGTCCGGCCGTCAGGGTGATCCGGGCCGCACCGTGTTTTACCTCAGCCTCGAAGACGACCTAATGCGCATCTTCGGCTCGGAACGGTTGGACAAGGTTCTGACCACGCTGGGCATGAAAGAAGGTGAGGCCATCGTCCACCCCTGGGTGAATAAATCGCTGGAGCGGGCGCAATCCAAGGTCGAAGGTCGCAACTTTGACATGCGCAAGAACGTCCTGAAATTCGACGATGTGATGAACGACCAGCGTAAGGTGGTATTCAGCCAACGGCGCGAAATCATGTCCGCTGACGATCTGTCCGAAATCGTATCAGACATGCGTGAACAGGTGATCGACGATCTGATCGACGAATATATGCCGCCGAAATCCTATGCTGATCAGTGGGATACCGAGGGTCTGCACGAGGCGGTTAAGGACAAGCTGACCATTGACGCCCCGGTTCAGGACTGGGCCGCCGAAGAAGGCGTAGATGACGAGCAGGTGCGCGAACGGCTGATCAACGCCGCTGACGAGATGATGGCGCAAAAAGTGGCCGCGTTCGGCCCCGAGAACATGCGCAACATCGAAAAGCAGGTCTTGCTGAACACGATCGACAGCAAATGGCGCGAACATCTGCTGACGCTGGAACATCTGCGCTCGGTCGTGGGCTTCCGCGGCTATGCCCAGCGCGACCCGCTGAACGAATACAAGAACGAAAGCTTCCAGCTGTTCGAATCCATGCTGGATTCGTTGCGCGAAACCGTGACCCAGCAGCTCTCCCGCGTGCGACCGCTGACCGAAGAGGAACAGCGCGAAATGCTGACCCAGATGCAAGCACAGCAGGCACGGGCGCAGCAGGCGGTAGATCAGGCCACTGGTCACGCCGAAGCGGTGGCCGAGGCCGAAGCCTCGGGTGATGCGCGGCCTGGATTTGTCGAAGACGACCCGGCAACTTGGGGAAACCCGTCGCGCAACGACAAGTGCCCCTGCGGTTCAGGCAAGAAGTTTAAGCATTGCCATGGCCGGTTGACCTAACGTCACCACAATCGAGACACAATGAGTCCGCCTCACGGCCACATATTAGCCGTGATTCAACTGCAGGGTGCGAATCGCTCCTTCAACTGGGGAGGGTGTCTTGTTTGTAATTAAGAACTACGTAACCACTGGCGGCACCGTTGCTTGTGCATTGGCCATTGGCTACCTCATGCAGAACGGAACCCCTGCGCAACCGCGAGGGGAGCGGGCTTCTGTTGATGTGGCATCAGTTACGGATCAGGCTTCAATCATCCCCGGGTTAAGCGAAGTCGTTCTGACCTCATCTGCGCCGGTTCACGGAACAAGCAAAGAGACTAGGTCCGACAGCCGTTTTATCGAATCCAGTCGATCAGAACCTGTCAATTCCGTTGACTGCACCCTCAGTGCGCGCGCTACTGCCGTTCCCGGCGCTGCCGCCCGGCTGGTCGTCAACGCCCCCTGCCACAGTAATGAATCCGTGGAAATTCACCACAGCGGTCTGACAGTCACACAGCGCACCGACGCAGTAGGGCGCATGGACATGACAATCCCGGCCCTGTCAGAATATGCGATCTTTCTGATCTCGTTTGAAGACCAGCATGGAACAGTCGCAACCACCCATATCGCTGACATTGCCAATTACGAACGCATTGCCCTGCAATGGCAGGGTGAAACTGACCTTCAAATTCATGCGCTGGAATTCGGGGCCATCTATGGCGGCAATGGCCATGTCTCGGCCGAGACCCCGACCGAAGGCGCCGGACAGGTAGTGCGTCTGGGCAATACCGGAACCGGGGACATGAAAAACATCGAAATCTATTCGTTCCCTGCTGGTCTTTCCAACCAAAACGGGTCGATAGAAATCACTGTCGAAACCGAGGTGACTTCAGAAAATTGCGGGCGCGACCTGAACATCCAGTCGCTTGAATTGCGGGATGATCGGTTGAGATCAAAAGACAGGACGCTGAGTTTTCCTGAATGCTCTCGCACCGGAGAGTTTCTGGTGTTGAATAATCTCTTCCAAGACCTGACAATCGCCGCAAACTAAATCCGCAGGCAGGCTCGGGCATCTTATGACATTCTTTCGTGTGGCAGCGGCTGCACTGGCTTCCGTTACAATCGCGTCGGGCGCACAGGCGCAAGACATCTCGCTTAGATCGCATGACGGCAAGGTCGAAGTCACCGGTGACCTGCTGGGATTTGACGGCGAGTTCTATCGTGTGGCAACACAATTCGGCACGCTGACAGTTGATGGGTCCGGTGTGACCTGTACCGGACCTGCCTGCCCAAGCCTGACCGATTTTGTGGCTGAAATCCGATTTGCCGGATCTTCGGTCATGGCGGAAAAAGTTCTACCAGCGCTGGTTGTTGGCTTCGCACAGCAGCAAGGGTTGTCGGCGACCCCAAACAGGCTGACCACCAACACATTTTCTTACGAACTGCACCAACCCGGGCGGGCAGCACCGCTGGGTCGGTTCTTCTTTGACGCAGGGAACACTGAGCGCGGATTTAGGGCGCAAGCAGAAAACCAGGCTGATATTGTTCTGGCGTTGCGCGAAATCCGACCCGAAGAGGAGCAAGCCGCACAAGCGGTAGGCCTTGGCGATCTGACCCGCTCCCGCCGGGCCCGCATCATCGCGCTGGACGCTTTGGTACCAATCGTTGCCAACTCGAACCCGTTACAGCAAATCTCGCTTGAGGAATTAACCCGGGTGTTTTCGGGCGAGATTACGAGTTGGGCCGAGTTGGGCGGGCCCGATGCGCCAATTTCACTGCACCTTCCGGAAGCCGGTTCGGGTCTGACCCAGAATGTCGAAGACAGGCTTCTGAGACCCTCCGGCACAGCCCTTTCCGAGGCGGCCATTCGGCATGACCGTAGTACTGATCTGGTGCGTACCGTTGCTGCGGATCCCTTTTCAATAGGTGTCGCAAGCCAAGCCGAAGCCAGCACCGCGCGTGCCCTGCCTTTGACCGGCGGGTGCGGTCATGCGCTGGCGGCTACTCGGCAGTCAATCAAGACCGAAGATTATCCGCTGACCTCACCTATGTTTTTATACCTGCCGGACAGGCGATTGCCGCGTTTTGCACGTCAATTCCTGGCCTACACCCAAGGAATCGAGGCGCAGATGGCAATACGCGAAGCTGGCTTTGTCGATCAAACCCCCGAGACTATGGGTCTTGGGGTGCAAGGGGATCGACTTGCCAATGCTATCGCGTCGGGCGGATCAGAAGTTGGTTTGGAGGAACTTCAGCGGCTGGTCGAGATTTTCAGACCCATGTCCCGCCTGTCATTGTCCTTCCGGTTCGAGCCCGGTTCCTCGCGCCCGGATGCGCAGTCACGGTCCAATATCCGACATCTTGCCCTTCTTTTGGAATCCGGGACCCTCGATGCCCGAAAGCTTAGGTTTGTCGGCTTCAGCGATGGCGAAGGGGCAGCGTCAACCAATGCGCGGATCGCATTGTTGCGGGCAAAAACCGTTCGCAATGCCGTATTGGCCGAGATTGAAACCGCTATCGGGGACAGCGTCGAAATCACGGTCGACGCCTTTGGCGAGGCCATGCCCATGGCCTGCGACGACACGGAATGGGGCCGAAAGGTCAACCGCCGGGTCGAGGTCTGGGTTCAATAGCACTCACAGATAGCCTTCGGACCTGAAGCTCAACTCGTTCGACTTTCCAATGATCAGATGGTCATGCAGCGTCAGGCCCAGTGCCAGGCATGCATCCTGAATTCGGTTGGTCATGTCGATATCCGATTGCGACGGGGTCGGGTCACCTGACGGATGGTTATGTACAAGTATCAACGCCGAGGCATTCAGCTCCAGCGCCCGTTTGGCAACCTCGCGCGGATAGACTGGGACATGATCCACCGTGCCCTTGGCCTGTTCCTCATCAGCGATCAGCACGTTTTTGCGATCCAGATAGAACACACGGAATTGTTCGGTCTCACGATGGGCCATGGTGGTGTGGCAATAGTCCAGCAATGCGTCCCATCCGGAAATCACATGTCGCCACATCACCCGCGCGCGGGCCATGCGATGAGCGCAGGCCTCAAGGATTTTCAGATCAGTGATCACGCTATCCCCGACACCTTTGATTTGGCACAGCCGTTCCTCGGGGGCGGTCAGCACCCGATTGAAATCGCCGAACGTATCCATCAGCGCACGCGCCAGCGGTTTCACATCCTGCCGGGGGATTGAACGGAACAGCACCAACTCCAACAGCTCATAATCCGGCATGGCGGCGGACCCGCCAGACAGGAACCGTTCGCGCAGCCGCTTGCGATGATCTTTGATGTAGGAGGGTAACCGACCCGTCGGCAGCGGCTGCGCGGGGGCTTCGTCTGTATCGAACAGCATTGGGGCTTCGGAAAAGGCGTCCTGTGTCATGCTCTCAGCCTGACGCAGAATCGGTTTCCAGATGGTTAACGCACCTCACCTGCCATGCGGGCAGTGGCGCGGCGGACAACCATATGCAACACGATGGAAAACACTCCCAAGGTCAGCATCGCGGCGAACATCAGATCGGTCTTTGCACGGCCATTGGCCAGCAGCATCAAATATCCCAACCCTTGGGACGAGCCGACCCATTCACCAATCACCGCCCCGATCGGCGCATAGACGGCGGCCAGCCTCATCCCCGACGCCAGCGAGGGCATCGCCGCCGGGATGCGGATATACCACAGCACTGCACGCGGACTGGCCTGCATCGTGTGCGCAAGGTCCAGATAGCCCTGCGGCGTCCGCATCAACCCATCGAAGAAAGACGAGGTGATCGGGAAATAGATGATCAGCACCGCCATCGCGACCTTGGACCACAGACCATAGCCCAGCCAAAGCGTCAGCAACGGGGCCAGCGCAAAAACCGGCAGAGCCTGCGTGAACACCAGCATCGGCTGTACCAGAACTCGCGCCGCCCGCGAATTGGCCAATTGCAGCGCCGTAACCACACCCAGAACCGTCCCAAAGGCCAGTCCAATCACCACCTCAACCGCAGTGATCCAAGTGTGTTCGGCGATCAGCCAACGGTTTTGCCACCAGGTCTCGGCCACCACGGTGGGGCTTGGCAGGATGAACTTAGGCAAGCCGGTCGTCCAGACGATCCCCTGCCAAATGGCAATCGCGAACACGGTGGCTGCAAGGGCTGAGAGATATTTCATGCGACCGCCTCGCGCAGCAAGCGCAACAGCGCACCTTGCGTCTCAAGCGTCTCAAGGTCGTCCACATGGCGCGGGGCAGGTGCATGCGGCGGTTCACAAGGGGTCAGGCCCTGCTGTGTCATCACCATGATGGACTGGCCCAGCCGGGCGGCCTCACCCGGGTCATGTGTCACCAGCAAAACGGTCCGGCCCTGCAACGCCTCGACCGCCAAGTCCTGCATATCGGCCCGAGTGCGGGCATCCAGCGCCGAGAACGGCTCATCCAGCAGAACAATCGGGCGATCCTCCAAGAGCGTGCGGGCTAAAGCGACGCGTTGGCGTTGGCCGCCCGACAGTTCGGCGGGTTTCTTGGTCATATGATCCTGCAATCGCATGCGCTGAATCAGACGGTTGCGCCGCTCCAGATCGACCGACTTGCCCCGAAGCCGCGCACCTAACGAGACATTCTGTGCGACCGTTGCCCAGGGCAGCAGCAGATCATCCTGCGCCATATAGGCCACGCGGTCCTGCATCGGAGCACCATCGCCGGCGGTGATCTGCCCGGTGAACACGGCACCTGTATCAAGCCCGGCAATCAGACGTAGAATTGTGGTTTTACCGACGCCCGATCCGCCCAGCAGGCAAGTCCACTGCCCGGCCCCAAGGGTCAGGGTGAGCGGCGCGAACAGGGTCGCTCCGTCAATCGTGGCCGTGCCTTTGATGCTCAGATCGGGCGCCGGGGTCATGGGGTCAGGCCCATTTGCCAGAAGTTGACTTCTAGCTCGGTTGCCGTGCGGAAGGTCTGGCACAGGCGATCCCAGCGCGGCGAGGCTGCAAAGTCCTCACCAATACGCCGTGTTAGAGCCTGATCGAACAGTTCTCCGACCGCTTCGCACGCGCCTTGGTAGTCGTCACTGGCATAGGTATTGATCCAGTCACGATAGACCTCGGAAGTTGCCTCGGAGGCCAACCGCGTCCCGATTTCGCCATAGCCCATCACACAGGGGGCCAGAGCCGCCAGCAGGTCCAGCAAATCACCGCTATACCCGGCCTCAAGCACAAAGCGTGTATAGGCCAGGTTTTCGGCGCGTTCAGGGGTTGCGAACAGCTCCTCATGGGAAATCCCAGCCGCCTCACAGATACCGATATGCAGCTGCATTTCCTCGGCGACTAACGCATTTACTGTGGCCACAGCCGTCAGCATTTCCGAATGAATCTCGGACTTAACAACCGCCAGTGCCCAGGCGCGGGAAAAATGGATCAGGAACACATAGTCCTGTCGCAGGTAATGCAGGAACGCCGTGCGCGGCAGCGTTCCGTCTTTCATCCCTTCCACAAAGGTGTGGCGAGTGTAATCCCGCCACGGCCCCTGCGCGGCATCCCGCATCAATGCGAAAGCTTTGCCGTAATTGCTCATTGCGCGGTCACATCGATGGCAATGTCGCTGACCGGGTTCAGGCTGTCGATCATGCCGCTGTTCTTCAGGAACTCCTCGAACCGCGCATAGCGACCCGCATCAAACGCCGCCGGACGCAGCGCGAACCGGGGAAGCGTGTCGACCCAGGCACGGGCATTCAGCTCATCCTTCAGCTCGGTCGAGGTGGCCGCGAAGATTTCCCAGCTTTTTTCCGGGTTGTTGACGATATACTGGGTCGCTTTCTCGGTCGCGGCCAAGAAACGGGCGATTTTGTCGGCATCCATCGTATCGGGATTGGCGACATAAATCAGCTCGTCATAGGGTGGGATGCCTTCCTCTTCGATATAGAAACAGCGACCCGCGACACCTTCGATATCCATCTGGTTCAGCTCAAAATTCCGGAACGCCCCGATAACTGCATCCACCTGACCGGTCATCAGCGACGGCGACAGCGAGAAGTTGACGTTGACCATCTCAATCTCATCCAGACCGATATCATGCTGCCCCAGCAGGGTTGTCAGGATCGCCTCTTCGACACCGGCGACCGAGAAACCGATTTTCTTGCCCCGCAGATCGGCCAGCGACTTGATCGGGCCATCATCCAGCACCAGCAGGCAGTTCAGCGGGGTGGCAACCAGCGTGCCGACCCGTTTCAGCGGCAAGCCCTCATGGATTTGCAGATGCAGCTGCGGCTGATAGGATACCGCCAGCTCGGCCTGACCGGCAGCCACCAGGCGCGGCGGCGCGGAGGGGTCCGCGGGCGGAATGATTTCAACCTCAAGCCCCTGGTCGGCGAAATAGCCGTTTTCCTGTGCGACGATAATTGGACCATGGTCAGGGTTTACAAACCAATCCAACAAGACGGTCATCTTATCCTCGGCCCAGGCCGGCGCGGCAGCCAGCAGGGCGATTGCAGCGATCAGTTTTTTCATATCTCGCGGTTCCTTCTGTTCACGAGGTTGAAGCCGCGACAAGAACAATCTCGCCCGGCCAATTCGGTTGAATTCGTTCGGCAGCGCGCCAGGCGCGCAATCCGGTAGCACAGCACAATGCCAGCCTTTTGCCCTTATTAGGGTCTATCTGATTCAGATCATCCGGCGATATTCGTTGCGCATCAGGATGTACCGGGCGCGGGGATTCCTCGGGGCTGCGCAGCTCGATGATCTGATCATCATTGGTCAGCTGCCCGGCCGAGAGAAACCGGAAACAGCTGTTCGGTTCGGGCGCATCGTCAAAGCGGAAGGCCGTGCTGCGGAGTGTCCGACCATCGTACTGAACCATCTGACCCAGCACCGAGGGCGTCAGCCCAAGGATCAGGTTCAGCGCCATCTGTGCCTGCATCGCGCCGACCGTCCCGACGACCGAACCCAGAACACCAGCGGTGGCGCAGCTTGCCCCGCTGTCCGGCGCATCCGGAAACAGCGCCCGCAAAGACGGAGCGCCGCCGCAGAAACCGCCGACATAGCCCGACAGCCCAAGCACCGAGGCGCTGATCAGCGGCTTGCCCTGCGCCAAGCAAGTGTCCGAGAGGATATAGCTGGCCGAATAGCTGTCTGCACAATCCAGGATCACATCCGCCTGAGCAACCAAGTTGCCAGCATTTTCGCTTTTTAGAGCCTGTTTTTTGCCGCTGACGTCTATGTCCCCATTGATCGCCTTGCACCGCACCGCCGCACGCTCGGCCTTGGGGTGTCCGCAATCCGTCTCAGAAAACAAGGTCTGCCGATGCAGGTTGGACAGCTCAACCTGATCCCTATCCAGGATCGTGATCTGCCCGATCCCAGCCCCGGCCAGCAATAGCAGGGCCGGAGCAGCCAACCCGCCTGCCCCTACCACCAACACACGTGCCGAGGACAGGCGCGCCTGCCCTTCGGCCCCAACCTCTGGCAACAGCGTCTGACGAGCATATCGGCTCATCTGGTGACCTCGATCCATTGACTCAAACGCGCCTCGGGGTTGGTATTCAGGGTAATATCGGTCACGACCGAGACGATATCCGCCCCAGCCTGCAGGACACCTGGTGCACGCTCGACGCTCATCCCGCCGATGCCAACCAGTGGAGTATCACCAACGCGCGCTTTCCATTCTGTGACGCGGGGCAGACCCTGCTGCTGCCATTTCATCTTTTTCAGGATGGTGGGATAGACCGGGCCAAGCGCCACATAGTCGGGGTCCATGGCCAGCACGCGCTCTAACTCATCATCATCATGGGTGGACACGCCCAGTTTCAAACCCGCCTTGCGGATGGCAGTCAGATCGGCCTCGTCCAGATCCTCTTGCCCCAAATGCACCCAGTCACAGCCGGCGTCGATGGCCGCCTGCCAATAGTCATTGACCACCAGAACTGTCCCATTTGCGCGGCACAGGTCACGCGACTTGGCAATCTGGTCACGCACCATATCCATGGGCTGGTCCTTGACCCTCAGCTGTACCAACTTGATGCCCAGCGGCAGCATCCGGCGCAGCCAGTCCGAATGATCGAAGATCGGATAAAACCGGTCGAGTGTCATGACAGAAATGCCTTTCCAATAACCGGGGTCGAAGGTTCCGCCATATCGCGCGCCTCGATCGGGTCGGCCTGATGGGCCAGTTGCCCGGCCTCGATCGAGCGGGCCATTGCGCGGGCCATCAAAACGGGGTCCCCGGCGCGGGCCACAGCAGTGTTCAGCAGTACAGCGTCATAACCCAGCTCCATCGCGTGGGCGGCGTGGCTGGGCAGGCCGATGCCCGCGTCAATCACCAAGGGCACATCCGGGAACTCTGCCCGCATCGCCCGCAGGGCATATTCATTGTTCAGCCCCCGCCCTGACCCGATCGGCGCGCCCCATGGCATCAGCACCTCACACCCGGCGGCAAGCAGCCGTTCGCCAACAATCAGATCGTCGGTCGTATAGGGAAAGACCTGAAACCCGTCGCTGGTCAGAATGCGCGCGGCTTCGACCAGCTGGAACACATCCGGCTGCAGGCTGTCGGTATGGCCGATCAGTTCCAGCTTGATCCACTTGGTATCAAAGACCTCACGTGCCATATGGGCGGTGGTCACCGCCTCTTTGACCGTGTGGCATCCGGCGGTGTTGGGCAGCACCAACACGCCCAGATCGCGGATCATCTGCCAGAATGCTTGCCCCGCCCCGGATTCACGGCGAAGCGAGACCGTGGCAACACCCGCCCCGCTTTCGCGAAAGGCCTGCTCCAGAATAGCTGGGCTGGGATATTGCGCCGTGCCCAGCATCAGCGGGTTGGCCAATGTGGTTCCGTAAAAGGGTTTCATCCTCAGCCCCCCTGCATCGGCGCGACGATTTCGATCCGATCCCCTTCAACCAAAGCATGGGCAACACGCAGCCCCGAGGGCACGAAATCTTCGTTCACCGCAGTGGCGACACGGCCCGAGTAGCCGCATTCCATCAGCAATTCCGATAAGGTCTCGGCCCGCACCTCGCGCGGCTCGCCATTAAGCACGATCTTCATCGACCATCTCCGAATGTTTGTGTTCAAGCGCCAGATCGGCAACGCCCTGGGCCAGCGCCGGTGCCAGCAGATACCCGTGGCGGTACAGCCCGTTGGCGTAAATCGTCCTGCCCCGACGCCGGATCCGAGGCAGATTGTCGGGAAAGGCCGGGCGCAGATCGACGCCGATCTCTAGCACCTCGGCCTCGCCAAAAGCGGGGTTCAACGCATAGGCCGCGCTGAGCAGTTCCAACATCGAGCGCGCGGTGATGCGGGTTTTATCCTCGGATTCAATCATCGTCGCGCCCAGCATGTAGATGCCATCGCCACGCGGCACGATGTAAAGCGGCATCCGGGGATGCAACAGGCGCACGGGCCGGGTCAGCGTCACATCAGGGCAGCGGATCACCAGCATCTCACCCTTTACGCCCCGAAGATCAGACAAGGCGTCCCGCGCCTGAAGACCACGGCAGTCAATCGCGTTCTCCAACCCAGTAGGGGCGGGTTCGCGATGAAAGGCAACGCCCCGCGCGATAAGATCGTCGAACACATCCTGCAGCGCCTTGCGTGGGTCTATATGGGCTTCGTCCTTGAAATACAGACCGTTGCCGAAACCATGTAGATCAGGCTCTAATGTGGCTAGTTCCTGCTGATTTACCTCATGATACCCCTGCGTTCGACGACCAAACCGACGCAAATCCGGCAAGTCGCGCGCACCGCAAACGACCAAAGTACCGCGCTGATGAACCTTGGTCCGGGTCGCCCACCAGTCAAAAGCACCCTGCCCCAGGCGCAAGACCGGCTCTTCGGCATTTTCGAACTCGCACCACGGGGCCAGCATTCCCCCGGCCCACCAAGAACAGCCATGCGGACCCGGCAGGCCGGCGGGGTCAAAGACCTGCACCCGTGCGCCGCGATGGGCCAATTCGGACGCAACAGCCAAACCGGCCACGCCTGCCCCTATGACAGACCAGATCCTCACGCTGGCCAGACCCGATGGAAATGATGCACCGGACCATGGCCCCGGCCCACGCACAGCCCATCAGCCTGGGCGATAGCGCCTTGCAAATAAGCATGTGCCTCTGCCACGGAATCCCGCAAGCTCAGACCTTTGGCCAGCCCGGCGGATATGGACGAGGACAAGGTGCATCCGGTCCCATGGGTGTTCTTTGTATTCCGGCGCTGCGCCGTGAATTCATCCACCAAACCCGAGCCGTCGACCAACAGATCATGACATATCTCGCCCTTACCGTGCCCGCCTTTCATCAAAACCGACGCGGCACCCTTTGCGCAAAGGACCAGCCCCTGAGCCACCATTTCATCCGGAGACTGCGCTTCGTTCTGCTCAAGCAGCCGCCCAGCTTCGGGCAAATTGGGTGTCAGGACGGTCGCGCGTGGTATCAGAAGGTCCATAAGGGTCCGGATTGCGTCACCCGCCAGCAATGCATCCCCGGATTTCGCTATCATGACAGGGTCCAAAACTATGGGCCCGGCATAGCCCGACAGGGCATCTGCAACGGTCTCGATAATCTCGGGGGTTGCCAGCATGCCGATCTTGATCGCCCTGACATCCAGATCGTTCAGCACGGCGTCGATTTGCGCGCGGATCACACTCAGAGGAATGCCATGAACGGCTGTCACGGCCAGGGTGTTTTGCGCAGTCACCGCCGTAATAACGCTGGCCCCATAAACGCCCAGCGCAGACATCGCCTTGAGGTCCGCCTGAATTCCGGCCCCGCCTCCGCTGTCGGACCCTGCAATGGTCAAGGCAATAGCTGCCATGTCGTTGCTCCATCTTCTAGGGGCAACAACGGAGGATGGAAAACGTCTGTATTCATAAGACCGTTCCCTCCGCCGGAATTGCCCGGATCAGGTTCGATGGGTTGATGCAGCTGCACCTCTCAGCCTTGCGAACAAGGCACCCCAACGGTTGCGCGGACCATCTCAGGAGCGGCGACAATAATCAAGCGGAGATTTGCGAGGCTCTGCCTCGCGCTCCGAGGTATTTTTAGCCCGATGAAGAGCGGATCACCTGCTTCATCTGGCCCTAAATACCTCGGGGGAGTCGCGGGGGCAGCGCCCCCTTTTTTTGGGAAAAGACTTCAGCCCTTCATCCCGTCCCAGAAGGATTTGACGGAGGAGAAAAAGCTGTTGGATTCCGGGTGATTGTCTTCACCCAGGTCGTCGAACTCGCGCAGCAGCTCTTTCTGGCGGCTGGTGAGGTTTACCGGAGTTTCCACGGCCAGCTCGATGAACATGTCGCCAACACCGCCGCCGCGCAGGGCTGGCATGCCCTTGCCGCGCAGGCGCATCTGGCGACCCGATTGGCTGCCCGCTGGAATCTGCACACGCCCGCGGCCACCGTCGATGGTCGGAACTTCGATCGAACCACCAAGCGCGGCTTTGGCCATGCTGACCGGCACGCGGCAATAGAGGTTCACGCTGTCACGCTCGAACAGCCTGTGATCTGAGACCTCTACAAAGATGTATAGATCACCCGGAGGGCCACCGCGCATTCCAGCCTCGCCTTCACCGGCCAGACGAATGCGCGTGCCGGTTTCGACACCGGCTGGAATGTTAACTGACAAAGCGCGTTCTTTTTCAACACGGCCCGCACCCTGACAGGATTTGCAGGGGTTCTTGACGATTTGACCCAGGCCCGAACAGGTCGGACAGCTGCGTTCTACTGTGAAAAAGCCTTGTTGCGCACGCACCTTGCCCATACCCGAACAGGTCGGACAGGTTGTGGGCTCAACACCGCCTTCAGCCCCAGATCCGTCGCAGGACGAACAGGCAACCGCTGCCGGGACATTGATGGTTTTCTGCTGACCTGAATACGCCTCTTCCAGCGAGACGCGCAGGTTATAGCGCAGATCCGAACCGCGTGCGGCACGACGTCCACCGCCCCCGCCCCGTTGGCCGCCCATGAAATCGCCGAACAGGTCGTCGAACACATCCGAAAATGCGCTGGAAAAGTCGCCCTGACCAAAGCCAGCGCCAGGTCGGCCACCGCCGCCCATGCCATTTTCGAATGCAGCATGACCGAACCTGTCATAAGCCGCCTTGCGTTCAGCATCTTTCAGGACGTCATAGGCCTCGTTCGCTTCTTTGAACTGTGCCTCTGACTCCGGATTGTCCTTGTTGCGGTCGGGATGCAATTCTTTGGCCTTCTTGCGAAAGCCTTTCTTGATCTCGTCCGCTGATGCACCCTTGGATACGCCGAGCACATCGTAATAGTCGCGTTTTGACATCAGTATTTCCTTCTGCCTCAACGTAATCGGGCCGGCCCGGTGACCGGACCGGCCCGAATTGGCCCGGTTACCCGTTAGCTACGCTTGTCGTTGTCCAGATCTTCGAACTCGGCATCGACGATGTCATCCTCGCCCGGTGCAGCATCCGCAGCGGCAGGTTCATCTTCGCCGTCTTCAGCTTGCGCTTTGTAGATGGCTTCACCCAGCTTCATGGCCGCTTCGGTAACGTTCTGGATGCCCGACTTGATCTTGTCGGCATTCTCGGTTTCCAGCTCGTCTTTCAGCGCGGCAATCGCCAGCTCGATGGCTTCGATGGTTGTTGGATCAACCTTGTCGGCATGTTCTTCCATCGACTTTTCTGTCGAGTGGATCAGGCTTTCCGCCTGGTTCTTTGCGTCGACCAGCTCGCGGCGTTCCTTGTCGGCCTCCGCGTTCTCTTCGGCGTCCTTGACCATCTTTTCGATGTCCTCGTCGGACAGGCCGCCCGATGCCTGGATGGTGATCTTCTGCTCTTTGCCAGTGCCTTTGTCCTTGGCCGAAACCGAGACGATGCCGTTGGCGTCAATGTCAAAAGTCACCTCGATCTGCGGCATGCCGCGCGGTGCTGGCGGGATATCTTCGAGGTTGAACTGACCCAGGATCTTGTTGTCCGCAGCCATTTCACGTTCCCCTTGGAAACAGCGAATGGTCACGGCGTTCTGGTTGTCTTCGGCGGTCGAGAAGACCTGAGACTTTTTCGTCGGGATCGTGGTGTTGCGGTCGATCAGTCGGGTGAACACGCCACCCAGCGTTTCGATACCCAGCGACAGCGGTGTCACGTCCAGCAGAACAACGTCTTTGACGTCACCCTGCAGAACACCGGCCTGAATGGCGGCGCCCATGGCAACCACTTCGTCCGGGTTCACACCCTTGTGCGGCTCTTTACCGAAGAACTTGGTGACCTCTTCGATCACTTTCGGCATCCGGGTCATACCGCCGACCAGAACAACCTCGTCAATGTCGCCAGCCGACAGACCTGCGTCTTTCAGCGCGGCCTGGCAGGGTTTCATCGACTTTTTGATCAGGTCCGAAACCAGCGATTCCAGCTTGGCACGGGTCAGTTTCATGACCATGTGCAGCGGCTGACCGTTCGACCCCATCGAGATGAACGGCTGGTTGATTTCGGTCTGCGAAGTCGAGGACAGTTCGATCTTGGCTTTTTCAGCAGCTTCTTTCAGACGCTGCAGGGCCATCTTGTCGGCAGACAGATCGACACCGTGTTCCTTTTTGAACTCATCCGCCAGGTAGTTGACGATGCGCATGTCAAAGTCTTCACCACCCAGGAAGGTGTCGCCATTGGTCGATTTAACCTCGAACAACCCGTCGTCGATTTCCAGAATGGTTACGTCGAAGGTACCGCCACCAAGGTCATAAACCGCGATGGTTTGGGTTTCTTCCTTGTCCAGACCATAGGCCAGAGCGGCAGCTGTCGGTTCGTTGATGATCCGCAGCACTTCCAGGCCGGCGATTTTACCGGCATCTTTGGTCGCCTGACGCTGTGCGTCGTTGAAATAGGCCGGAACGGTGATAACGGCTTGTGTGACTTCCTCACCCAAGTAGCTTTCAGCGGTTTCCTTCATCTTGCCCAGAGTGAAGGCCGAAATCTGGCTTGGGGAGTACTTTTCACCGCGGGCTTCGACCCACGCGTCGCCATTGCCGCCATCAACGATGGCGTATGGTACCATTTTCTTGTCTTTTTCGACTTCGGCATCATCCACACGACGACCGATCAGGCGTTTGACGCCAAAAACCGTGTTGTCAGGGTTGGTGACCGCCTGGCGTTTCGCAGGCTGACCGACCAGTCGCTCATCTTCGGTGAAGGCGACGATCGAGGGCGTGGTCCGCGCCCCTTCGGCGTTTTCGATGACCTTTGGCTGCGAGCCGTCCATGATGGCAACGCACGAGTTGGTGGTGCCGAGGTCAATCCCGATTACTTTTCCCATATGTTCAATCCCTTTCTCTTCAAGGCGATGTCCCGAGGCCCGACCCGTTATGGCATCTGGCCCCGATCTGATTTGCGCAATGGTCCTACACCATCGCGCGTCCCGGCGTATATAAGGACGGGAACAGGGGCCTGCAAGCATTCACAAATGCAGGTTTTCAGGAATCTGCAGCCTTTTTAGCAAGGTTTTGGCAAGGATTGAGGAATCTGGAATGGCGCGGCTGCTTTTACGCGGTTTTGAAATCAGGAAAGCTTACCTTGACGGAGCTGCCCAGGCACAGCTGATCACGCTGTTGCGTCCGATTCTGAAATCAGCACCTTTGTTCCGCCCGACCACCCCTTCGGGCAAGGAAATGTCTGTTCGCATGACCTCGGCCGGGGCGCTGGGTTGGGTCACTGACAAGAACGGGTACAGGTACCAGCCGCACCATCCAAAGGGTATGGAATGGCCCGCCATTCCAGACTGCATTCTGGATATCTGGCGCGATCTTGCCAGCCCCGAACGTGACCCCGACTGTTGCTTGGTCAATTACTATGGCGAAGGGGCGCGAATGGGCCTGCATCAGGATAAGGACGAGGCCGATTTTTCCTGGCCGGTCCTTTCGATCTCATTAGGTGACGACGCGTTGTTCCGCATTGGCAACACGACCCGAGGGGGCAAAACGGAATCGATCTGGCTTGGCTCGGGCGATGTTGTCGTGATGGGTGGACCCGCGCGCCTAACCTATCACGGGGTAGATCGCATTCGTTTCGGGTCTTCAAAACTGTTGCCAAAGGGCGGGCGGATCAACCTGACCTTGCGCGTGGCGGGTTAACGGCGTGCGCTCCAGCTTTGCGACACATGCTGGCGGGTAAAGAAAATTCCAAGCAAGCCGATCAACAACAGAGCCAACCCGACCCAGACAGGATATTCCCAGTTGGTATTGCGCGGATAGTAATTCCGAAAAACGAAACCCCGACACTGGTCGATAATGTGAAACAACGGATTCCAGGCGAACATGGTCAACATGAACCCGCCCAGCGCATTGCCGACGAACATTTTTCCCGAGAACACCATATTCAGGCGCCGGTAAATTGTGCTCATGATCGTGGCAGTGGTCGGAAACCAGGGCTTGATCGCCATGAACACCACGCCGACCGCACAGCCCGTGAACCAGGCCAGCATCAGCATTGCAAAGGCGCCACCGGGCTCCTGAATTTCCAGCGGAGCAACCGATACGCTGTAGACAAACAGGATGATGACGATTGTCAAAACCTGAGTATACAGCGACCCGAAAGCGGCAGCCATAAGCACGACCATCATGTTCATCGGCGAATGCAGCATCATCGGGTTATTACCCGTGTCCAATCCGGAAACCGAACCGACGGCTTTAATGTGCGTCAGAAACAGGAAAACCCCAGACAGCAGATACAGAATGAACTCACCCCGGATTTTGGCAACGCGCGCGCCAAGAAGGGACATGATCACGTAAAACACACTCACCAGCACCAGAACCTGGAAAATATTGATAAGCACCGAAAGCACAGCATTGCTATGTTGAGATCGGACATTCCGGACCACGGCGTGAAACACCAGTTCCGCCGTCGTAAACGCACCGCCTATAAGCGACCGGTTTCGCTTGTAATAAAACACCCGAAGCGTCTTTCCTGTATTATTGCCTGCAATCTGGCACGAAATTCTTGCCGTTCCGTAACCAGCACAGCATAAGGCCGTCAGGTTATTCGATCAACAAATCACAGGAACGGAGCTTTTTTGTGACCTATGACGCCCTCATCCCCGTCATCCGACGTCTGGCCCTGGAAGCGGGCGATACGATCATGGACATCTATAACTCGGATGGGTTTGACGTGAAGGTCAAATCCGATGCCAGCCCCGTGACCGAAGCAGATGAGGCCGCCGATGCGCTGATCTCGGCCGGTCTGCGTGCGGCGTTCCCCAATATCCTGCTGGTGACTGAGGAACAGGCCGCCTCGCATTCTGAAAAAGGCGATACGTTCCTGATCGTTGATCCGCTGGATGGCACCAAAGAGTTCATCAACCGGCGCGGCGATTTCACCGTTAATATCGCGTTGGTCGAAAACGGCACCCCAACGCGTGGCGTGGTTTATGCGCCAGCCCGCGGCCGGATGTTCTATACTTTGGCCGACGGGCAATCGGTCGAGGAAACCGGCGCGCTGGACAAGGATCAACCCGGTGCCGTGACTCCGATTTCGGTCTCTGATCCAGACAATTCCGCGCTTTTGGTCGTGGCCTCGAAGTCACATCGTGACCAGGCGACCGACGATTACATCAACAAATATCAAGTGCAGGACAGCAAAAGCGCGGGCTCGTCGCTGAAGTTCTGCCTGATTGCGACGGGCGAGGCAGATATCTATCCCCGCGTTGGCCGCACGATGGAATGGGATACGGCAGCAGGTCACGCCGTGCTGACAGGTGCGGGCGGCAAAGTTGTCCGGTTCGACAATCATGCGCCGCTGACCTATGGCAAGGACGGCTATGCAAACCCGTTCTTTATCGCCTACGCTCCGGGTGTAGACCTGAAGGAGGCCTGATGTCCGTTCTGATCGCCATTCCCGCCCGCTACGCCTCGACCCGGTATCCGGGCAAACCTCTGGTGCCGCTCACCGGGGCCAGTGGCAATGCAATGACTCTGATCGAGCGGTCATGGCGCGCGGCCAGTTCGGTCTCGGGCGTGGACCGCGTTGTGGTTGCCACCGATGACGACCGCATTCGCGAGGTGGCCGAAGGGTTCGGGGCCGAGGTTGTGATGACCTCGGAAACCTGTGGCAATGGCACCGAACGCTGCGCCGAAGCGCATGATGTGCTGGGCGCAAGCTATGACATCGTGGTGAACCTGCAGGGCGATGCACCGCTGACCCCGCATTGGTTCGTCGAAGATCTGATCACCGGTCTGCGTGCCGCACCCAAGGCTGGGGTGGCCACTCCGGTTCTGCGCTGCGACGGCGATGCGCTCAACAGCCTGCTGAATGACCGCAAACACGGGCGCGTCGGTGGAACAACCGCCGTTTTCGCCGCTGATCACGGCGCGATGTATTTCTCGAAAGAGGTCGTGCCCTTTACTTCACAGGCTTATGCGGGCGGGGAGGAAACGCCGGTGTTTCACCATGTCGGCGTCTATGCCTACCGCCCTGACGCGCTGGCGGCTTATCCGTCCTGGCCTGTCGGTCCATTAGAGCAACTGGAAGGGCTGGAACAGCTGCGTTTCATGGAAAACGGGCGTAAGGTTCTGTGTGTTGAAGTCGAATCCAAAGGCCGCCAGTTCTGGGAACTAAACAATCCGCAGGACGTTCCCAAACTTGAAGAGATGATGGCCGCGATGGGGCTGGACTGAGTGCCGCAGGCTGTCGCACCCTGAAAAACCGGAATAACGGGATCTGATATGACACATATCCTTGTAACCGGCGGTGCCGGATATATCGGATCCCATGCCTGCAAGGCGCTGGCGCTGGCCGGGTACACACCTGTCACCTATGACAACCTGATCACCGGTTGGCAGGACGCGGTCAAATTTGGCCCGTTCGCACAGGGTGATCTGCTGGACCGGGCGCGGTTGGATGAGGTTTTTGCCAAGTATCAGCCCGCTGCCGTGATGCATTTCGCCGCGCTCAGCCAGGTGGGTGAGGCGATGTCCGAACCCGGAAGATATTGGGCGAACAATGTCACCGGTTCGCTGACCCTGATCGAGGCCGCGGTGGCGGCTGGATGTCTGGATTTCGTGTTCTCATCGACCTGCGCCACCTATGGCGAACATGACAATGTGGTGCTGGACGAGAACACGCCACAGCAGCCGCTGAACGCTTACGGCGCCTCCAAACGCGCGATCGAGGATATCCTGCGTGATTTCCAGGCCGCTCACGGGATGAACCATGTGATTTTTCGCTATTTCAACGTGGCTGGCGCCGATCCGGACGGAGAAGTAGGCGAATACCACCGCCCCGAGACCCATCTGGTTCCGCTGATGTTGGATGCGATTGACGGCAAGCGCGACGGGCTGACTGTGTTCGGAACCGACTATGACACGCCCGATGGCACCTGTATCCGCGATTACGTGCATGTCTGCGATCTGGTTGACGCGCATGTTCTGGGGCTGCGATGGCTGGAACAGGGCAAAGACAGTCGCGTTTTCAATCTGGGCACCGGGTCTGGCTTTTCAGTGATGGAGGTGATCGAACAGTCGAAATCCGTCACCAATCGCGCAGTGCCCTATACAATCGGTCCACGCCGCGCCGGAGATTGCACCAAGCTGGTTTCGGGCTCGGACAGGGCCGGGCAAGAACTGGGCTGGTCCCCCAAAAGATCCGTGTTAGAGACGATGATTGCCGATGCCTGGCGCTGGCATCAGAACGGGCATTACGACAGATGAGGGCCGCGTGAGCGATACCCTGCCGCCAATCGGATGGGTGCAACGCTATCGCTTGCGCCTGAAACGCAGGCGGCTGTTGTGGCGATCCTTTCGCAGCCGCCATCAGTTAACCCAACTGGTCGACCGAACCGACCAGATACGCCCAGGTGCGATACTGGTCTTTACCACCCTGCGAAATGAAATCACGCGCCTGCCCTGGTATTTCCATCACTACCGGTCGCTGGGCGTTGATCATTTTCTTATTGTGGACAACGGCAGCGATGATGGCTCGGTCGCATATCTTAAAGATCAACCGGATGTATCCTTGTGGCAAACCGATGCCAGCTATCGCGCCTCACGATACGGGCTGGATTGGCTGACCTGGCTACAGATGCGATTTGGTCACGGCCATTGGACTTTGATGGTGGATGCGGATGAGTTGCTTATCTATCCCGAATGGGACAGCCATCCGCTGCAGGATTTGACCCAACGGCTAGAGGTGCAGGGGCGCGACGCTTTCGGGGCGCTGTTGCTGGACCTCTACCCCAAAGATCAGCTCGGTGCACAGCTCTATGACCCCGGGACCGACCCGACCGAAGTTTTGGGCTGGTTTGATCCAGGCCCGTTGCGCGCCAAACGGCAAACGCCGCTGGGTAACCTTTGGGTTCAAGGCGGCGCACGGGAACGCGTGTTTTTTGCTGACCGGCCCGAGCGGTCACCAACTTTAAACAAAATTCCGCTGGTACGCTGGTCGCGGCACTATGCTTACGTGAACTCCTGCCATTCCGCCCTGCCCCGAGGTTTGAACGCCACATATGACGGACCGGGGAGCAACGACCCTTCAGGCGTGTTACTGCACACAAAGTTCCTGCCCGAGGTGGTCATCAAATCAAGAATCGAGAAAACCCGAGCGCAGCATTTTCACGACCCGGCGGAGTTCGACAGCTATTATGACGGCATAATTAACCGCCCGATCATGTGGGATCCACAATCGGTGGAATATATCGGATGGCGCCAACTGTGTGAGCTTGGCTTGATGGGCAAAACTGACTGGAAAAACAACGTTTCGGACTAACTACTTTTAAATGCGTTGCTTCATTAGATGGTAAAGTGGCATAAAATGGCATTCGCCCGGCTCCACTCTGGCTTGTTCAGGCTCCGGGTATGCTCGCGTATAAACAAAGGTTGGGCAGTCGCGTGAGCCTGTTGGATTCATACCGAATGAGATTGCGGCGCAAGCGCCGCCTGTTGCGTTGCGTTCGCAAACGGCGCGAATTAGAAGCGGTTTCCGACAAAACCAACGCCATTCAACCCGGTGACATCCTGTTGATGAGCGTGGTGCGAAACGAAAAAATCCGCCTGCCCTATTTTCTGGAATATTACCGAAAACTTGGCGTTGATCGCTTTTTGTTTGTGGACAACAACAGCGACGACGGCACACGCGAGTTTCTGAGTAGTCAGCCGGACGTATCGGTCTGGCAGTCCAACGGCAGCTATAAGCGGGCCACATATGGCACTGATTGGTCGAACTATCTGCTGCGCAAATACGCCGATGGGCACTGGGTTCTGACGGTCGATCCGGATGAGTTCTTCATCTATCCGTTCTGCGACACGCGGCCCATTCGTGCCCTGACCGACTGGCTTGATGGCTGTGCCGTCCGCAGTTTCGGCACCATGCTGATCGACATGTACCCGCAGGGCCCGGTAGATGCCGAACCCTATCGTGAGGGGCAAGACCCCTTCGAGATTGCCCGTTGGTTCGATGCCGGGAATTATGTGATCAGCAAAAACCCTGAATACGGGAATCTCTGGATACAGGGTGGGCCGCGCGCCCGTGTCTTTTTCCGCCAGGCTCCGGAAAAGGCGCCTGCGTTGAACAAGATACCGCTGGTCAAGTGGGACCGTCGATATGTCTATGTCAGTTCGACCCATTCGCTGCTGCCACGCGGGCTGAACCAAGTCTATGACGATTGGGGCGGCGAAAAAACCAGCGGGGCGTTGCTGCATGCCAAGCTGATCAACACCCTGGGTGACAAGGCACATGAAGAGATGGAGCGGCGTCAGCACTATCGCGGGTCCGGCGAATATCGCGCCTATGCCGAAGGGCTGAACGACCGTCCGGTGTTTTGGTGCGACCGGTCCGAGGCTTATATCAACTGGCGACAGCTTGAGATTCTTGGCCTCATGTCGAAAGGGAACTGGGCATGAGCAGCCTTGGCGTCATCATGCTGGTGCATGCCGCGCTTCCAAGGGCGCAACAGGTCGCGCGCCATTGGGCGGCATCCGGCTGCCCGGTGGTGATCCATGTCGACCTCAAGGTAGCGGAGACTGTTTTTGATGGCTTTGTAGCCTCCTGTGCGGACGAACCTCTGATCCGGTTCTCGGAGCGCCACACCTGCAACTGGGGCGGTTGGGGCATTGTTGCAGCCTCGCAATCAGCGGCTGAACTGATGCTGAAGGCCTTTCCCGATGTACACCATATCTTTCTGGCCTCGGGCGCCTGCCTGCCGCTACGGCCCGTCGATGAACTGGTCACATATCTAGCGGAACGGCCCCGTGTCGACTTTATCGAAAGCGCGACAACAGCTGATGTAAGCTGGACGATTGGCGGACTGGATCAGGAACGATTTACGCTGAGATTTCCGTTCTCGTGGCGTAAACAGCGCAAATTGTTCGACGCTTACGTAAAGCTACAGCGGACCATCGGAATCCGACGGTCGATACCCGAAGGTCTGGTGCCACATATGGGCAGTCAATGGTGGTGCCTGACCCGTCAAACGCTGTCGGCCATTCTGCAAGATCCCAAACGCAAAACATATGACCGCTATTTCCGGCGCGTCTGGATTCCCGACGAAAGCTATTTTCAGACCCTAACCCGGCTTTATTCAACACATATCGAAAGTCGCTCTCTGACGCTGTCCAAATTCGATTATCAAGGTCGCCCGCATATCTTTTATGACGATCATCTACAGTTATTGCGACGGTCGGACTGTTTTGTAGCACGCAAGATCTGGCCCCAGGCCAATCGGCTTTATCAGGCGTTTCTGACCAACCAGGCACAGGCGATGAAGCCTACTGAACCCAACCCGGGCAAGATCGACCGGTTGTTCTCGAAAGCGGTCGAGCGCAGGACTCGAGGCCGGGATGGCCTGTATATGCAAAGCCGCTTTCCCCGCCACGGCAGCGAAAACGGACTGACGTCGTTCCCCTATTCGGTATTCCAAGGGTTTACCGAACTGTTCGCAGATTTCGAGCCCTGGCTGTCGGAAGCCACCGGAACAAAGGTCCACGGTCACCTCTTCGGTCCCGAACGTGCGGAATTCGCCGGCGGGGCGCCTCTGGTCAACGGCGCACTAAGCGATTGTGCCAGCCTGCGGGACTATAATCCTACGGCGTTTTTGTCGAACCTGATCTGGAATACTCGGGGCGAGAAGCAGTGCTTTCAATTTGGCCCCACGGATACGCAGGACATCAACTGGTTTCTGGCGCGCGACAGAAATGCGCAGATTTCCGTTGTCACAGGCGCCTGGGCCATTCCCCTGTTCCGTTCGAATGGAAATTTCGCGGATATCCGAAACGAAGCCGCCCGCCTGCAACAAATCGAGACCAAACAGCTTGAGGTTTTAACTTCGGTCTGGACCAAGGCCAAAGTGCGCACCTGGTCGCTGGCCGAGTTTGTGGAATCTCCGATGGAGCCTCTGCAATCCATTCTGGAAGAAACCGGATGCCAGAACCCCAGCCACCTGACCCAAGCCCCTACGATGGTCGACCTGTCCGGGTTCGGGAAGTTCCTGCAAAACCTAAAGAACCAGGGTATGCACCCTTATCTTATGGGAGATTTTCCAGCCGATGACATTTTTGGCCGGCAACTCAGGCCTTATCGAAAACCATATCTGGTGCAATAGCGTTTCATGTCATCCAAATTCGACTATTTCGTAATACTTGCCGCCATGCGGACCGGATCGAACCTGCTTGAGGCAAATCTGAACGCATTGGAAGGTGTCTCCAGCCATGGTGAGGCCTTCAATCCTCATTTCATTGGCAGGCTAAAGGGGGACAGCCTGCTGGGCGTCACTCTCGAAGAACGCGACAATGACCCTAAAACCCTGCTGAACGCCATCCGATCAGCTGACGGTGAAATGAACGGGTTTCGCTTTTTCCAGGGCCACGATCCGCGTGTGTTAGAGCCTGTTTTGGATGACCCGAGTTGCGCCAAGATCATTCTGACGCGCAACCCTCTAGACAGCTATATCTCATTGAAGATCGCGCGCGAGACCAAGCAATGGCAGCTGAAAAACGTCAAGCGGCGGCGCACCGAGCAGATCGCCTTCAACCCTCGTGAGTTCGAAACCTATCTGGACCAGCAACAGGCCTTTCAACTGACTTTGCTGCATCATCTTCAGGCCAGCGGGCAAACCGCCTTTTTCATCGCTTACGACGATCTGAACCGGCTCGACAGCCTGAACGGCCTGGCGGCCTGGCTTGGGGTATCGGGCCGGTTGACCACGATCGACGACACGCTCAAACCCCAGAACCCTGAGCCGGCCTTGTCCAAGGTGACAAACCCTGATGAGACCGAACAGGCCTTGTCGCGCATCGACAGTTTCAGCCTGCACAGAACTCCGAATTTTGAACCCCGGCGTGGCGCGGCCGTTGCGACCTATGTCGCCACGCCGAAAACCCCGTTAATGTATCTGCCCGTGCGGAGCGGCATCGAAGGGGTTGTGAAGCAATGGATGGCTGCGCTTGATTCAATCAGTGCGGATGATCTGATCACTGATCAAAACCGCAAAAAGACCCGCCAGTGGTTACAGAATCATCCGGGGCATCGCAAATTCACCGTGGTGCGGCACCCGCTGGTACGCGCACATTCGGCCTTTTGTTCCTATATCCTCAGCACCGAGCCCGGCGCCTATCTGAAAATCCGCAATATGCTGCGCAACCGGTTCAAGCTTCCGATCCCCGGACAGTTACGCGCTGAAAACTACCCCATCGAGCAGCATTATGAGGCATTCTCGGCTTTTCTGACCTTCCTGCGGCAAAACCTGGCGGGACAAACCCCTGTGCGCGTTGACGGCGTTTGGTGCAGTCAGGCGCAGGTGTTGGAGGGCGTAGTCGGTTTTGCCCTGCCGGATCTAATCCTGCGCGAGGAAGAAATTGCAACTGCCCTGCCGGATCTGGCGCGGCCGCTGGGTCATGACAGCCCGCCCGCGCCCGGCAATACCAGACCAGATATCCCGTTTTCCCTGAGCGATATCTATGACACCAAACTTGAGGCGCTGGCGGCCGAAACCTACCAGCGCGACTATATGCAATTCGGGTTTGACGTCTGGAAGCCGGCTACGGGCGCAGCGTAATCACTGTGCCGCGATTCACCATCGCATAGATCTCTTCGATCTCTTCATTCTTGACAGCGATGCACCCTGCCGTCCAATCCGATTGCTTCTTGGCACGCTTTTTCTCGGACCGGGTTTTCGGCTCGCCGTGGATGAAAATGTCACCGCCCGGATCAACGCCCGCAGCCTTGGCCTCTGCGATATCCTTCGAATCCGGATAGGAAATCCCCAGCGACAGGTGATAGCGGCTTTTGGGATTGCGCCGGTCGATCAGATAGGTGCCCTCTGGCGTGCGGCCGTCGCCGCGTTTTGTTTTGGTGCCATTGGGGGCAAAGCCAAGATCGACCTTATATTCCTTGAGGACATGTTCATTGTGCAGAAGATAAAGCTTCCGCGCGCTTTTGTTGATGACCATAGAGGTCACCTCGGGGCCATCATAGGCCAGAAATCTGGGGTTGGCCGAGGCGCAGGCCGAAAGACCCAGCGTAGCCACAGCACCCATTCCAAATGCTCGACGATCCATGTTTAATGCCTGCTTCTGCTTTTTTTAGTGATTATGCCAGAAATCCAGAAAACTGAAATCACTTTTTGCTGTTCGACTGCTCAAGCAAACGGCGTTCGATGGATTCCAGCCTTTCCAGCACCTCATCACGATAGGCATCGGTTTTCACCTCATCCTCGGCGTGATGGGCATCCTGCATTGAATTCACGATCAGACCGACCAACAGGTTCACCACGGCAAATGTCGTAACCATGATGAAAGGCACAAAGAATACCCACGCATAGGGATAAACCTCCATCACCGGGCGCACGATGCCCATCGACCAGCTTTCCAGCGTCATGATCTGGAACAACGTATAAGCCGACAGGCCCAAATCGCCGAACCAGTCCGGGAATGTGCCCGAGAACAGCTTGGTCGAAATTACCGCGCCGATGTAAAACAGGATCGCCATCAGCAGGAAAACGCTGGCCATGCCCGGCAAGGCCGAGATGAAACCCTCGACCACCCGGCGCAGCCGTGGTGCGACCGAGATCACCCGCAAGACCCGCAGGATCCGCAAGGCCCGCAGCACCGAAAGACCGCCAGCGCTTGGGATCAGAGCGATGCCAACAACGATGAAGTCAAACAGGTTCCAGCCATTGGTAAAGAACCGCCGCCCCGTTGCGACCAGCTTCATCGCAATCTCGGCCACGAAAATCGTTAGGCAGAGGCTGTCCAACACCACGATCAAAGGGCCCGCGGCCTCCATCAGCGTCGGTGAGGTTTCCATGCCGAGCAGGATGGCGTTGAAGATGATGACACCAGTGATGAACCGACCGAAGGTCGGGTTTTCAGTGATATCATGCAGGCGCTGGGCAAGCCCCATTCTGAAACTCTCCTGTTTGGTCATGATGCGGGGTTCAGTGCAAACCGCGCGGCAAGTTCCGTGTGTGACGACCATCGAAATTGGTCAACCACCTGTACCCATTCAAGGGTATAGCCTGCGTTAATCAGATTTTTTGCGTCCCGCGCGAAGGTGACCGGATTGCATGAGATATAGGCGATCACTGCCGGTTGCGCCTGCGCCAGCTCGGCCACCTGCGCCTCAGCCCCGGCGCGGGGCGGGTCCAGGACAACCGCGTCAAAGTTCTTCAGCTCATCAGGCATCAATGGGCGGCGGTACAGGTCGCGCGCCTCGGTCGTGACCCGTTTCAGACCTTGCGCGCGACGCCAGCCTTGATCCAGAGCGGTGGTCATCAGGGCCTCACCCTCAACCGCGTGTACTTCGGCGTCCTCGGCCAGTGGCAATGAGAATGTCCCGCAACCCGCAAACAGGTCCACAACCCGCTTGGCGCCCTTGGTTGCCTGCAGAACTGCCTGTAATAGAGCCTGTTCTCCGTCCTTCGTGGCCTGCAGGAATGCCCCCGGAGGCGGCACGACAGCCGCCACGCCAAATCGCTGAACCGGGGCGTGGCGCGAGGCGATCACCTCGCCATCCCAGCTGAGCCGCGCAAGCCCATGTGCCTCGGTCGCCTGTGCCAGGGCCAGTTCCAACGGACCGTCCAGCGGTTTGCCGCCTTTGACGGCGACATCCAAACCGCCCTCGGAAAGGGTCAACGTAACGGCCAACGCCCCCTTTCGGCTACCGCCCAAAGGGGCAAGCGCCTCGGCCACGGGAACAGCTGCAATCAGGGCCGGATCAAGCAGATGACAATCAGAGATTTCGGTGATCGTGTCCGAGGCGCGGCCATGGAACCCGGCCATGGTGCCTTTTTTGGTCCGCCGAACCGCAATCGTAGCCCGTCGCCGTGATCGTTCCGGCGAGGTATAGATCGGCCGCATCGGGGCCTCGAGCCCCTGCGCGGCCAGTGCGTTGCGCACGACCTCAACCTTCCAATCAGCGACGAAATCATCTGCGGCATGCTGTAGCTGACATCCGCCGCAGGCTTTGTAGTGCCGGCACGGTGCTTTGACCCGCTGGTCCGAGGGGGTCTCGACCCGTATGTCGCTCAGCACTTGACCAACCAATGTCCCGCTGACCACCTCCCCCGGCAAGGTGCGGGGGGCGTAGATCGGTCCGTCGGCGATGCCGTCGCCCTGATGACCAAGGCGTAAAATGCTGTAATGCTGCGTCATGAGGGCCTGATAGCTGGGCTTTACCCACAACAAAACCCTTATTCGGCGGCGGCGGCCTGAATAAACCCGCCCGATTGGCGATCCCAGAACCGGGCATAAAGCCCGCCTTGTTCCAGCAAGTCGTCATGGCTTCCCATTTCAACGATCTGCCCTTGATCCAGAACGACGATCCGGTCCATCTCGCTTAGCGTCGACAGCCGATGTGCAATCGCCAATACCGTTTTGCCCTGCATCACCCGATGCAACGCGGTCTGAATCGAGGCTTCGACCTCGGAATCCAAGGCCGAGGTCGCCTCATCCAGCACCAGAATCGGCGCGTTTTTCAGGATGGCGCGTGCAAGCGCAATCCGCTGCCGCTGACCGCCGCTCAGCTTGACGCCGCGCTCGCCCAGATGCGCATCATAGCCCTTGCGGCCATGGGCATCCCGCAGGCCAAGGATAAACTCATGCGCCTCGGCCTTTTGCGCAGCCGCGATCATATCATCTTCTGAGGCGTCGGGGCGGCCATACAAGATATTCTCGCGCGCCGAGCGGTTGAACATCGCCGTTTCCTGCGTGACCATCCCGATCTGACTGCGCAAACTGTCCTGCGTCACCTGTGACACATCCTGCCCATCAATCCGAATTGCGCCGTTTTCCCCTTCATAGAGCCTGAGTAGAAGCGAAACGAGCGTGGATTTCCCCGCACCGGATGCGCCCACGATGCCCAGCTTTTCGCCGGGATGAGCGGTCATGTGCACGTCGGTCACGCCGCCGATGTCACCGCCATAGGCAAAGCTGACATGGTCAAACTCGATCTGACCTTCTGGCACGCTCAGCCTAGCTGCCCCTGCCGCATCCTCGACCCGGTCGCGCTTGGCGAGCGTCTTCATGCCATTCTCGATCTCACCAACATTGGCATAGAGCCCCATCAGCGTGAAACTGACCCAGCCGGTCATCTGCGAAATTCGCACGGACATCGCGCCCGCCGCAACGATATCGCCAGCGCTGGCCATCCCGGACCGCCACAGCAGCAAGGTCACCCCCAGCAACAGCACGGGCAACACCCCGGCCAGAACCATCAGTATGAACCTAAAACTGGCGGAGAGCTTGCCAAAGGCCAGCATCTTGTGGCGCAGATCGACCATCGAGTTTCGGGCCGCCTGATCCTCGAACTCGGAATGGGCGAACAGCTTGACGGTTTTGATATTGGTGATCGTGTCGACCACCTGCCCCGACACCATCGCCCGCGCCCCGGCCCGCGCCGCTGAGCGTGCCCGGATGCGTGGCAAATACCAGCGGATCAGCAGGAAATACACCGCCAACCAGGCGGCGAAGGGCAGCATGACCAGCAGATGAATAGACCCTAACAAAAGCAATGTCCCTGCCAAAGACGCCAGCGCAAATACCATTGCGCTTATCGTCTCGGACACGACCGAGGCCATCGCGTTCGAAGTTTGCATCTGTTTCTGAGCGATCCGCCCGGCAAAATCGTCGTCGAAATAGCTCACAGACTGACCCAAAGTCCACCGGTTCAGCTTGGCCAGAACCAGGGGCGGGATATTGGGCATGACAATATAGTTGTTGGAAAAGGCCGAAAGACCAAACAGCGCCGGTCGCAGCAGCATGAAAAATGCGGCGACCCCTCCAATTATCCAAAGATTGCCCGCCGTCAGAACCCCATCCGGCCCGCTTTCGTTTGCCATGTCGATCACCAGACCCAGCATCCAGGCGGTTCCGGCCTCCATCGCCCCGGCAGAGGCCGAAAACACGGAGGCGACAAGGATCATCGGCCAAGCTCCGGACAGGCACCAGCGAATGAACGCCCCCAGCCTTTGCGGCGGGGGCGTTTCGGTGGGTTTGAACGGATCTATGAGATCGGCAAGTTTCACTCAGCTGCCTCCGTGTTCAGGAAGCCTCCAGATTGCCGTGCCCAGAACTGGGCGTAAAGCCCGCCGTGTGACAGCAATTCGGAATGGGTGCCCTGCTCGACGATCCGGCCGCCATCCATCACCAGGATGCGATCCATTTGGGCAATGGTGCTGAGGCGGTGGGCAATCGCGATCACGGATTTGCCCTGCATCATGCCATAGAGCGTTTCCTGAATCGATGCTTCGACCTCGGAATCCAGCGCCGAGGTCGCCTCATCCAGCAACAGGATCGGCGCGTCCTTCAGGATCACCCGCGCCAGCGTCACCCGCTGCCGCTGACCACCTGACAACTTCACGCCCCGCTCGCCCACATGCGCATCATAGCCGGTACGCCCCTTCGGGTCCTGCAGGTCAAGGATGAACTCATGCGCCTCGGCCTGTTTGGCCGCGGCAATCATCTGCTCTTCGGAAGCCTCGGGGCGGCCATAGAGGATATTGTCGCGCACCGAGCGGTGCAGCAACGCGCTGTCCTGTTGCACCATACCGATATGGATGCGCAAACTGTCCTGAGTGACCCGGGCAATGTCCTGATCGTCGATCAAAATGGCCCCCTGCTCCACATCGTAGAACCGAAGTAGGAGCTTAACTAGGGTCGACTTACCAGCTCCCGACCGTCCGATCAGACCGATCTTTTCGCCCGGCTCGATGGTCAGGTTGATATGGTCCAGCCCGCCGGTCTTGCGACCGTAATGATGCGACAGATCACGAACCTCGATCTTGCCGTTGGACAGATGCAGGAGTTTGGCCTGCGGCGCATCCAACAGGTCGATCGGCTGAGCGATCGTCTCCATACCTTCGGCAACGACACCAAGCTGGCGGAAAAAACTGGTCAGCGCCCACATGATCCAGCCGGTCATCGCGTTCAGGCGCAGGGTCAGGGCTGTGGCCGCCGCGACCACACCGACCGTAGCGCTGCCCTGCATCCACAGCGCAATCGCCCAGCCAACCACACCAACGATCAGCAACCCGTTCAATGCAACCAGAACCGCATCCATGATGGTGAAAATCCGCATCTCAGCCTGAAAGGTACGGCGGGTTTCCTCGATCGCTTCGCGCGCATAATCCAGTTCCTGTGCCCCATGGGCAAACATCTTTACGGAATGGATATTGGTATAGCTGTCCACAACCCGGCCCGTTACGGCCGAGCGCGCGTCTGAGGCCGCCTTCGAAGCCGGCCCCACCCGCTGCACCGTCCAATGCACCAGAAACCCATACAGCACGAGCCAGATCAACAACGGCAACAGCAGCCGGGCATCAGCCGTCATCAACAAAATGGCTGCGCCGATCAGGTATGCCAGCGAGAAGGAAATCGCATCAAACACCTGAAACACGGCCTCACCCGCAGCGGGCGGCGTCTGCATGATCCGGTTGGCAATGCGGCCTGCAAAATCATTCTCGAACCAGCCCACCGATTGCCGCAACACGTGCTTATGCGCGCGCCAACGGATCAGAGTGCCAAAATTCGGCAGGATCGTGTTGTTCAGCAACAGCACGTCAACGACATGCAGCATGGGTCGCAGCAGCAGCACAAAAAGCGCCACCAGGATCAGTTCCGTACTATGGGTCTGCCAAACTTCGTCCGGCGGGGCGGACAGCAAGTCAACAACGCGACCCATATAATAGATCAGACCGACCTCAACCGCGGCCACCACGACCGAAATCAATCCGGCCCAGAAGAACACCCGCATAAAAGGGCGGGAATAGTTCAACATAAAGGGCCACAGCCGTGTCGGCGGCGTGTCGGTTTCTTCGTAGTCGACAAAAGGGTCGACGAGATTTTCGAAATAGCGAAACATAGAGAGTGCTCCGATTGAGCAGATAACAAGTCATGCGAAAAAAGATGGCGCCAGAACACCACCCCTACGGGTCAAGTGTTATGGCTTTAGCCGAACCAGATCCCGTAATACATTCGCATCCCTCCATTCATGTTACAGGCGCAAGAAAACACAAACGATCAGGCTTGTCATCCCCTTTTGAGACTTCAATTTACTCGACCAGCAACTCGGAGCGCGTCAGGGTGAAACCCGAGGCGATCCAGCGCGCCTCAAGCTCGGCCAGTTTCTTGCCCAGCGCCGGGCCGGTAAAGTCAGGGATCAGGTCAGCGGCCCGCACGGGAAAATCCGCTGCTGCCCCGTCCCGGAGCGCTTGCCGCTTATCCTCGGACCAGGGCTGTTCCAACAAAGCACAACGCAGCAGAACTTCGTGCAGGCCGTCCTTTTCGCCATAACGGAACCCAAGCTCGGCAGTGCCCGCGGTTCCCGCGGCCTCATCCCGCATCCGTGTCAGGCGTTGCATCTGGGCCTTGCTCAGACGCAGGGTCTGGGCAATCTCGGGCGTGGCGATGGAGGAAAGTCGCCGGACCGGCTCGGGCTTTGCCCCAGCCTGCTGTTCCAAGGCGATCAGCGGGGCAAGTGATCGATCCTCAACCCCCGGCAATATCTGTGCCAGAACGCCCGTGCTGCGCATGGCAGCGACCGAAGGCGCAGGGTCAGGCGCGGTCAGCAATTTCATAAACTCGGCCCCAACCCGTTCGCGCGACAGGCCTGCCAATCCGTCCAGATTGGTTGAAATGGCCGACAGCGCTTCGGGATCAAACCCGGCTTCGGCATCCCCATACCAGGCGTGAAACCGAAAATAGCGCAGAGACCGCAGATAGTCTTCGCGGATGCGATGCTGGGCGTTGCCTATGAACCGAACCTTTCGGGCCTTTAGATCGGGCAGTCCGTTCAGCGGGTCCAAAAGCGTCCCATCCGGGCGGGCATACAGCGCGTTCATGGTGAAATCGCGCCGGCTGGCATCTTCATCAACATTGTCCGAGAATGCCACAGCAGCCCGACGGCCATCGGTTTCGACATCTCGCCGGAAGGTCGTGATCTCATGCGGGATGCTTTGGCTGACAACGGTTATCGTGCCATGCTCGATCCCAGTTGGAATGGCCTTCAACCCCGCCGCCCGCATCAAATCCAGTACCTGCTGGGGCGGAGCGTCCGTGGCAATATCCAGATCCGAGACCGGCGCCCCCAAAAGCGCGTTGCGGACGCAACCGCCGACGAAAAGCGCCTGAAAACCGGCATCGATCAAAACGGCGCAGACTGTCTGGGTTGCCGGATTTGTAACCCAGCTTTCTGATAGCTTCATCATTCACTCACCCGCGCAGCCAAGCCCCGCAACATCCGGGCCGTAGCCCCCCAGATGTAATAAGGGCCATAGGGCACGGTGAAATAATACCGCCGCTGGCCCCGCCAGCGACGCGACTCAACGATATAATTCGCAGGGTTTAGAACATGCGCAAGTGGGACTGAAAAAACTTCGTCAACTTCACCCGGCTCAGGAATTGGGTCGAACCCGTCTCGTAGGATCGCGACAACCGGGGTTACGACAAAAGACGTCACGGTTTCATGGGTAGGCAAATGCCCGAGAATTTCAGGCATATCCGAGGAAAGGCCAATCTCTTCCTGTGCTTCCCGCAGGGCGGTTGCGGTTACATCCGGATCAGTCTCATCCTGTTTTCCGCCGGGAAAGGCGATCTGGCCGGGATGGTGTTTCAGCGCCGATGAGCGCTTGGTCAAAAGCAGGCGCGGGGCCTCATTCGTCACAAGAATCGGAACCAGAACCCCGGCTGGACGCAGCTTGCGCCCCGCTGGCAAAACCGCATCAGGGTTCAGATCGAAATCACTGGACCCGTTGCCGGGGTGGCTCAAGGCCGCCCGCAGCAGTTCTGTTGGATCAGGCCTCACCGGCATCGAAGCCAACGGTGACGGGGTCCAATACGTAATGGGCACCACAGAACTGACAATCGGCGGTGACCTGGCCCTCGGGGGTTGTCATCTTTTCGATGTCGCGCGCCGAATAGATCGACAGGCTTTGGCGCACGCGCTCTTCCGAGCAGGTGCAGCCGAACTGAACCGATTGCGCATCATAAACCCGTGGCTGTTCCTCATGAAACAGCCGGATCAACAGGTCGGTTGGCGCAATCGAAGGGCCGATCAGTTCAAGGTCATCAACAGTATCCAGAAGGATGTTGACGCGCCCCCAATTTTCACCTTCTTCACCGTCAACCAGATCATCCGCCGACAGAATCTGACCGTCACCCTCTGCATTGGCTACAAATGGTGACGCTTTGGGCATGTGCTGCAGCATGATGCCGCCTGCGCGCCAGTGCTCACCGACGCCAGGTTCAGTTGATTTGCCGAAACTCAGTGAAAACCGCGTCGGCAACTGTTCGGACTGTGCGAAATACGCCTCAGCGCATGCGCTGAGAGAGCCGCCAGCCAGCGGTGTGATCCCCTGGTAAGGCTGCGTGCCCTCGCCCTGGTCAATCATGATGGCGAAATAGCCTTCACCCACCTGATCAAACGGTGTGGAATCGGTCAGGCGGTCCGGGTCAAAACTGGCATAGGCGCGGATGCGGGCCAGTTCGCCCTCGGCCTGCGGAGCGTAGTAATCGGTTGCGATCATCCGAACGGCGCCTTTGGACTGAACCTGAAGCGACAGCTTCCAGCGCAGCGAGACGGTCTGGCCGATCAGAGCAGTCAGCAAGGCCATCTCGGCCACCAAAGCCTCGACCTTTTCGGGATAGTCGTGCTGTTTCAGAATGCCGTCCAACACTCCGTCCAGCCGCGCCACACGTCCGCGCATATCCGGTATATCAAGTTGAAAGGGCAGGACGGTGTCGTCCCACGCGATTTTTGTTCCAAGAGACATGGGGTTTCCTTAAACGCCACAGATTGGCATACCGCCAGCATATAGGTCGAAGATTTCGGGTTGTAAGGGGCCATACATGATCAGACGGTTCGGTGAAACCCCACAAGCGGGGCGCAAATACACACGACGTGTGGGTGTATACGCATTGTTGCCTCGAGGACGACATCTGTTGCTGACCTGCCAGACCGAGCCCGGCCCTGATCTGCAGTTGCCGGGTGGCGGTATTGACCCGGGCGAATCGCCCATCACCGCCCTGCATCGCGAAGTCTTTGAAGAAACCGGCTGGTTGATTGCCAGCCCGCGGCGGGTCGGCGCCTTTCGCCGTTTCACATACATGCCCGAATATGACCTGTGGGCCGAAAAGGTCTGTTTGATATATCGAGCCCGCCCTGTGCGCCGCATAGGTCCACCTTCAGAGCCATTCCACGAAGCCCTTTGGCTGGACAGTGCGGATGCCGCGCAGATGCTGGGCAACAGCGGCGACCGACATTTCGCTTCGGGACACCTGATGGGGCTTTAAGGCCCGCTGTATTCAAAGAAAACCGCAGATACGTCATCATCCATACCCTGGTCCGGATCCATGGCCTGTGTCAGCCGCCAGAACATATCGTCCAGAAATTCGGGCCCGCTGAGATCGATGGCACAATCCGTCACCATTCTGCACAGCCCCTCTTCTTCCAGCAGGGATCCATCCGCCATCCGGCATTCCGTGAACCCGTCTGAATATAGCAACAGCTTGTCACCGGGCTTCATGTAGGTATCGGTTCGCTGAAACGTGACATCCGGCAACAGTCCGATGGGCAAACCACCTTGCCCCAGATACTCGGTCCCACCATCCTGTCGCAACAACAGCGGATGCGGATGCCCTGCTTGCACCATCTTGAGATGTCCGTTTCGCAGGTCGATAATGGCATAGACCATGGTAAAATACTCTTCGACGCCAGCATCGGCCATAAGGCGGGAATTGAGCATCTCTGCCACCTGATCAGGTGGTAGCAATGCGTAAAATTTATCGAACCGCTTTTCCATCGCCACGTTCTGATCGAAATGTTTGCTGGACAGATACCCGCCCAGCCGTGCTGTCATCATCGCCGAGGTGATGCCGTGGCCGGACACATCGATGCTGTAAAACCCCACACGGTTGACCCCCGGTGAAAACATTCCCACCAGATCGCCACCGATATGCCCACAAGGTTTCAGCAACATGCTGATACGCGACCTACCGAAATCACGCGTGAGTTCGGGGACCAGAGATTCCTGTATCTTACGCGCCTGAATCAGGTCCTTGTCGATCGCATCATGGACCACTTTCAGTTCTTCGAGCGCGGTCTCGATCATACGGTTCTTATCAGACAGCTCACGCTGCATATCCAATATCCGTGCGCCCGCAGATATGCGCGCCCGCAATTCATCGGCCTCAAGAGGTTTGATCAGAAAATCATCCGCCCCGGCATCCAGTCCGCGCGCAACCTCCTGCTTTTCGCTTTTTGAAGTCAGAAGGATGAAATAGCTGTATTCGTCATTCTCCAGCGCCCGAAATGCTTGACAGAATTCCAGCCCGCTCATCCCCGGCATGACCCAGTCGCTCAGGACCAGATCGGGGGACATGGCAGCACAGATTTCGATGGCGGCCTCTCCGCTATCGGCCTCGAGCACCTCAAAGCCCCATTTCTTCAGCGAGGCCACAAGGATGCGACGTTGCAGACGACTGTCATCAACGACCAGCACCTTGCGAATCGCACCAAAATCCAGCTCTGCCTTTGTTTCTGCCTGACTGACCTCTGCCACCTGACCCTCAGCTCTGCCACATAATGCGGAACGGGACGACCCTAGCGCACGGCTGTTTAACATCCTGTGAAGGTCGTAAATGCATCCATCTTAACCACGGATTTACCAACGGCCTGTAGTGATAATCGGGTCGTTATCTTTAGGGAAAGGATGGCCATGATCGACTGGTCCAGGGTCAGACAGCTGCGGGACGAGGTCGGCGCCGACGAGTTTAACGAGGTAGTGGAAATCTTTCTCGATGAGGTGCAACAAGGCCTGGAGCATTTGCAGGTCGATGATGATCGGTCTGACTTCGAACAGCATCTACACTCCTTGAAGGGCAGCGCGCTTAGTCTGGGATTCAGGACATTGGCCAGGCTCTGCCAGGATGGTGAGCGCCATTCGGCACAGGGTCAGGCCGCAACCGTCGATATCGCCGAAATAGTCGGCACATTTCGGACCTCAGCAACGGAGTTTCAGGCAGGATTGAACGAGCTCTGAGCGGCGCCGTACAGGCAGCAAACAGGTACACTAGCGATGGGTGACAACCCGGCCCTGTATATTGTCTGTTTCAAACGCAGCTGATCCATCGCCGCGACAGACAACTTTGCAGTCTGGTCATTTTCTCAGATCACAAACTGGGCGAGGGTCTCGTCCTCGGTGATATCCGTAAAAGTGAACCCGGCTTCATCCAGATGCGCGAACAGACGGGCAAAGTTTTCGGGCTTGCGGGTTTCGATACCAATCAGAACCGAGCCGAAGTTACGTGCCGATTTCTTCATGTATTCAAACCGCGCAATGTCATCCTCGGGGCCAAGGATGTTCAGGAACTCTTTCAATGCGCCAGGGCGCTGTGGCAAGCGCAGGATGAAGTATTTCTTCACCCCCAGATAGCGCTGCGCGCGTTCCTTGACCTCGGGCAGACGTTCGAAATCGAAGTTGCCACCAGAGGTTACGCAGACAACGGTTTTCCCTCGGATAAAACTCTGAATATCGCTCAGCGCCTCAATCGCGAGGGCCCCGGCGGGTTCCAGAACGATGCCCTCGACATTCAGCATCTCGATCATGGTTGTGCAGATTCGGTCTTCGGACAGGACCAGAGCATCCGACAGATGACGGGATTTCAGCAATTCGAACGGTTTTTCACCGATCCGACCAACCGCAGCACCGTCAACGAAATTGTCCACCTGATCCAATGCCACCGGATGTCCTGCTGCCATTGCCGCGTGCAGACAGGCACCGCCTTTGGGTTCCACAAACAGGCAATGGGTCCGATCGCCAAACCACGTAGCCACGCCCGCAGACATGCCGCCACCACCTACTGGCAAAAGGATGTGGTCCGGCAACCCACCCAACTGCGCTTCGATCTCAACCGCAAGCGAGGCTTGCCCCTCGATCACATCAACATCGTCAAAGGGCGACAGAAAATGGCCGCCCTGTTCGGTGCACCACGCCTGCGCGGCGGCCAACGTGTCATCGAAATAGTCGCCGGTCAGATGAATCTCGATATTGTCGCCGCCGAAGATACGAGTTTTCTGGATTTTCTGCTGCGGCGTCGTCACGGGCATGAAGATCACACCCTTCACATCCATGTGCTTGCACATAAAGGCCACGCCCTGCGCATGATTTCCCGCACTGGCGCAGACAAACAGGTTCTGCCTCTGCTGTTTGCGCATGGCGTTGAACGCACCGCGGATCTTGTAGGACCGCACCGGGCTGAGGTCCTCACGTTTCAGCCAGATATCGGCCCCGAAACGATCAGACAGATGGGCATTGCGCTGCAGAGGCGTCACCGGAAACACAGAGCGCATCGCCTGTTCGGCAGCGCGGGCGCGGGTCATGAAATCACTCATGCCGGTTTCCCTGCCCCATCATCGCTGAAAGAGCAAGGAATACATATGTGTACGAGTTCAGGTCAGCTGGCGCTTTTCAACGAACACGCCGTACATGGTGGTCAAGATACTGACATTGATCAGGGGCAAAACCAGAACCCCAAAGAACAGTGAGAGCAAAACACCCAGAACCGGGATGAAAGCGAGAGCTGTAAAGACCAACTGGACCACGACCTGGAACACAAAGCTTACAAGCAAAAGAACGATGATCGCACCACCCGCACCGGCGGTGTTGTTCCAAGCTTGCCCAAGCGTCAACGGTTGCCCAATCGCTGCTGCAGGCAGGATTATGGACAAACGGTAGAAGCCGATGATGAGGAAGACGACAAGGACAATGACAAACACAACTGACAATGCTCCACCGCCCAGCGCTGAAAGTACCGCGCCCGCCGGCAGGAACGCGATGGCCATCAGGATACCCAACAGAAGAACCCGCCCGAAATAGGCCAGAATTCTATCGAACCGGAAGGTTGGGAAAATACCTCTTGGATATTCCTCAAGCAGGACAAAGCGGTGCCACGACACCACAATCCAGAACATCGTCACAAATATCACGACCATAAAGCCCACCAGGAAGCCAATCACCGATCCGCTCGAAACGCCTGCAGGCAACTCTCCGGTGGTTGTATTGAGTTGATCCAGCGGAACGTCCAATACAAAAAACAGGGCGACAATCACCGCTGTCGCAACCAAAGATGGCCCGAACGTAATCTGCAAAACCTGTTTGAGATTCCCAATAACCATCCGCACCGAATGTGCAAAAATCTGCCAACCCAACATCTGAAATCTATCCCTTCAACCAATTCTTGTTTTCTTTCCTTCTGTTTCACCCCAAATCCCGACCTGCGTCAACGCAGATAACTTGCCCCCGCGTTCAAAACCCGCTAGGGGCCAGTCGTTCTACGCATAAAGGGAAGTCAGATGTCCGCGCCCAAGAAAGTTGTTCTGGCCTATTCCGGTGGCCTTGATACCTCGATCATCCTGAAATGGCTGCAGACCGAGTATGGTTGTGAGGTCGTAACCTTCACCGCCGATCTGGGTCAGGGCGAGGAGTTGGAGCCCGCCCGCAAGAAGGCCGAGCTGCTGGGGATCAAGCCCGAAAACATCTATATTGAGGACATCCGCGAGGAATTCGTCCGCGATTTCGTCTTTCCGATGTTCCGCGCGAATGCGCAGTATGAGGGCCTGTACCTGCTGGGCACCTCGATTGCGCGACCGTTGATCTCGAAACGTCTGGTCGAGATTGCCGAGGCGACCGGAGCGGATGCCGTATCTCATGGCGCGACCGGTAAGGGCAACGATCAGGTGCGGTTCGAACTGGCCGCTTACGCGCTGAACCCTGACATCAAGGTGATTGCCCCGTGGCGCGAGTGGGACTTGTCCAGCCGCACCAAGCTGCTGGAATTTGCCGAGGCCAACCAGATTCCGATCGCCAAGGACAAGCGGGGTGAGGCACCGTTCTCGGTTGATGCCAACCTGCTGCACACCTCATCCGAGGGCAAGGTTCTGGAAGACCCCGCCGATATGGCGCCCGATTACGTCTATCAGCGCACGGTCCACCCCGAGGACGCGCCGAATAAACCAGAATTCATCGAGATCGGGTTCGAAAAAGGTGACGCGGTCAGCATCAATGGCGAGGCGATGAGCCCGGCCACCATCCTGACCAAGCTGAACGAATATGGCGGCAAGCACGGCATTGGGCGTCTCGATCTGGTCGAAGGTCGCTTTGTTGGCATGAAATCGCGCGGTATCTATGAAACACCCGGCGGCACAATCCTGTTGGAAGCACACCGTGGCATCGAATCCATCACCATGGATCGGGGCGCGATGCATTTGAAGGACCAGCTGATGCCTCAATATGCAGAGCTGATCTATAACGGCTTCTGGTACTCGCCCGAGCGCGAGATGCTGCAGGCCGCGATCGACAAATCTCAGGATCATGTCACCGGCACCGTGCGCGTGAAGCTGTACAAAGGTCTGGCATCGACCGTTGGCCGCTGGTCGGAACACTCGCTGTATTCCGAGGCGCACGTGACCTTCGAAGAGGATGCTGGTGCCTACGATCAGAAAGACGCTGCGGGATTCATCCAACTGAACGCCCTACGCCTGAAACTGCTGGCAGCACGCGACAAACGGCTGTCAAAGTAAGACAGCTGAGATTTTGACCTGAAGACCCGGCAGCCCCTCAGGATGCCGGGTTTTTTATGCGCCCATTTTTGCCACCTCCCGTCAGGTCACTCTTGCTCCACCGCAGGATATGTCTTTACCCAAGTCACAACACTGAAAGGAGGGGGCATGTTGCAGGATATCGCAGAAGGTATTCAGAGCGGTCTGAATGGCAAAAACTTCGATGGGTCGTTGAAATTCGATTGCGGTGATGCCGGTGTGATTGTTCTGGCCGACAATCAGGCGACGACGCAGGATCGGGACACTGATTGCACCATTCGTATCTCACAAGAGAACCTAACCAAGCTGCTGACCGGCAAGCTGAACCCGATGACCGGTATTGCCATGGGCAAGCTCAAGATCTCAGGCAATATGGGTGTGGCGATGAAACTGGGGCAGTTGCTGGGCTGAGGCGATAAACTCGTCTCACCAGCGCGTGAGAACAGATGTCAGCGCGTTGCGCCTGAAGTTTTCCCAAGGCAGTCTGATCATGGAAGGAGACCCACCATGATCCGAACCACATATCTTGATGCAGTCAAGCCATGGCTTTTATTCGCGTTGATCCTCATCGTCGCAATGCTGCGCGCCGCCCCTGCACCCGCTGCCGGGACCGAAACGCTGACTGTGGCCGGGGGATGTTTCTGGTGCGTTGAATCCGATTTCGAATCCGTGCCAGGGGTGATTCATGCGGTCTCGGGCTATACCGGCGGCGCAACCGCCGACCCAACCTATGGCGAGGTGTCCAAAGGCGGCACAGGCCATTACGAGGCGGTTCAGATTACCTTTGACCCAGCCCGTGTTTCCCGTGAAACCCTGCTGAACCTGTTTTTCCGCTCGGTCGACCCTACGGATGCGGGCGGACAGTTCTGCGACCGGGGAGAGAGTTACCGCACAGCGATTTTCGTCTCTAACACAGGCGAAAAGGCGTTGGCCGAGGCTGCAAAATCCAAAGCGCAGAACGTCCTGCGTCAAACGATTGTCACCCCGATCCTGCAACAGGACCGGTTTTACCCGGCCGAAGCCTATCATCAGGATTACTATAAGGGCGAAAAACTGGTCTTTACGCGGTTTGGTCCCAAACGCCAGCACAACGCCTATAAGGCCTATCGCAAAGCCTGCGGTCGCGACGCCCGCGTCAAACAGCTGTGGGGCAGTGACGCGCCCTTTGCCGGGTCTTAATCAAAGCGCGCTTCGCGCACTTCTTTCAGATCAGGAATGACATCCGCCGTACCGTGCCGTGTCACCATCAACGCGGCAGCCCGGTTTGCCTGCAATATGGCCTGCTCCATCGGCATGCCACGATCCATTCCTGCCAGAACGTAACCTGTGAACGTATCGCCCGCACCAGTTGTGTCCACCGCCTGAACCTTGTAAGCCAAAAAATCCGAGGTCGTCCCCTTATGATGATATCGCGCGCCCTTTGATCCGAGGGTCACAATGACATGCTCTATCCCCAACTCGGACAGGCCCTGTCCGGTTGCCTGCCGCAGCTGCTCGGCCTCGACCTCATTTAGGATCAGGAAATCCAGATACGGAAGAACCGCCCGCACTGCATCGGCTTGAAAAGGGGCCGCCGCGTAACAGACAGTCAGCCCCATTTCGCGGCCCAATTTTGCGGCTTCGACCTGCAAGTTGGTTTCGTTTTGCGTCACAATCAGATCACCCTGATCCGCCGATGACAGCGCCTGGCCTAGTTGATCTGACGTAATTGCATGATTTGCGCCTTGAAACAGGATGATGTTGTTTTCACCCTCGGCGTCTACGGCGATAATGGCATGCCCGGTAGGATCTGAAACCTCGGCAATCCAACGGGTATCGACGCCATATTCGGTCAGCCTGTCACGCGCCCAGCGCCCGTCGGGCCCTATGGCCCCAATATGCGCCACCCGCGCGCCGGCCCGCGCGCCGGCGACGGACATATTCGCGCCCTTGCCGCCCAGAAACCGATCCAAACGGTTGGCCGAAAGCGTCTCACCCGCGCCCGGCAGGTGTGGCACATCATAAATCATGTCTGCGTTGATCGATCCTAGATTCCAGATTGTCATGGCTTAACCAATATCGCAGGAGGCCAGAATGGCCATGTTCAGAATGTCATTGGCCGTCGATATGGTCGAACAGATCTGAATCGGCTTGTCGATGCCCGACAAGATCGGGCCGATCACCGTGGCCCCACCCATTTCCTGCATCAACTTGGTCGAGATCGAGGCCGAATGCCGTGCTGGGACAATCAGGATATTCGCCGGTCCGGTCAGGCGCTGGAACGGATAGTTTGCCTGCTGGTCGACATTCAGCGCCACGTCCACCGTCATTTCACCTTCGTATTCGAAATCTACGCCACGCTGATCCAGAACGGCAGGAGCGCGGTGCATCTTTTCGGCCCGCTCCGACACCGGGTAGCCAAACGTCGAAAAGCTGACAAAGGCAACGCGCGGCTCCAGCCCCATATGGCGGGCAACGGCTGCTGAGCGCTCGGCGATATTGGCCAGATCGTTTTCGTCCGGCCATTCATGGACTAGAGTGTCGCCGATCAGCACGATCCGCCCCTTGTGCAACAGCGCCGTCACACCGGCCGCGCCACGGGCCGCATCTGCATCGAACACATGGTTGATCCGATCCAGCACATGCGCCGATTTACGCGTCGCGCCCGAGACCAAACCGTCGCCATGCCCATGTGCCAGCATCAGCGATGAAAACACATGCCGGTCGCGCGCGGCAAGTCGATGAATATCCTTTCGATCAAAGCCTTTACGCTGCAGGCGATCGTACAAAAAATCAGAATAGGTATCGAGATGCGCAGTGTTGGCGGCATTCACGACCTCCAGCTCACGCACAGCATCGCCCAGCCCGGCCTCTTCCAGCTTTTGCTTGACGTCATCCGGGCGGCCTACGACCAGCGCCTTACCAAAGCCCGAGCGTTGATACATCACCGCAGCCCGCAGCACACGCGGATCGTCGCCCTCGGCAAAGATCATTCGGCTTTGCGCCTGACGGGCCCGCGCGTTCAGGCCGCGCAGAATGCTGGCGGTCGGATCCATGCGGGATTTCAGGCTCAGCTCATACGCGTCCATGTCGATAATCGGGCGCCGCGCCGCGCCGGTATCCATCCCGGCCCGCGCAACGGCGGGCGGAATGCGGTGAATCAGGCGCGGATCGAAAGGTGTCGGGATAATATAATCGCGCCCAAAGGTCAGCGACTTACCATAGGCCATCGCGACCTCATCAGGGACATCTTCGCGCGCGAGGTTGGCCAGGGCGTGGGCACAGGCAATTTTCATCTCGTCATTGATGGCGCGGGCGTGGATATCCAGCGCACCGCGGAACAGGTAGGGAAAGCCCAACACGTTGTTGACCTGGTTCGGATAATCGCTGCGCCCTGTGGCGACGATGGCATCTACGCGCACCTCATGCGCCTCTTCCGGTGTGATCTCGGGGTCGGGGTTTGCCATCGCAAAAATCACCGGGTTATCGGCCATGCTGGCGACCATATCTTGCGTCACAGCCCCTTTGACCGACACGCCCAGAAAGACGTCTGCGCCTTTCATGGCGTCTTCCAGCGTACGCAGATCCGTGGTGATCGCATGGGCCGATTTCCACTGGTTCATGCCCTCGGTCCGGCCCTGATAGATCACGCCTTTGGTGTCACACACGATGCAGTTTTCATGCCGCGCGCCCATGGACTTGAGCAGTTCGATACACGCTATCCCAGCAGCCCCAGCACCGTTCAGAACAATCTTCACATCTTCAATCTTCTTGCCCGAGATACGCAGCGCATTCAGCAGGCCCGCTGCACAGATCACCGCCGTGCCATGCTGATCATCGTGGAAGACGGGGATATCCATTTCTTCCTTCAGGCGCTGTTCGATGATGAAACACTCGGGCGCCTTGATGTCTTCCAGATTGATGCCACCAAAGGTCGGGCCCATCAGACGCACGGCGCGGCAGAACTCATCCGGGTCTTCGGTGTCCAGCTCGATATCGATCGAGTTTACGTCAGCGAAACGCTTGAACAGGACTGACTTGCCCTCCATCACCGGTTTTGAGCCCAGCGCGCCCAGATTACCAAGACCCAGCACCGCCGTCCCATTCGAAATCACGGCGACCAGATTTCCCTTGTTGGTATAGTCATAGGCCGTTTCTGGATTTTCCGCGATTGCTTCACATGGAACAGCCACGCCGGGGCTGTAGGCCAGCGACAGGTCGCGCTGCGTGGTCATGGGAACGGTGGCTTGTACCTCCCACTTGCCAGGAGTTGGGTCCAGGTGAAAGGCCAGCGCCTCTTCGTTGGTGATCTTCGCTTTGGGCATTTGATACGTCGTTTCTCTGCAACTACGGGGCTTCTGCCTCATAGCGCAGGCACGCGCGCGCCTCAACGAGAATACTTTTGCCTTTCGCACCAGATGGCGGATTTGTAAGGTCGCGACCGAACGCCGTCAAAAGGGATCAGCCTTGTCCACAGTCACGCCGATGATGGCGCAATATCTCGAAATCAAAGAGGCCCATGCCGACGCCCTTCTGTTTTACCGGATGGGCGATTTCTACGAGATGTTTTTCGAGGATGCCGTCAACGCCGCCGAGGCGCTGGACATCGCCCTGACCAAACGCGGCAAGCACAACGACGCCGACATCCCGATGTGCGGTGTGCCGGTCCATGCCGCCGAAGGGTACCTGCTGACGCTGATCCGAAAAGGCTTTCGCGTGGCCGTTTGCGAACAGATGGAAAGCCCGGCTGAGGCCAAGAAGAGAGGCTCTAAATCAGTGGTAAAGCGCGGTGTTGTCCGACTGGTGACACCCGGAACACTGACCGAGGACGCGCTGCTAGAGGCGCGCCGCCACAACTTTCTGGCCTGTTATGCCGAGGTGAGGGATGAAGCGGCGCTAGCCTGGGCCGATATCTCAACCGGGGCATTTCACGTGATGCCTTTGACCTCTGTGCGCCTAAGCCCTGAACTGGCTCGACTGGCCCCGTCGGAACTGATCGTGGCAGACGGGGCCGAACAGGTCCTGCACGAACCTGCCCGCGATCTGGGCATCTCACTGACGCCCATTGGCCGTGCCAGTTTCGACAGCACGGCGGCTGAAAAGCGCATCTGCGATTTGTTTCACGTGGGCGCGCTGGACGCGTTTGGAAATTTTGGCCGGGCCGAAGTGTCCGCTATGGGCGCATTGATTGACTATTTGGAGATCACGCAAAAAGGCAAATTACCACTGCTACAAACGCCGCTGAAAGAATCCGAGGACCGCGTGGTGCAAATCGACGCCGCAACACGCCGCAATCTGGAGCTGACCCGGTCGCTGTCTGGCGGGCGCGCCGGATCGCTTTTGTCGGTGGTTGACCGTACGGTGACGCCGGGCGGCGCGCGGCTGTTGGAACAGCGCCTGTCCAGCCCCTCGCGCAATCTGGATGTGATCCACGGGCGGTTGGATGCGGTAAGTTTTACAGCCGATGACAGCCTGATCGCCCAAGATCTGCGCGATGCCTTGCGCAAAACCCCCGATCTGGACCGCGCCTTGTCGCGCCTGTCGCTAGATCGTGGCGGCCCTCGCGATTTGGCCGCCATCCGCAACGGGCTGGCGCAGGCCGCAACCATCGCCGAACTGTGCAATGCCGGAGATCTGCCGGTATTGCTGGCCACTGCGGTGCAAAACCTGACAGGGTTTGATGATCTGCTGACCCTGCTGGATGAGGCGCTTGTGGCCGAACCGCCCCTGATGGCGCGCGATGGCGGCTTCATTGCCCCCGGCTATGATGTGGAACTGGATGAAGCCCGGACCCTGCGCGACGAAGGTCGATCCGTCATCGCCGGGTTTCAGCAGAAATACTCCGAGCACACCGGCATCACCTCACTGAAGATCAAGCATAACAACGTGCTGGGCTATTTCATCGAAACCACGGCCACACATGCCGAAAAGATGTTGAACCCGCCGTTCTCCGAAACCTATATCCACCGGCAAACCACGGCCAATCAGGTGCGGTTCACGACAGTAGAACTGTCCGAGATCGAAACCCGTATCCTGAACGCCGGAAATCATGCTTTGGAGATCGAAAAGCGGCTCTATCAAAGGCTTTCTAATGAGATTCTTACCCGTGCTGCGCAACTGAACCAAGCCGCGCGCGGGCTGGCAGAACTGGACCTAACCACTGCGCTGGCCGATCTGGCACGGGGCGAGAACTGGTGTCGCCCGCAGGTCGATGCCTCTCGTGCCTTTGATATTCAGGGCGGGCGGCATCCGGTTGTTGAACATGCGCTGCGCCAACAAAGCGGTGACGCGTTTATCGCCAATGATTGTGATCTCAGCGCCGAAGATGGTGCTGCAATCTGGTTGCTGACCGGCCCCAACATGGCGGGTAAATCAACCTTCCTGCGGCAGAATGCGCTGATCGCCCTGCTTGCACAGATGGGCAGCTATGTTCCAGCCGAACAAGCCTATATCGGTGTAGTCAGCCAGCTGTTCAGCCGTGTCGGGGCATCTGACGATCTGGCCAGGGGTCGGTCGACCTTTATGGTTGAAATGGTCGAAACCGCCGCCATCCTCAATCAAGCCGACGATCATGCGCTGGTCATCCTGGATGAAATCGGACGCGGGACGGCCACCTATGACGGGCTTTCCATCGCCTGGGCCACGCTCGAACATCTGCACGCCGCCAATAAATGTCGCGCGCTGTTTGCAACGCATTATCACGAGCTGACCGCGCTGGCCGGAAATCTGGAAGGTGTCGACAACGCCACCGTTGCGGTCAAGGAATGGGAGGGCGAAGTGATCTTTTTGCACGAGGTTCACAAAGGCGCCGCAGACCGGTCCTATGGTGTCCAGGTGGCGCAACTGGCTGGCCTGCCGGCATCCGTTGTCGAACGTGCCCGCGTTGTGCTGGACCAGCTGGAGAAAACCGAACGCGAAGGCGGCAAGCAAAAGGCTTTGATCGACGATCTGCCGCTGTTCTCGGCTGCCCCGCCGCCACCGCCTCCCCCAAAAGCTTCACCCGTTGCGGATATGTTGGGTGAGATCTTGCCGGATGAGCTAAGCCCGCGCGAGGCATTGGACCTGATCTATAAATTGAAAGAGGCGGCCAGATCCTGACCGCCTCAATAATTGAATGATATCTTAAGCGCTTAGCTTGCCGGCGTGGACGACACACCCACCTGCGCGGGGCGCAAGAGCCGGTCGTACAGCATAAAGCCTTCTGCAGATACCTGGATGATGTCACCGGCGCGTGTTCCGGGCACGGGGGCCTCGAACATCGCCTCATGCACATTGGGGTCAAACCGATCGCCAACTTCTGGCGTGATCACCTGAATCCCGTGTTTCTGAAACACGTCCTTCAGCGCGCGCATGGTCAGCTCAACACCTTCCAGCAAAGCGCCTGCGACCTCTTTCTGCTCGTCGGTTGCGGCCTCAAGCGCGCGTTTCATATTGTCATAGACCGGCAGCATGTCACGAGCCAGTTTCGAGCCGCCATACTGTTCGGCATCGCGCCGTGCCTTGTCGCCGCGCTTGCGCGCGTTTTCCGCATCGGCCAATGCACGCATGAATTTGTCTTTGTAGTCGTCGCGCTCGGCGCGCAGCTCATCCAGCTCCAGCGCTTCTTCGCTGATCTCAGCAAATTCATCTGCCAGCTCTTCGGCCTCGGCCGTTGCGATATCGTCCAGAAAATCTTCGTTCTTGGGCTCTGCCATCTCTTACCCTCTAGCTCCGGTCGGATATCAGTTTGCCGACCAGTTGCGCCGTATAATCCACGATCGGCACGATCCGTCCATAATTCAGACGTGTGGGCCCGATGACCCCAACCGCACCGATTATCTTACGATCAGCGTTCATATATGGAGACACCACCAAAGAGGAACCCGAAAGTGAGAAAAGTTTGTTCTCAGACCCGATAAAAATGCGCACACCTTCGCCTTCTTCGGTCAATTCCAGAAATTCGGCGATGTCGCGCTTGCGTTCGAGGTCGTCAAACAGGGTGCGAATGCGCTCCAACTCATCTGCTTCGCCGCGTTCACCCAGCAGATTCGCCCGCCCTCGGACGATCAAACGGGCCGAGTCGCCATCATCCCCGTCCCATGCGGCCATGCCGCTGTCGACCATTTCACGGGCCAACACGTCAATTTCCTGTTTCCGCGCATCGATCTGGGTCAGCATCTGACGGCGAGCCTCGCTGATTGTGCGGCCCTCGATCAGGGCGTTCAGAAAATTCGCCGCTTCCCGCATCGAGCTGGGCGTTTGCCCGGGTGGCGGCTTGAACAGCCGGTTTTCCACCTGACCGTCGGAAAAGACCAAAACCACCAGGGCCCTGTCATGCCCAAGCGACACAAATTCGATATGTTTGATTTCCGCTTCGTGTTTCGGCGTCAAAACCAGTGAGGCCCCTTGTGTCACGTGTGACAAGGCCGCACCGACACGGTCAAGCATCCCGCCGACATCCCCCGAGTTAGCGCCCAGTGTGTCGTCCAGCTTCTGCCGGTCATCCGCGCCCAGATCACCGACCTCCAGCAATCCGTCCACGAACATCCGTAACCCGTGTTGCGTCGGAATCCGCCCCGCACTGACATGAGGGCTGTCGAGCAGGCCCAGAAACTCAAGATCCTGCATCACATTGCGAACCGTCGCCGCACTGACTTTTTCCGACAAAGTGCGCGTCAGGGTACGGCTGCCGACAGGCTCACCGCTATCCAGATAGCTTTCGACAATCAGCCGAAACACCTCGCGCGACCGGTCATTCATCTCGTTCAGAATTTTGCTTGCGTCACTCATCGGCAATCCTCTGCTGGATGGCCATTAAATAGCAGGTAGGCGAAAGGTCAATCAGGGTTGCATCCTGACGCTGCGGGGCGGTATCCCCAAACCAGCAAACAAAGGAATTCCCATGCGACCCTCAGGACGTGATCTAAACGAAATGCGCGCCGTTTCAATCGAAACGGGATTTACCAAACATGCCGAAGGTTCCTGCCTGATTAAGATGGGCGATACCCATGTGTTGTGCACTGCCACGATCGAAGATCGCGTGCCACCGTTCATCAAGGGTTCGGGCCTGGGCTGGGTTACCGCTGAATACGGCATGCTGCCCCGTGCGACCAATACACGGATGCGGCGCGAGGCTGCCAGCGGTAAGCAGGGTGGTCGTACCGTGGAAATCCAGCGTTTGATCGGCCGTGCCCTGCGTGCAGGTGTTGATCGGGTTGCCTTGGGTGAACGCCAGATCACCGTCGACTGCGATGTGATCCAGGCCGATGGTGGCACCCGATGTGCCTCGATCACAGGCGGTTGGGTTGCGCTGCGTCTTGCGGTCAACAAGCTGATGAAAACGGGTGACGTGATCTCGGACCCGCTGGTTGACCCGGTTGCGGCCGTGTCCTGCGGTATTTACGCCGGTCAATCGGTGCTGGATCTGGATTACCCCGAAGACAGCGAAGCCGGCGTGGACGGCAACTTTATCATGACCGGGTCCGGCAAATTGATCGAAGTTCAAATGAGCGCGGAGGGCTCGGTCTTTAGCCGCGTTCAGATGGATCAACTAATGGATCTGGCTGAACAGGGCGTTAGTGAACTGGCTGCTGCGCAAAAGGCCGCCACCGCATGACCCGCAAGTTCGACGGCGACAGGTTGCTGGTGGCCACGCATAACAAAGGCAAGCTTGAGGAGATGGCACATCTGCTTGAACCCTTTGGCGTCACTGTTATCGGCGCCGCTGACATGGACCTGCCTGAACCGGAAGAGACCGAGGATACATTCGTCGGCAATGCCCGGATCAAGGCCCATGCCGCGGCCAACGCGACCGGCCTGCCTGCGCTGTCGGACGATTCCGGGATCACCGTCGACGCGCTGAATGGCGCTCCGGGCGTCTATACCGCCGATTGGGCAGAAACCGGCAATGGCCGCGATTTCCTGATGGCGATGACCCGCGCGCATGAAGAGCTGGAGGCCAAGAACGCCCCGCACCCCCGCACCGCGCAATTCCGATGCACTCTGGTGCTGGCCTGGCCCGACGGGCATGACGAGGTGTTCGAAGGCATCGCCCCCGGTCACTTGGTCTGGCCCATTCGTGGTGCGGACGGCTTTGGTTATGATCCAATGTTTGTGCCCGAGGGTCATGGCATTACCTTTGCCGAGATGGATCGCTGGGAAAAGAACAAGATCAGCCATCGCGGTCGCGCGGTTGAGATGTTCGTGAAAGGCTGTTTTGGCGGATGATTGGCGCAATGGGGGCTTTGGCCTGTATGTGCATTGGCCCTTTTGCGAGGCCAAATGCCCCTATTGCGATTTCAACAGCCATGTTTCAAAAAATATTGATCAAAAACAATGGCTTGATGCATATCTGGTCGAGCTGCGCCGTAGCGCTTCCGAAACCCCCAACCGTGTCCTGAACACCATCTTCTTTGGCGGCGGCACCCCGTCTCTGATGGATCCCGAAACCGTCGCCGCAGTGATTGATACCGCCCGCGCCCTTTGGCACCCCGCCAATGACATGGAAATCACACTTGAAGCCAATCCCAGCTCGGTCGAGGCGGGACGGTTCGCAGCCTACCGGGAAGCAGGCGTCAACCGTATCTCAATGGGGGTTCAGGCGCTGAATGATGACGATCTGCGCCGGTTGGGCCGCATTCACAGCGTAGCCGAAGCGCGGGCTGCTTATGACATAGCCCGTCATTGTTTTGAACGGGTCAGCTTTGACCTGATCTATGCGCGGCAACATCAAACCCTTGATGCCTGGCGCGCAGAGTTGACCGAAGCCCTGTCGATGGCGGTCGATCACCTGTCGCTGTACCAACTGACCATAGAAGACGGAACCGCCTTTGGTGATCGCTATGCCGTGGGCAAGCTGCGCGGCCTGCCCTTGGATGATAGCGCCGCCGATATGTATCTGGCCACGCAAGAAATCTGCGAGGCGCATGGTCTGCCCGCCTATGAGGTATCGAACCACGCCCGCCCCGGCGCGGAATCACAGCACAATCTGATCTATTGGCACTATGGTGACTATGTCGGTATTGGCCCCGGCGCCCATGGACGGATCACCCAGAATGGCCAGAAATACGCGACTGAAACCTATCTGAATCCGCAGCGGTGGTTGGACGCGGCTTCCTGTGGTAGCGGAGAGAAAGAACGCGCCGCATTGTCGCGTGAAGACCAGGCAAGTGAATACCTTATGATGGGTCTTAGGGTTACCGGCGGGCTAGATATAGATAGATATATGGGAATATCAGGCCACCCCTTACCACAAGACCCATTGGGCCATCTTCAGGATATCGGCATGGTTCAAATGCTGGATGGTAGACTGATGGCCACAACCGACGGGCGGGCCGTCTTGAACGCGGTGATCCGCGAACTTTTGGGGTAGACCATGCAATATCTGTGGGCAGGGCTTGGATTGTTATGCGTCGGGCTGGCCGCTGTTGGGGTGGTGCTTCCCCTACTACCAACGGTTCCATTTCTGCTACTCGCCGCCTTCTTCTTTGCCCGCTCGTCTTCACGGCTGCATAGCTGGCTGATAACGCACCGACTGTTTGGCCCAATGATCGTCGATTGGCAGAGTTCAGGCGCGATTCGTCCGGCCGCAAAAAAGGCGGCCACCCTGTCGGTCACCGCCGTATTTGGACTATCGGTCATGATGTCTGCGCCGTCTCATGTCCTGATCATCCAGGCGATTGTACTAGGCGGCGTGATGTTCTTTATCTGGACCCGCCCTAGCGGCTGAGCTTGGAACAAAGATCATCCAGTTGATCCAGGTTCTCATAGGTCAGGACCACCTGCCCCGTTTCCGAGCCCGCTTTGTGATTGATCGCCACTTTCATCGCCAGAATCGCGGAAAGATCCTTTTCCAGCGCCCGGGTATCCGCATCTTTACCCGCATTCAGATCCCGAGACCTTGGTGCCGGTCGGGCCGCATCCCCCTGCTGTTGCTTCTTCACCAGCGCTTCCGTTGCCCGCACCGACAGCCCGTCTTTGACAATTTGCTTTGCAAGATCCGAGGCATTCTCGGCCGTGATCAGCGTCCGTGCATGGCCAGCCGATAATTTTCCTTCTATTACAAGGGTTTGTACATCCATTGGCAGGGACAACAGGCGCAGCAAATTGGCAATATGACTGCGGCTTTTGCCCAATGCTTCAGCCAGCTTTTCTTGCGTATGACCAAAGCGGTCCATCAGCTGCTTATAGCCGGCCGCCTCTTCCACCGCATTCAAATCCGCGCGCTGAATGTTTTCGATAATGGCGACTTCCAGAACCTCAGTGTCATCAAAATCGCGAACGATAACGGGGATATCATGCAACTGCGCCATTTGCGCCGCGCGCCAGCGGCGTTCACCCGCGACGATTTCATAATCGCCTTCGGCAATTTCTCGGACGATCAGAGGCTGAATGATCCCCTTCTCTTTGACCGAAGCGGCAAGCTCATCCAGATGTTCCCGGGCAAAGGTGCGGCGCGGCTGATTTGGGTTTGCGTGAAGCTTTTCGATTGGAATCGTCAGGTCCGGCCGCCGTGAATCAGTTGGCACGCGTCCCTGGGGCTCTTGTGTGACATCTGCCATCAACGCCGAAAGCCCGCGACCCAACCCTCTTGGTTTTGATTTTCTGGCTGTCACAGGGTCCTCCTAGTACCGCTCAGACTGCGGTTTTATTGTTCTTATGCATGACTTCCCGGGCCAAATGCCGATAGGCCATCGCGCCCAGAGACCCCGAGTCATATTGCAAAACCGGCAACGCGTATGACGGAGCCTCACTGACCCGCACATTTCTGGGTATTTTGGTTTTAAATACCATCTCACCCAGATTGTCACGTGCGTCTTTTTCGACCTGACGGGACAAGTTGTTGCGGTTGTCATACATAGTCAGCACAACACCTTCGATTCTGAGGTCTGGATTCGCAGTCTGTCGCACCTCGCGAATGGTCAGCATGAGCTGAGACAAACCCTCTAATGCGAAGAACTCGCTTTGCAATGGCACCAGTACGGAATGCGCTGCGACCATCGCGTTTACCGTCAGAAGATTCAGCGATGGCGGACAGTCAATCAGGACGAAATCCAGATCGTACTTATCAATAGCAGTCTGGCGTAACGCGTCATGCAGTAAATAGCTGCGTTTTTCGTTCGAAATCAGTTCGATATCGGCGGAACTGAGGTCTACCGTAGCGGGGACAACGAGAATACCTTCAATCTCCGAGTCCTGAACGACCGCATCCAAAGGCGCATCATCCAGAATCAGATCATAAGTTGTCCAATCTCGATCCTCGACTCCTAAACCGGTTGAAGCATTTCCCTGTGGATCCAGATCAACCACTAAAACCCTGCATCCGGCCTCGGCCAGGCCTGCTGCCAAGTTTATGGCTGTTGTCGTCTTCCCAACTCCGCCCTTCTGGTTGGCTACCGCTATGATCCGGGGGCCTGAGGGACGAGATAGATCAACCACGTGATACTCCTTTGACCTTGAGGATGACGGCTTGGGGTTCTGTTAAACTTGTAATCGGATCACAGGTGAAATTCCATTCTTCCTGCGCATCTTGTACCTCTTTTTTCCAGCTTACACCTTTCGGCAACAAAGCGACGCCAGAATCGCCTAAATGTCTGTCACAAAAAGATAATAATACCCCGAGATCTGCCAAGGCGCGGGCAGACAAAACATCTGCATTCAGGGGGTCCACCGCTTCAATGCGTTTCGCCACCACTTTACAGTTTGCGCCACATTCCCGGGATACATTGCGTAAAAACGCAGATTTTCGCTGATCGCTTTCAACAAAGGTAAATTTTGCGTCTGGCGCTTCTTCAATCGCCATGATTGCACAGACCATACCAGGAAACCCGCCACCACTTCCAATATCAACCCAATGCGAAAAGTTCTCGGCACATCGAAAAACCTGAACGGAATCCAAAATGTGCCGTGTCCAGATTTCGGACAAGCTTTTGCGCGATACGAGGTTGATTTTCGGGTTCCAGCGCTCGACAAGGGCAACATATGTTGCCAGTCGATCAAATGTTTCACGTGAAACATTCAGACCGTCAAACAGCTCTTCCTTCATGCTTTGCGCACCCTCTGATCTCGGCGAAGCTTGGCCAACACCAAAGTCAGCGCTGCCGGCGTCACACCCTCTATCCGGCTTGCCTGCGCTACATTCTCGGGACGGGCGTTGGACAACTTCTGCTTCATCTCTGACGACAGCCCATCCAATGCGAAGAAGTCAAAATCACGCGGAATCTCATAGGCTTCATCGCGTTTCATCGCTTCGACATCACGTCTTTGCCGCTCGATATAATTCGCATACAGCGCATCGCGTTCCACTTGCTGCCGAATGCCTGATTCAACGTCCTGCAACTCAGGAATCAAGGGAACAAGGTCCTCAAAGCTCACATCAGGAAAGGCCAAAATCGCCATACCATCGCGGCGATTGCCATCCTGATTGACCTTGATACCAGCTTCTCGCACTTCTTTCGGAGTATAGGTATGATCTGTGAGCTTCTTTTTTGCAGCCTCCAACTTCTCCATTTTTTCAGAGAAGTGCTTGCGGCGCGTCTCGCTTACGCAACCTAGGCGTATGCCAATAGGTGTCAGTCGTTGGTCGGCATTATCGGCGCGCAAAGACAATCTAAACTCTGCCCGTGAGGTAAACATCCGATAAGGTTCTGCCACTCCGCGAGTAGTCAGGTCATCGACCATGACGCCAATATAACTGTCGGAACGCGTGAAATGGATTGGATCCCGACCCGAGACCTGAAGGGCAGCATTGAGGCCAGCCACCATTCCCTGAGCTGCAGCTTCCTCATATCCTGTGGTGCCGTTAATCTGACCCGCAAGATATAGTCCTGGCGCCTCAGGCAACGACAGTGATGATGTCAGAACGCGAGGATCTACGTAGTCATATTCGATGGCGTAGCCAGGTTGGAGGATCTCTGCCTTTTCCAGCCCCTTAATGGATCTGACATAATCGACCTGAACATCCTGTGGCAGTGAGGTAGAAATTCCATTCGGATAGATTGTGTGATCATTCACACCTTCTGGCTCGAGGAAAATCTGATGAGATTCCTTATCCGCAAACCGCACAATCTTATCTTCGATCGAAGGGCAATATCTGGGGCCTATACCGTCAATATGTCCCCCATACATCGCCGATCTGGAAAGATTCTTTTCAATGATCTCATGTGTTCTGGCATTGGTATGCGTAATCCCGCAAGAAATCTGCGGTGCCACCACCCCCATCGAAAGGAATGAGAACAGCGTAGGTTCATCATCGCCGTCCTGACGTTCGAGACCTGACCAATCAATCGTCCGACCATCCAGCCGGGGCGGTGTCCCCGTTTTCAAGCGTCCTAGCGGCAGGTTAAGGCGATCCAAACGCTCGGCCAGCTTTACCGAGGGACGGTCCCCCATACGCCCGCCAGGGCGCGATACGTCACCAATGTGAATAACGCCTCTCAAAAATGTCCCAGACGTCAGGATCACAGCGCCGGCCCGTATTTCAGACTCATCCGCCAATCGAATTCCGGTAACAGCAGGTCCATTCACCAGGAAATCTGTCACCTCGCCGACTACGACGCTGAGGTTCGGCTGTGCCGTGGTTTCTCGCTGCATCGCAGCTCGGTACAAAGCCCGGTCTGCCTGCGTTCTGGGCCCCTGAACTGCGGGGCCTTTACGGCGATTCAGCAAACGAAACTGAATTCCCGCCTGGTCTGCGACGCGCCCCATCACCCCGTCCAACGCGTCAATTTCGCGAACAAGATGCCCTTTGCCGAGGCCCCCGATAGCGGGGTTACAGGACATTACGCCGATATCAGTGGCCGACAGAGTCACAAGGGCGGTAGTCGCACCCATCCGGGCGGCCGCATGGGCCGCCTCTGTTCCGGCGTGGCCCGCTCCGATAACGACGACGTCAAAATCCGAATGTTTCACGTGAAACACTCCTTACTTTCCCAGGCAGAAGCTTGAGAATATTTCATCCAACAAGTCTTCTACACCAATTCTGCCAACCAGAGCTTCCAAAGCGCGGATCGCGGTCCTCAGTTCCTCGGCTGCGATATCATACAGGTCGGGACCTGATTCCAGAACAGCGATTGCAGCACTAAGTGCATCGCGCGCTGTGATCAGCGCTATACGATGCCTTTCACGCGTGGCGATACCATGGGTAGTAGTTCGATCACCTAAAACACGCGATATGTTGGAAATCAACCGATCCACACCCTGCCCGGTTTTCCCTGAGATTCCTTCATCAGAACTGTTTCTCAGATCGGATTTCGGAAGAACCTGAATATCTCCCTCCAACAGCTGAACGCCCAGCTCTTTTGGATCATCAGTCAGAAATACGCGCAGATCGGCGGCCTCGGCGCGCTTTTTGGCCCGCTCAATTCCCAGGCTTTCGACGTGATCGTCGGTTTCCCGCAAGCCCGCTGTATCCAACAAAGTAACGGGAAGTCCCTCAAGGTCCATTCGAACTTCAATCACATCGCGCGTTGTGCCGGCATATTCCGACGTGATCGCTGCATCGCGACCTGCCAGAGCATTCAGCAATGTCGACTTTCCGGCATTTGGCAAGCCAACAATCGCAACCTCGAACCCGGTTCGAATGCGTTCTGCAATACGAACCCCTTCAGCTTCACGTTGTAAATCTGCAATGACATCTGTGATCAACTGGCGTACTTCAGGGGTAACATCGGTTGGCACCTCTTCATCGGCAAAATCAATCACTGCCTCAAGCAGCGATGCGGCGCGGATCAAATCGCGCCGCCAGCGTTCAGCCAAATTCCCAAGCTCTCCGGCCAGAATGATCTGTGCTTGCTTGCGTTGAGCTTCTGTCTCAGCGTCGATCAGATCGGCAAGGCCCTCGACCTGTGTCAAATCCATTTTGCCGTTTTCCAAGGCACGGCGGGTGAATTCCCCGGGATCGGCCAGGCGCAAACCGTCCATGTCCGCAAGGCAGCGCATGACGGCGTTGACAGCCGCTGTACTGCCGTGAATCTGTAGCTCTGCCACGTCTTCGCCAGTAAAGCTGGCCGGGGCCTGGAAGGTCAGAACTACCCCATCATCCAGGCGCGATCCGTCTTTGCCATACAGGCTGCGCACCCGCATCCCGCGGGAGGGCAAAGCAGCACCGGAAAGAGCAGCCGCGGCAGGATGCGCCAAGGGGCCCGAGAGACGGATGACCGCCACCCCTGCCTTGCCTTGCGCGCTGGCCAAGGCGAATATCGTATCCATTCGACCGCCTCGCTTGCGTCCAGGACCTGTGTCAGGTGTTCATCGAATCGAAGAACTCGCCATTTGTCTTGGTCTGTTTCAACTTGGACAACAGGAACTCGATCGCATCGGTAGTGCCCATCGGGTTCAGGATACGGCGCAGAACAAAGGTCTTGGCCAGATCACCCTTATCGACCAGCAAATCCTCTTTCCGCGTACCGGATTTGAGGATGTCGATAGCCGGGAACACGCGCTTATCTGCGATCTTACGATCCAGAACAATTTCCGAGTTACCGGTGCCTTTGAATTCTTCGAAGATGACTTCGTCCATCCGGCTGCCGGTATCAATCAGCGCAGTGGCGATGATGGTCAGCGAGCCGCCTTCTTCGATATTCCGTGCCGCACCAAAGAATCGCTTAGGCCGTTGCAGAGCGTTTGCATCCACACCGCCGGTCAGAACCTTACCCGAGGAGGGAACCACGGTATTAAATGCCCTACCAAGTCTTGTGATCGAGTCGAGAAGAATAACAACATCTCGTTTATGCTCGACCAAACGCTTGGCTTTTTCGATAACCATCTCAGATACGGCAACGTGGCGGGTGGCGGGTTCGTCAAAAGTCGACGACACGACCTCGCCCTTCACCGAACGCTGCATGTCAGTCACCTCTTCCGGCCGCTCGTCGATCAGTAGGACGATCAGATAGCACTCAGGGTGGTTCTTTTCGATCGAGTTCGCAATATTCTGCAGGATCACCGTCTTACCGGTCCGTGGCGGTGCCACAATCAACGACCGCTGGCCTTTACCGATCGGCGAAACCAGATCGATGACACGGGCGGACTTGTCCTTGATGGTTGGGTCTTCGACCTCCATCTTCAGGCGCTCATCCGGATAAAGCGGTGTCAGGTTGTCGAAAGCAACTTTATGCCTGGCTTTCTCGGGATCTTCGAAATTGATCTTGGTGACCTTGATCAGTGCGAAATACCGTTCGTTCTCGTCCGGCGCCTTGATATCACCTTCGACCGTATCACCGGTGCGCAACGAATGCTGACGGATCATTTCTGGCGAGACATAGATATCATCAGGACCAGGCAAATAGTTCGCCTCGGGCGAACGCAGGAACCCGAACCCATCTTGCAGAACCTCAAGTACGCCATCGCCGCCCACGGTCCAGCCTTCATCTGCGCGTTCGCGCAGAATCTGGAACATCATCTCGCCTTTTCGCATGGTCGAGGCGTTTTCGATCTCAAGCTCTTCGGCCATCGCCAGAAGGTCTTTGGGGCTTTTGGCTTTCAGATCGGCCAGATTGAGGGATTCATTAGACATGATGATAAGAACCTTGGCCGCATGGATGCGGCTCGGACTGGAATTTCAATACGGAAGATACGCCGCCCGGACGGGCGTGTTACGCGATAAATAAGCGCTTACCTACAAAGAGTCAAATAGCTGCTCAGAACTTCAGAACGACCGCCAGAACGATGATAACCATCAAAATGGTAGGCACCTCGTTCATCATGCGATACTGCCGCCCAGTGAGCGTATTTCGGCCCTCTAAGAAGTCCTTTCGACGTTCCATCAGCCAGTAGTGGAACCAAGTCATCGCAATCACTGCTGCGCCTTTGACCCAGGGCCAGGCAAAATCCCAGCCGACTATGCCTGGAGTGAGTACCATGATCAGGCCGCAGGCCCAGGCCACGTACATCGCCGGGCGCATGATCACCCGCAGCAGCTTTTCTTCCATTTCAAAGAAGATCTCCTGCGCCCCGTCAACGCCTTGGGCTTTTTCTACGTGATAGACGTACAATCTAGGCAGATAGAACAAACCGGCCATCCAAGAGATTACGGCCATGATGTGCAGGGACTTCGCCCAAGGATAGATGGCGAAAAGAAGATCAGTCATTCCAGCTCCGGGCGTGGTTTGGATCTCTCCCTATAAAAAAAATTGGAAAAGAGAAAGGATGATGGTTTTGTAGGGTGATCAAATTCCGTGGATTACTTATTTACCCATCTGTTTTCCCCAAGTGGATAGTTTCACCCGAGAACTGGGTAATTCTGTTGATTTCATAAAAAACAACAATAAAACAATATGTTATGATTATATAGGACGTAGAATTCAGGGGATAACTTGATGAATAAGCTGGGATATCCCGCTTGTCCCGATGTTCAAAGTTATCCTTGTCCAGACTGGACAGGGTTCGGGCGACTCATAGAAGTTTTTCGCGAAAACACCGGGCTTGCGTGTCAACAGGAAAACCATACAAACCATCCTTGAACGATCAACCATTTGCTCAGGGGGTTTTCCACATTTCTGTCCCCATCATATTGGCCTCGGGGTCATCCATTCGCGCGCAGTTGCTAGAGAATGCGGGCGTGCGGTTTACCGTTCAAACTGCACGCGTGGACGAAGAGACCGCCAAACGGGCTTTGCTGGCCGAAGAGGCATCTCCACGTGATATTGCCGATACTCTGGCAGAGATGAAAGCCCGCAAGGTCAGCGACAAGGTGCCGGGGCCGATGGTTCTGGGATGTGATCAGGTGCTGGATTTCGAAGGTCAGCTTTTGTCCAAACCGCAATCGCCCGAGGATGCGCTGGCGCAGCTCAAAGCGATGCGGGGCAAGCGGCATATGCTGTTATCCGCAGCCGTCATCTATCAGAATGGCGAGCCGATCTGGCGACATGTAGGTCAGGTGCGCTTGCGGATGAGGATGAGTTCGGACGCCTATCTGCGCGATTATGTTGCGCGCAACTGGGACAGCATCCGCCACGCTGTCGGGGCTTATAAGCTTGAGGAAGAAGGCGTGCGGCTGTTCGCAACCATTGACGGTGACTATTTTAACGTTTTGGGTATGCCCCTATTGGAGCTGTTGAATTTTCTGGCGGTCAAAGGGGTGATTGATCAATGAGTGGCAAGCAGATCCCGCTGGCGGGTGTGATCGGGCATCCGATTTCCCATTCGAAATCCCCAATACTGCATGGCCATTGGCTGAAAACTTATGGCCTGGCCGGTCACTATATCCCCATGGATGTCGCACCGGATGATCTTGAGGCTGTTCTACGAACCTTGCCCAAAGCCGGATTTGTCGGGGCCAACATCACAGTGCCCCATAAAGAGGTAGCCTTGGATCTGGCGGATACGGCTTCGAACCGGGCCAGGCAGATCGGGGCTGCTAATACGCTTGTGTTTCAGCCCGACGGTTCGATCCATGCGGATAACACCGATGGGTACGGGTTCATGCAGAACCTGCGCAGCGGCGCCCCAGATTGGATTCCAGCGGATGGTCCCGCGGTTGTCTTTGGTGCCGGAGGTGCCGCGCGTGCTGTTCTTCAAGCGTTGGTCGATGCAGGTGTGCCCGAGATTTTGTTGACCAACCGGACGCGCTCACGTGCAGATCGCCTGAAGGAAGAGTTTGGCACGACCATAACGGTGGTGGATTGGTTGAAAGCGGGCAACGTGGTTGAAGATGCGGAACTTGTGGTCAACACAAGTTCGCTTGGGATGCACGGCCAGCCCGAGCTGCGGGTGCCTCTGGACGGGTTACAGCCCGGTGCCATTGTCACCGATCTGGTCTATGCGCCACTTAAGACACGCTTGCTGGAAACAGCAGAACAGGCGGGATGCACACCCGTAGATGGCCTTGGCATGTTGCTGCATCAGGCCGTACCTGGATTTGAAAGCTGGTTTGGGGTGCGCCCTGAAGTCACTTCTGATTTGCGTGCTGCGGTGCTGGGATGAGCTTTGCACTTGGCCTGACCGGTTCTATCGGCATGGGAAAAAGCACAACTGCCAGCATGTTCGTCGACGAAGGCTGTGCGTTGTGGGACGCAGATGCCGCCGTGCATCGGCTATACGCGCGTGGCGGGACAGCGATCAAGCCGATGCGTAGGGCGTTTCCTGAGGCCATTATCGACGGCGCGGTTAGCCGGGAAGTATTGAAACGGTTCATTTCGGCAGACCCAGCGGCGCTGAAAGCGATTGAGGCCATTGTTCACCCGCTGGTGGCGGCGGATCGAGCGGTGTTCCGGGAACAAGCCACCGCAGATATTCTTGTTTTCGATATTCCGCTGCTTTTTGAAACCGGTGGAGATGCGGCGATGGATGCGGTCGCCTGTGTCTCGGTCCCGGCTGACGAGCAGAAACGCCGCGTGATGGCGCGCGGTACCATGACCGAGGCGCAGTTCGAGCAGATCAAAGCCAAGCAGATGCCGAATGACGAAAAATGCGCGCGGTCTGATTTTGTGATCGTCACGGACAGTCTGGACCACGCCCGCGCGCAAGTGCAGGATGTGGTCAGACAGATACGGGTAGGGCTGACAGATGCGTGAGATCGTACTCGATACAGAAACCACAGGCTTTGATCCTGAAAGCGGCGACCGGATTGTGGAAATCGGTGCGGTTGAGCTTTGGAATCATGTGGCCACGGGCGAGACCTATCACGTCTATATCAACCCCCAACGGTTCATGCCCGAAGAGGCGTTTGGCGTGCATGGCATTGGCCCGGACCTGCTGGAACCGCCCCGGCCGGTGGAAAAAGGTCAGGTCACGCTGAAGGACAAGCCGGTTTTTGCCAAGGTTGGTCAGGGGTTTCGGGATTTTGTCGCTGACTCGAAACTGGTGATCCACAATGCGTCATTCGACATGAAGTTCCTGAATGCCGAGCTGGGCTGGATGGGTCTGCCGCCGATCCCGATGGATCAGGCGCTGGATACGCTGGCGATTGCGCGCAAACGGTTTCCGGGCTCGCCCGCCTCGCTGGATGCGTTGTGCCGGCGGTTCAACATAGACAACTCGAACCGGGTCTTGCACGGAGCGTTGCTCGACTCTGAAATTCTCGCTGAGGTCTATCTTGAGCTGATCGGCGGACGTCAGCCAGATTTCGGGCTGTCGACCTCTGCGTCTTCTTCGGTTGGCGGAGCAGAAGAGTGGCGGCCATCGCCGCGCAAAGATGCCTTGCCGTCCCGGATCACCCAAGACGAACGCGCGGCGCATGAGAAATTTATTGATAAACTGGGCGAAAACGCCCTTTGGTCCCGCGCCTGAGATCACTCCGGCGCGGGGAGGGCTGATTAGGCCTGAGTCTTTTGCGTCTCGGCTTGGCGACGCATCAATTCATTCCGGTACAGGCTGACAAAATCAATATTGTCCAGGTTAACCGGCGGGTATCCTCCATCGCGCGTGATGTCGCTGACGATGCGGCGCAGGAACGGGAACAGCATGCGCGGGCATTCGATCATCAGGAACGGATGCAGCTGGTCTTCGGCGACACCTTCCACATGGAACAGGCCGCAATAATCCAGCTCGCACAGGAACAGGATGTCTTCCATGCCCTTGGCTTTGGATTTGAGGTTCAGCTTGATCGACACCTCGTATTGATGCTCAGCCGGGCGCTTTTTGGCGTCCAGATTGACCTGAACCGCGATCTCGGGCTGGACATCGCCAGACACGCCTTTTTGCGCCATCACGTTTTCAAAGGACATATCGCGAATGAATTGTCCCAGAACGCGCATCTGGATCTGGGGTGCGGTCTGGGCCGCGGTGTTTTCTTGGGCGCCGTCTTCGGCCATGGGTCTACTCCGAAACTGAAATTCGCCACTGCTTAGCAAGTTGGGCGAGGCACCTCAATGCTGGTGCGGCCCTTCGACCCATTTCGATGGCTTTGACGGGTTCTGACGGGGACGAACCTCGGTGTATTCACCGTCGACCACATCGCCCTGGGTCGATGCTTGGGGCCCGGTCCTGAACTGCGTCCCGCCGCCCATCTGAAACTGCGTGATTGTGACCTTCGAGCGGAGATAACGGAATACAGAGACCCGGACGCCAGGGATTAACAGCGCAAATCCAACGGCATCGGTGAAAAACCCCGGTGTCAGCAGCAAGACACCAGACAGCAAGATCATCGCGCCATGGGCCAAAGGTTCGGTCGGGTCGTCAAGCTCTGCAAAGGACCGTTGCAGGTTTTCCAGCGCCATGCGACCTTGTGTCCGCACCAAAGCGGTACCCAGAACGGCCGTTAGAACCACGATCGCAAGGGTTGGCCACAGTCCGATTAGCCCACCAACCTGAATGAACAGGCCGATTTCGATGATCGGAACAAGTAAAAAAGCCAGGAACAGGTACATTTGCATTATCCTTTACTGCAGGTCGGGCGGTAGACTTGTCCCGAACTGTCACCTACATAGTGGCAAGAGGCCGTGTATACAAAGTCGCGGTCTGACCAAGAGGATGAAATGAACGAACCAATGATCCAGTTGCTGGTCCTGGCCGGAATTGCCGTTTTCCTGATCCTGCGCCTGAAAAGCGTACTGGGTACACGTGAGGGTTTTGAGAAACCCCCGCTTCAACAACAGTCCGAAGCCAATAAGTCGCGCCGTGATTTTGAGGTGATTGAGGGTGGGCCAGATCACGACATTACCGATCACGTGCCCGAGGACAGCGAACAGGCGCAGACCCTATCCGCTATGAAACGGATCGAGCCGGGCTTTTCGGTGGGTGAATTTGTTCAGGGCTCTCGCGGCGCTTATGAGATGATCGTCATGGGGTTCGAAAAGGGCAATCTGGATGAAATCCAGCCCTTCCTGTCGGAAGAGGTATTTGAAACCTTTGTTTCGGTCGTTGCCGCGCGCGAGGATCAGGGGCTGACCATCGAGGCCGAATTTATCGGTGTGCGCGAAACCACACTGGCAGATGTGAGCTTTGACAAGGATACCAACCAGGCCGAAATCACCATGAAATTTGTTGGTGAGCTGACTTCGGCCGTGCGGGATCGTGGTGGCGATATCATCGAGGGCAACCCAAACACGGTTAAACGTCAAAAGGACAGCTGGACCTTTGCCCGCGTTATGGGCTCGGACGATCCGAACTGGCTGCTTGTTGCCACGGACGCATGATTGCAGCGTTTCGGTCGCTTTTCCTGGTGGCTGTCATGACCACCTCTGCCAGCGCCGAGGTGACACGATCCATACTGTCCTACGATGACCTGAATGGCTGGGCCGCCGATGATCACCGGGCGGCCCTTTCGGTTTTTCTGAACACGTGCGGTGATCTGGATGATCCGGACTGGCAGGCATTGTGCGGCGTGGCGCGCACCTATAAGCCCGATGCGGCCCGGTCATTTTTTGAGCTGTTCTTCCGTCCCGTTCTGGTCGAAGACGGGAAGGATGGCCTGTTCACAGGCTATTTTGAACCCGAACTGGACGGGTCCAAAACCAGATCGGAGCGGTATAAATACCCGATCTATAAAATGCCTCCTGAGGCGCGCGGAGCCGAAAAATGGTTATCCCGTCGCGATCTGCTGACCGGTGATGTCATGCAGGGCCGCGGTCTTGAAATCGCCTGGGTGGACGACCCAGTCGAGCTGTTCTTTCTGCAGATTCAGGGCTCAGGCCGTATCCGGTTGCCCGATGGGAAGGCGCTGCGGGTCGGTTATGGGGGCGCCAATGGGCATCCTTATCGTTCGATCGGGTCCGAACTGATCCGGCGCGGTGCCCTGGGTGCGCATCAAGTCAGTGCGCAGATGATCAAATCCTGGGTCCGCAAGAACCCCGAGGCGGGTACCGAATTGCTGTTTCACAACCCGTCTTATGTGTTCTTCCGCGAGGTGAATCGTGTTGCACCGGAATTTGGCCCTCTGGGTGCGATGAACCGTTCGGTCACCACCATGCGCAGCATTGCCGCCGATCCGGCATACACACCGCTGGGTGCTCCAGTCTGGGTCGAAAAGGACGGCAAGGATCCTTTGCGCAGGCTGATGATCGCTCAGGATACCGGGTCGGCCATCAAGGGCGCACAACGGGCTGATATTTTCTTTGGAACCGGCGATGCCGCAGGAGTCGCAGCGGGGCGCCTGAAAGATCCGGGTCGCATGGTGGTTCTGCTGCCGATTCAGCGCGCATATGCTCTTTTACCGGACGAGTTCTGATGTCGCGCCGCAAATTGACCCCTGACGAAATGGATCTGTGGCGCAAGGTGACCAAACAGGCAGATCGCCTGCATCCCGAACTCCCGCAGTCGGTGCACCCCACCTCATTGCCCAGGCCGAAACCGACAAAGACCTTTAAGCCCCGGATCGAGGCGTTTGAAGTCGGGCAGAACGCGGCTGGCAGGGGTGTAGGGCATGTGTTGAAACCATCCGTTACCGAAGGGTTACGCGCCAACCCAGTGCAAATGGACAGCAAGGCTTTCGCCCGGATGAAACGTGGCAAGCTCCGACCCGAGGGCAAGTTGGACTTGCATGGCTTGCGGATGGACACGGCCTATCCGGCGCTGGTGCGCTTTGTGCTAACCGCGCAGGCTTCGGGCAAGCGTCTGGTTCTGGTGGTGACCGGCAAAGGCAAGGACCGGGATGAGCCCGGCCCCATCCCCACTCCGCGCGGCGTCTTGCGCAATCAGGTACCGCAATGGCTGTCACTGCCGCCCTTGGCACAGGCTGTGATGCAGGTGACGCCCGCGCATATCAGCCATGGTGGCGACGGGGCCTATTACGTCTATCTGCGCCGCAGTCGCTAAAGCGTGCGTGCGGCGCGGCTGATGCCAATCCAGGTCAGCAGACAAACCAGCAGGAAGAATACTCCGATCCACAGGAACTGCGTGTCCAGCGGAACCCCCTGATCAATCAACACGCCGGTCAGTCCGGGGCCAATCGCCGACCCAAGGACCATGACCGCAGTGGCCATGGCCTTGATCGCGCCAATATGACGGGTTCCATAGAATTCCGCCCAGAACGCGCTGGGCAAGGTGCTGTTTGCGCCGACGGTAAGCCCCAGAAAGACCAATGCAGCAACCGCACCCCCAATGGAGGTGCTTGCAGACGCCAACATGAACCCGATAGCTATCGGCACCTGATAAAAGGGCATCATCCGGGCGGTTCCCCATTTATCCAGCGCCCATCCCGCGACAAACATCGAGATCAGGGAAACACCTGTGTAGACGGGAAACAGCGCCACCAACTCGATATGTTGCCAGCCTTTGATCTCGGCCAGATGGACCTGATGAAAGAAGAAGGCGGTGATAAAGGCAGAAGGACCCAGCAAAGCGGGGGCCATGAACCAGAACAACGGGTTCAGCAAAGCGTCGGTGCGTGTCCAGTGCCGCCCCTGCATACCTGATGCCGAATACTCGCTGGCCAGACTTTGCGGTGTGCGCTCTTGCCGAAGCAAGCGCAGCAGAATCGGAATGCCGGCCACACAAATACCTGCCGAGATGATCCAGAGCAGGCGCCAATCCAAAAACACCATCGCAGCGACAAAGATTACCGGCAAAAGCGCTTCGCCAACCGCAAATCCGACCGAGGCGATCGACAAGGCCCTGCCACGCGTTGCGGTGAACCAGCGGGCCATCGCGACCAAGGCCAGATGGGTGCTCATCCCCTGCCCGAACAGGCGCAACAGGAAGATCACCAGCGGTAGCAGGATCAGCCAGCGGTTCAACGCCATCGCTAGCGCCGCCACGGCTAGCCCAGCCAGAACAGCGGGGCCGAGCACACGCACCCGGAAGATATCCGTAAGTCCACCCGCCCAGATCATGATGATGGCGGATGCGGTTGTACCCAGCGAATAGATCCCACCCCAGGCCCCATGGCTCAGCCCGAACGCCGCACGAATTTCGCCGGAAAAGATCGAGATGAAGAACGTTTGCCCAAAACAGGACAGAAAAGTCAGCAGAACTCCGGCGCCAAGCCATGAGGCATTTGCTTTCAGATAATGCCCCAGGTGAAAGGACATTACGGAGAGCTGACCTTGGCCTGCCCGGTCTCGGTCAGCTCAATCTCGGTCGCCCCGGTCGGGTTGCGGACCTCGGCGGGGGCGATCACGTCAATCCCGCGTTGCCTGCCAAAGGTACTGCTGACCCGGCGGGCGGAATTGATAATCGCCAAAAGCGCCGGAGAGGTAGCAGCCACGAAATGAGACGACCCGGCATCGCTGTTGAAGGCGGTCGTATCCAGAATACTGATCTTATATTCGGACAGCGCATCGGCCGAGCTGATATTTCCCAGACGTTCGCTTTTGGCGGTACCGCGCAGGCGTGCGGATATACTCAGCAGCCTGTCTTTGCGTGAGATCATCACAATGAACGGGTCAGGCAGCGTTTTGATGCTGTCCATCTGCGACCGGAACAGATCGACATCCAGATCCGGTGCGATCAGAACAACCCCTTCGATATTCCGATGCGACCAGCCCGGTTCGCGCAGCTCGGCCTGCCGCATCATCTCCATCGTCAGGGCGGTGCCCATGGAATGCGCCACAAGGATAACCCGATCGACCCCCATTGATTTCAGCTGGCGAACAGTTTGTTCCAGACCATCACGGGCGAACAGCATGCTGTCGATGTCATAGGCATAGCCATAACCCGTTGCCTGGCTTGGCCAGGAATAGACCATGGTTTCACCCGGTATTTCCAGATCATGTTCCAACTGCGCGGCGCGGAACACTGTTTCCGACTGGGTCGTGTTATAGCCGTGGATAAAGATCGAAACCTCGTCCACACCTCTTAGTCGCGAGGCAAGGCCCTGGGGTCCGGCAAGCTCGTCTTCATCAGCCATCACGAACTGATTTTCCGGGTCCGGGTCGGCATAGGAAAAATCCAATGTCCCGGGTGTGTGATTGGGTGGAATCGAGACCGTCATCTCGAGAAATTGCAGCTGATCGCTGCGGCGGTACCCATAGGATCCGTCCGCTTCGCGCGCGCGGGTGGTTGCTGCGTAAATGGTTTTGGGCGTGCCAATGTCCAGTGCCGAGGGCACGGTTTGAGATACGGTCCGGTCGACACATGCGGCAAGCGTTGCCGCAGTCAGGACAAAAATAATATAGCGCAGCACCTGTCGCCCCCTAAGGAATTTGCGCACACGCTACTCTATTCTGATCCCAGGTCCAGCGGGGTCAATGACGCGGACCGGCAAAAACCGGCTGGAGATATTACAGAACGTAACGGCTGAGGTCCGTAGACTTTGTCAGCTCACCAAGATTGTCGTCAACGAACTGTGCATTCACGGTGATTTCCAAACCGGCCTGATCGGGGGCTGTGAAAGACAATTCCTCGAATACGCGCTCCATCACGGTGTAAAGCCGACGTGCGCCGATATTCTCGACGCTTTGGTTCACATCCGCTGCGATTTTCGCCAGGGCCGCGATGCCGTCTTCGGTAAAGCTGACCGTGACATCCTCGGTGCCCATCAAGGCAGTGTACTGGCGGGTCAGCGCGTTGTCTGTCTCGGTCAGGATGCGGACGAAATCCTCTTCGGTCAGTGCGCGCAGCTCGACACGGATCGGCAGGCGCCCCTGCAGTTCCGGCAACAGGTCGGACGGTTTGGCAATATGAAACGCGCCAGAGGCAATGAAAAGAATGTGGTCGGTTTTGACCGGCCCATGCTTGGTGGAGACGGTTGTGCCTTCGATCAGAGGCAATAGGTCACGCTGCACCCCCTCGCGGCTGACATCACCGCCGCGTGCGTCCGAACGGGCGCAAACCTTGTCGATCTCGTCCAGAAACACGATGCCGTTCTGTTCAACCGATTCCAGCGCCGCGCGGTTTACGGTTTCGTCATCCAACAGTTTGTCGGCCTCTTCCCCGATCAGCATGTCATAGCTTTCGGCGACGGTCAGGCGTTTCTTGACGGTGCGCCCGCCAAAGGCCTTGCCGAAAATATCGCCCAGATTCATCATCCCCATCTGACTGCCCGGTTGGCCAGGGATATCGAACATCGGCATCTGGCTTGAGGTATCCGTCAGTTCCAGCTCGATCACTGTGTCGTCCAGCTCTCCGGATTTGAGCTTTTTGCGGAACATCTCGCGGGTGCCCTCACGTGCGTCTTCCCCGGCAATGGCGGTAATCACCCGGTCTTCGGCGGCCTGATGGGCCTTGGCTTTGACGTCCTCACGCATGAATTCACGGGTCTGCAGGATCGCGGCATCGGCCAGATCACGCACGATCTGTTCCACATCGCGGCCAACATATCCAACCTCGGTGAATTTGGTGGCCTCGACCTTGATGAAGGGTGCGCGGGCCAACTTGGCCAAACGCCGGCTGATCTCAGTCTTGCCAACGCCGGTGGGGCCGATCATCAGGATATTCTTGGGATAAACCTCATCCCGGATGTCATCAGCCAGTTGCTTGCGCCGCCAGCGATTACGCAGCGCCACGGCGACCGCGCGCTTGGCATCCTTCTGCCCGATGATAAAGCGATCCAGTTCCGAGACAATCTCGCGCGGGGTCAGGTCGGTCACGGGGGCAGTCCTTTCGGTCGGCATAAGTTGGCTGCGGTCTAGGTAATCACCGCAACGGCGAAAACAACAGCGGCAGCGTTGGTTAGCAATGCCCCACCCGGTTTGCAAATGCTTTCCATAGGTAAAGCGCCCGGCCTCTGGTACAGTGATTTCAAAGCGTTGAGGGCCCGGAGCGCGGAAATGACCAAGATTGCCAAGATCACCCTGCTGTTTGTCGTGTTTGTCGACCTGATCGGGCAAGGGTTGGTCTTTCCGATCATCAACTCACTGATCATGGAGACGAAATCGGGGTTCCTGCCTGAAAACACGGCCATGGGCACCCGGCATTTCTACTACGGCTTGGTGATTGGCTGTTTCTTTCTGTCCTGGTTTCTGGGCGTGGTCTATGTCTCTAAGGTTTCAGATTCCATTGGTCGCAAGAACGCGCTGTTAGTGTGTCTGGGAGGGGCATTGATAGGTTATGCGCTGACCATCGCCGCGCTGTATCTCAACAGCCTGCTGCTGTTGATTGTCGGCCGGTCGATCACCGGGTTTACAGCTGGCAACCAGCCGATCGCGCAGGCGGCAATGATTGACGGCAGCACCGATGCCGCCGACCGCGACCGCAACATGGGCTATATCGTGACAGGTGTCAGCTTTGGCCTGGTTGGTGGTCCCATTATTGGCGCGGTCCTGTCGGACTCGGCCCTGCTGGGCAGCGCGGCGACGCTGAAAACGCCATTCTACGGCGCCTTTGTTCTGGTATTGATCGCCATTTTCCTTGTCGCCGCGTATTTCAAGGATACCCGGACCGAGCGTGAGCCCTTTGTCTTTCGCCCCCGCGATATCACCGACAGCCTGATAGCGGTGCGCGAACATCCGATGGTTCTGAAAATCATGCCGGTCTATGGCCTGTTTATGATCGCCAATGTGACCTTCTATGTGTTTGTCGACAACTTCTTGACCAGCGCATTTGGATACGGGGTCATCGGCGGCAGCATGGCCATGGTCGTCATTGGGGTTGCGCTGGCCTTTTCCAGCACCTTCCTGGTCAAACCTGCGCAGGAACGGTTCAGCAAACACCAGATCATCTATGTCTCACTGGTTGTGATGGTGATCAGCGGCCTAGGTTTCGCCTTCAGCCCCAGCGGTGTGCTGAGCTATGTCCCGGTCTTTTTCTTCTATTTCTTCTTTGGCGTCTCATACCCGACACTGCTGGGCCTGTTTTCCTCCAGTGTCAGCGACACCGATCAAGGCTGGGTCATGGGGGTGACCACGGCTGTCTTCTGTTTGGCCGGGGGCGTCATGTCCCTGATCGGCGGCGGGTTGATGAGTATCGACATCCGACTGCCCTACTACATCGTGATCCTGACCGCCCTGTTGGGGCTGGTCGGGATGCATATGCGGTGGAAGGGCAAAGAGATCCGAGAGCTGTTGGCCTGAGACAGTTCTGCGTCTTAGATCGTCTCAACCGTGAGATTGCCATTGGTATAGACGCAGATATCGGCGGCGATGGCCATGGCTTCGCGGGCGACTTGTTCCGCCGGTTTGTCGCCATCCATCATCGCGCGCGCCGCTGCCAGGGCAAAATTGCCACCCGATCCGATGGCAGCCACGTTGTGTTCCGGCTCCAGCACATCCCCTGCCCCGGTGATCACCAGCAGATCCTTGCCATCAGTGACGATCAGCATCGCCTCAAGCTTTTGCAGGTATTTGTCGGTGCGCCAGTCCTTGGCCAGCTCGACCGAGGCGCGGGCCAGTTGGCCGGGCGTGGCCTCAAGCTTGGTTTCCAGACGTTCCAGCAGGGTAAAGGCATCGGCGGTTGATCCGGCGAAGCCTGCGACAACCTCGAACCCGCCGGGTGACAGGCGGCGTACCTTGCGCGCGGTCCCTTTGATCACGGTCTGGCCCAAGCTGACTTGCCCGTCTCCGGCAATGACCACCTGCCCGCCTTTTTTGACGCCAATAATGGTTGTGCCGTGCCAACCGGGAAAGTCGCTGTCTGCCATGGGGGCCTCCGTTTTCGCCTGCTGTTCTATATGGGCCGGTCTCATCCGCAGCGCAACAGTTCACAACTTGCTTATAAGATATGCAAAAAACGCAAATCGGGGCTGTAAAACCAGCAATTGTGGGACTCAGTTGAAAATCCTACATGAGGCTCACAACCGACAACGGGTCGGCTGTTTCTGTTTATAAGGAATGCGCAAATGGCAACTACCGCAAATATCCATGCGCCGCTCGGAGCAGCTACCATCCTGCATGTAGTGGACGCGTTTTTTGGCGCTTTTGAAAAAGCCGCCGATTGGAATGAATCCCGCAAAACCCGCAATGCCCTGTCGGCTCTCAGTGATGAACAGCTGGACGATATCGGCCTGTGCCGCGCGGATATCACCACCCTCTGATCCACGAGAATTCGTGAATTCAAGATAAGCCGCCCGGGTCTGGGCGGCTTTTTCTTTTTCTGCGCAGCTTTTTCCAGTCAGACAATTCAGGCGGAAGCGCTTTGCCCCAGATACGAAAAAAGGCGCCCCGAATAAGGCGCCTTCAAACGTTGTTTCCCGAACCGGATCAGAGCGCTTCTTCGATCCAGCTTTGCAGCGCGGCTTTCGGCGCGGCGCCTGCGCGGTTCGAAACGACCTGACCATCCTTGAAGATGAACAGCGCCGGGATGCCACGTACGCCCATGGCGGCGGCAGAGTTCGGGTTGCTGTCTACATCGACCTTGGCGATCTTGACCTTGTCGCCATATTCAGCCGCCAACTCTTCCAGAGCGGGTCCGATCTGTTTACAGGGGCCACACCATTCGGCCCAGAAATCGACAACTACGGGGATGTCGGAATTCTTGACTTCGGCGTCAAAAGTATCGTCGGTAACAGCTACGGTCGACATATTCTGTCTCCTGAATGGGGAATGCTTGGTCACTGAAACTAGGTGTCGGGTATGCCAAGGTCAAGGCGTCAGCGCACGGGTTAGCGCAGCTTTCACCAGATCGTGTGGCAGCCACATCAGCTGGGCTGTTCGGGTCCACAGAATTGCAGTTCTGACTTCGCGGTCCGGATAGATCTGCGACAATGAATCAGCATAGGCACCCATCTGCCGCAGCAGTCCTTCGGGGCAGGATGCTGCATTGTCTGGCACTGTCATATTCGATTTAAAATCAATTACCTGGACGTCCGTTTTGGTGACGATCACCCGATCAATGACACCATGGATACGCCGCCCTCCCAGATCGGCCGTTACCGGGACTTCGGCCAAGGTATCGGGGGCGAACACGGCCTTCAGGTGATCCGCCGTCAACACATTTTGCGCCTCGGCCAGCAATCCTTGCCGCTCGGCCTCACGCATATCGGGAAGAACCCGTGCGCAAAGCTGCGGCCAGTTCTCAGGAAGGACCCGCGGCAAATGCTCCAGCAGCAGGTGCAGGCGGGTGCCGCGCAGCTTGGCGGCCTCTTCATCCTGGCCCATATCCCCGGGCAAGGCCTTGGCCCCGCCCAGATCAGACGGGCTGAGGGTTTCCGGCGCCGCATCAATGGCGGGGGCGGAATTCAGGAAGGTCGGCGGCAATTCGCTGTGGGCATGAACAGCGCCTGTGTGTTCGATAAATTCCGGACCATGCCAATCTCCGTGCGACAAGCGCAGGATCTCACTGTTGGGCAGAGCTGTTGCCCCTGCCCGCGCCATAGCCGCCTGAACCAGTTGATACCAACTGGTTCCGTCCTTGCCGACATCCCCTGCCGCACTTACGATTAGCCACTTCTCTGCACGGGTCAGCGCCACGTATAACAGGCGCAACCGTTCATTCTCTTCCCGTTCGCGCGCTTCGGCTCGCGCCTGCGCGATCAGCGCCGGGGACGCGTCTGCCGGTACTTTCCATAGTGGCTTAGCATCCGTCACCATGATCTCGGCATCGCGCGGTGCTTGCCGTTTTCCGGTATCGGGCAGGATCACGATGGGCGCCTCCAGCCCTTTTGATCCATGCACGGTCATCACGCGGATCATGTTTCCGACACCGCTCATCTGCCGTTTGATTTCCAGATCGTCGGTCTGCATCCAGACCAAAAATCCGGTCAGGCTGGGAATGTCGGTACGTTCATAGGCCAGCGCCTGCGACAACAGCGCGTTGATGCCGTCTTCGGCCTCGGGGCCCAGCCGACCCAACAGCAGGCGCCGCCCGTGATGACGGGTCAGAATCCGCTCGATCAGGTCATATGGGCGCAGAAAGTCGATTTGGCTGCGTAGGTCATTCAGAATGGCTAGCGTCTCGGGAAACTCCTCGGCCCGATTTCGCAGCGCTGCCCAAAGGAATTGCTCTTGTCGCCGATGTGCCAGATCAAAAAGCCGCTGTTCGGACCAGCCAAACAGAGGCGATTTCAGTACCGTGGCCAGCGACAAGCTGTCCTCGGGCGTGGCCAAAAAGCTCAGCAGAGCCGCCAGGTCCTTGACCGCGAGCTCGGCTCCGACCTTCAACCGGTCAGCCCCTGCAATCGGCAGTTCGGCAGCCTTGCAGGCGCGGATGATCTCAGCAAACAGGTCCGAGCGGCGCTGAACGAGGATCAGAAAATCCCCCGGCTGTACCTTTCGCCGGACGAAACTGCCCGGTACCTCGCCATCTTCGGGGATGGTTTCCCCCTGTTCGATCATATCCCGGATCGACTGTGCAACCTGCTCGGCCAGAACAACGGTATGGTGGCGCGCACCAGGGCGGTCCACCGGGTCGGTCCATTCGGTATCTTCCTCGTCTTTGACTTTTTCGACCACCGGCCATAGGTCGACGCGCCCTGGCAGATCGGACTTGAAGGCGCGGTGCTGGCTTTCTTTGTGAAACCCGGCCTCGGCATGGTTTTCGAACAGAATATCGACCAGAGACAGAATGGCGCTGGAGGAGCGGAACGAGTACTCCAGCGTAGAATCCGACAGTTTAGAGCCTGATTCTTCCAGTTTCCGCCCAAATTCGGCCTGCATCCTGTCAAAGGCCTGAGGGTCGGCCCCCTGGAAGGAATAGATCGATTGTTTCTTGTCACCCACCACGAAAATAGTGCGCTCAATCCCGGACCGGGCCCCCTCCCCGCTGGTGAATTCCTGCGCCAACTTTTCGACGACGTCCCATTGGTCCGGGCTGGTATCCTGGGCCTCATCCACAAGAATGTGGTCAATCCCGCCGTCCAGTCGGTACAATACCCAAGACGCTACCGCCGGGTCGTTCAGTACGTTTCGGGCGCGCAGGATAAGGTCGTCAAAGTCCAGCCAGCCGCGCAGTTGCTTGCGCCGTTCATATTCCGGCAGAAAGGCCATTGCGAACCGGTGAAGTGCCAGCGTTTTGCGGGCTGCAACCAGTGCAAGCCGCTGTTCACGCGCGGCTTCGATGCGCAGCATCAACGCCTCTAGCTGTGGCATCTGACCCGCCAGAACACCTTCGCGCAGGGGTTTGGTCGGGAAAGCGTTAATCTTGGCGGTAAACGGGTCCTTGGCCGCCTTTCCGGTCAGAAATACATCTTCAAGCACCGGCAGCGCACCGATTTCGGCGCGGGTGAAGGCCGCAAGCCTGGTGGCTGCCTTGGCGTTGTTCCCGCCGCTTTCGGTCAGTGCGGGCAGGACGCTGCGAATAAGATCGACCTCACCCCCCAAAAACACCTGACCCAGCAAGAGCTGTTCGTCAAAGCCGGCGGGCAGATTGAATTGCTGCAAAACCTGCGACCAATCGACGGCCTGCGCAAACAGATTGCGCTTTTGCGTGATGGCGGCGGTCAGTTTGTCGAACCCTGTGTCAGTCACAAAACGGGCGACATCGCCGATCAGATTGGCCATAGGCCCTTGGGCAAAATCCTCGACGATTTCTTCGCGCAGCAAGGCGGCGGCCCGATCCTCCATCTCGGTGAATTGTGGGCTTACTCCAGCCTCAAGTGGGAAACGGCGCAGTAGCGAGGCGCAGAAAGAGTGGATGGTCTGAATTTTCAGCCCGCCGGGCGTTTCGATCGCACGGGCAAACAATGTGCGGGCCTGTGCCAGACGGTCCGGGTCAATCGCACCCTGAACGCCCAGATCGGTCAACTGCGCCAATAGCGGAGCATCTCCCAGCATGGCCCACTCACCGAGGCGTTTGAACAACCGGTTTTGCATCTCGCTGGCTGCAGCCTTGGTGTAAGTCAGGCAGAGGATGTGTTGCGGCTGCACCCCGTCCAGCAACAGCCGCGCCACCCGATCGGTCAGAACCCGCGTTTTGCCAGATCCCGCATTTGCCGCCAGCCAGGTCGAGGTATCGGGTCGTGCGGCCTGCACCTGCCGTTCGGTTGCGTCGTTGCGGGCGCTCATTTCAGGTACTCGGGGGCGCTGTTGCTGGTTCGGTCCCACTCTCCGAAACGTGCCAGATGATCATAGTCCCCGATATCGGTATCCTTGTGCAGCATGCGGCGCGAGGTGAAGCCTTGATCAGGCTCTAAATAAGAGGAAATGAGCTGTTTCAGCTCAGCCAGGACCTTGTCGACCGGCTCTTTGGTCAGAGGCGCGGGCACCTCTTTATAGGTGCCGCCCATGCCGATAAAAATTGCTTCGGCCACAGGCAGCGGGTCAAACCCTTCGATCCCGCCCTGCTCGGCCATTGCAGCTTCGATCAGCAACTGTTTGTCAAACTTGGCCTGCTGGCTTTCGGTCGGGGGCGCACCGGTTTTATAGTCGACCAGCCGCAGCGCCCCGCGGCTGTTCAGGTCAATGCGGTCGGCGCGCCCGACCATGGTGAAATCCAGCGGACTGAGCGCCAGTTTCATCGCGGCCTCAAAAGCCACAGGTCCACCATCGCTGCGCCGGGTGGTCTCGGCCCTCAGGAAATCATCCGCAATCCGTTCCAGCCGCGCGAGCCATAATTTGCGCGCTGTGGGCCATGGAACATGCTGGACCAGCAGGCTTTCGGCGCGTTTCAAGAAGCTTTCGCGTGTCAGCAAGGCCGTGTCCAGCACGCTGTCCTTAACGAATTGCTCCAAAATCTCGTGGATCACGATCCCGCGCAGCAGCGCATCCGGGGCCTGAACCAAAGGGTCCAGAGGTTTCAACCGCAGCACATGTTTGGCGTAGATCGCATAAGGATCACGGATCAGGCGCTTGATCTCGGTGACGCTCAGGCGGCGCGGGCGCGACCCGACCGGAGGGCGCGGAGATGGGCGCGGTGCCGCCTTGATTTCTGGAGCGTATTCAAGTTGTTCGGACCACCCCAGATATTGCCGCCCTCGGCCGCGCATTTCTGCAAGGGCGGTTTGGCCACCCTGTTCTGCCAGGCCACTCAACAGGTTGGTTAACCGATTCAACCAGCGGGAAGGAACGGTTTCGGCATCGTCGGACCGGGTCGACCGGGTCAGCCAGACCTCGGGCGCGCCGATAGCCTGCTGGAAGTCATGTGCCGACAGGCCAATGCGCCGCTCTGGCAGTAACAGCCCAGCCTTATCGCGCATCTGCCTGTTCAACCAAGGATCGGGCGCGGGCGCCTCGGGCCAGCTGCCCTCGTTCAAACCGCCAAGGATTAGCAAATCGGCGCCCTGCACCCGGGCCTCGAGCGTGCCCCAGATCATGATCCGGGGGTGTGGCGCGTCGCGGTCGCGGACCTCTTCTCCGGCCAGCAAAGCACCCAGCAGATCGGCAAAGTCATGGGCGGTCATGGTGCCGCCATGCTGAGCCTCATTTCGCAGCTCGGTCACAACCGCCAGGGCCTTTTGACCGGCGTTCTTGTCCCACAAAGTACCGGGATCGTCAGTGTTACCGGCGGAAATGGCCTGAGCCAACCCGTAGAGGCGATCAACCCAATCCGTCAGTGGCAACTCATCAGCGATTTGCTGGTCGCAGAAATGCTGCACCAACCACTGGACCCAGCCTTCGGGCACCTCTTTGCGGATGGCAAATGCCGTCAGGCTGGCGGCATCCGGGAATGGTGGCCCGTGGCGGCGCAGGTCCAGTTCCAGATCGCGGGTGTGCAACAGATGAGAGCCACGCTCGCCCCCGTCATGGCTGAGCGGATGTTTCAGCAGGGTCAACAGCGCCTCGCCGTCCAATCGACGCGCGAACAGGGCCGCGACATGGCGCAGGAACCGTCCGGGTGGGGACAGCTGCAGCGGCAGGCCAGCACTGTCATCGGGCAGGATGTTCCACCGGTCCAGCGCAGCGCTGACCTGACGAGTCAGCATGCGGTCGGGGGTGATCAGAGCGGCGGTCTGGCCGGTTTCAGCTGCCTCTCGCAAGCGGAGTGCTATGGCCAGGGCCTCGGCCCGGGGGGACTGCGCCTCGACCAGGGTCAGGTCCTTGGTTGCACCATGCAGATCGGTCAGTTGTGGACCTTCGGACATCCATGCATCCGTGATCGGGGCAGGGCGTAACGCAAGCGATATCAGTTTGTTACGGGCGGGTGAGGGTGGATTGTCCTGGGTCCAGGCTGTGATTTGATCCGGGTTCTGCCCAAGCTGGTTCATCAGCTTCCGGAACCGGTATTGCGGGTGATCCTCAGAGGTTAACGCCGCATCCAGCTGAGCCCAAACCTGATCGGGCTGGTCAAAGTCAAAACCCGGCAGGATCAATGCGCCCTGCGGCAGGCAGGCAACGGCTTGCATCAGCATCAGTGTCGTTCCCCGTGACCCCGTCGAGCCGGCAAGAATGACCGGGTGCTGAGGTGGATCCACTCGCCAATGTTCGATTAGGTTCTCGACCACGCGGCGCTGCCGGGCCTGCGTGTCCAGGATGTCGTCTTCTGAGTCGATGAAATGATCCGCAATCCCGATAAAGGCCTGCGCGCGGGCCCAATGCCCAGACATGTCGCCGACATCCAGCCGCCGGATCGCTTCGGGTGAAACGCCTTCGCCCTGCATCTCATCTATCAATGCGGCCAGACTGTCTGATAGGTCAAACAAAGACGAGCGCGCCGCCAGATCCGGTTGTTGATCCAGCAGCTTCGAGACCAGCTGCGTCAATTCCAGCCGCCGTCGCAGGGGCGGGATTGCGGGTGGTATCTGCGCCAGATTCACGCTTTCACCCAGATCAGTCACCAGTGATAGGCGCGGCAACAAACAGGCAGGGCCCTGGTCGAACAGCTCACGCACCCTGCGAGCCATACGCCGCGTGTTAACAACCAGCTCCACTCGGGCCAAAGCCTCGGGCGGAAGAGCGGCACAGCGATTTCTCAACCCCCGGACCAGCGCCTTTGGAAAATCCACACCCGGAGGTACGGCAAAGACGCGGGGCAGGGGTGAGGGGTCAAACATCCGCCAACAGACCTTCAGCAAGGGCGATCCCTTCCGGATGGCCAACATCGCACCAGCGGCCGGGATAGGTCAGGGCAAACAGCCGGTCTTTCTTTTGCATCCGATCCCAAAGCAGGTTCAGCGAAAACACCTTGTCTGGAATTTCGACCAGCCCTTCCGTCTTCATGATCTGCGCGCCTCCGTAGATCAATCCGGGGCCGCGGGTAATCCGGCCCGTTTCATCAGCAGTAAAGTCTCCGGCCCCGGCATGACCAATCGCCTGCGCGGTCGGGATGCACATTAGCAATGCGTCCATCAAATCAGGGTTCCAGGCGGCCCGCAGCATTGTCAGCGGGTTCGGGCCGGACCAAATGGCGTCTGAATTCATCGTGAACACTGATTCAGACCCTAATAAAGGCAAAGCTGCCCGTAATCCGCCACCAGTATCCAGAATGTCGGGCTGTTCATGTGAGACAAGCACGTCTTTCGGGGCCAGATGCGCCTCAAGCTGATCTGGCAGGTAATGCAGGTTGGCCACTTTGCGAACCGGCCCAAGCGCGTCAACCAGATCCAGCGTATGGTCGATCAGCGGGCGCCCGGCTACCTCGATCAGCGGCTTGGGGCGGTTCAGGGTCAGGGTGCCCATGCGGGTGCCGAACCCGGCTGCGAACAGCATGACGGCATTGGGGGGCTGGGTCATCTTTGTCTGAGCCTGTTCAGGTTTTCGGGTGTTGGCGCGGGCAGAGCCGCGCGCAGCAGGTCGGCAACATTCACCAGCGCCGGGTGATCCAGATCCCGCATCAGATGGCCCCACGCAGCGGGGATCAAATCGACATAATGGGGTTTGCCATACTCGGTCGCAAGCCGGGTAAACACACCAAGAATCCGCAGATTTCGCTGGGCACCCAGCACGGCATAGGCACTGCGGAAATCATGATCGTTGACGCCCGTAGCCGAGATATAGTGGCTGACCATCCGCATTTCCGTACCCGGCGTCACTTTGCGGCGCACATCCTGGAGCAAAGACACCAGATCATAGGCAGGATGGCCCAGCATGGCGGTCTGAAAATCCAGCAATCCAACGCGCTCAACCCCTTGGCGGTCAGGGAGCCAGATCAGGTTTTCCGCGTGGTAATCCCTTTGGACAACAACTTTGGTGCCGGATGTTTCTTGATGCAGGATATCAGCAAATCGGTGTTCGAACCGATCCTGCGCATCCTGGTCATAATCGCCAAGAACCCCTTGGGCGTATTTGGTGAAGGATAAGGCCGCCAGTTCGGTCATCAGTGCCGGGCCGTAAGATTGCAGCGACAGGGTCGGGGCCTCGTGCAACGTGATCAGAACATCTGTCGCCGCCTCGTATAATTCCCGCTCCATATCGGGATGTTTGACCAGAACCCGCGCGAACAGGTCATCGCCAAGGTCTTCCAGAAGAAGAAACCCATATTGCGTGTCTTCGGCGTAGATCTGTGGGGCGCTTAGTCCGATAGATTGTAAATGCCGGGCCATCCGTACGAAGGCTTCGACCGGTTCCGCCTGGCCCGGTGGTGAATCCATCAGAACAGCGGACTTGCCCGTAACCGGGTCGGTCAGGCGCTCGTACCGGCGGTTCGAGGCATCCCCCGCCAAAGGCTCTCGGCGGGCCTTGGACCACGGCGTGTGTGAAATCAGAGCTTCGGCAAGGACGGCGCGGTTTGTCATTCGCTGACCTCCAGTTTTTGAGCCCATTTTTCGTCGGTCCATGTGAGGGTGATGTGGCGCATATCCAGCATGTCCGGGTCTGTTTCAAATGTCATCGTCAGGGCAGAACCGGGTGTCAGCAGGCCCAGTTTCTCGGGCCACTCAATCAGGCAGATCGCTTGCTCCATCGCTTCGGCCAGCCCAAGCTCTTCGACTTCCTCCACCGCGCTCAGCCGGTATAGATCGCAGTGCCAGATCTCACCTTTACGGGTGTCATAGACCTGAACCAGCGTGAATGTGGGCGAGGGCACATCCTCGGACCGGGTCATCAGCGATTGGATCAGACTACGCGCAAAATGGGTCTTACCGGTTCCGATCTCACCCTGCAGCAGCAGGATGTCGCCCGGATGCAGAATTGCACCCAGCCGACTGGCAAATTTGGTCGTATCTTCGGGCGAATTCAGGGTGATCCTGAGGGGTGGTAACGTCATGGCGCCACAATGGCCCCACGCTGGATTGGCTGCAACCCGGTTCAGGCGCTGATTTGCTGTATCTCGTGCTGTGGCAACGCATTGTGCGTGGCAAAGCGAATGATGGTGGCCCCGTTTTGCAATGGGCAGATGGTGCAGTTCAGATCGGTTCCGTTACGCATTTGGATTCTGGCTGACCACTCAGCCCGGCTGTCCCGCATTTCGACGAAATCCCGGATTTCACCCAAAATCGGAGTGGCCGTGCAATGTTTCTGCCAGTTGCGGGTCACGTCCAGAACCGTGTCGGGTTCAAATCCGGCACCATCGGCTTCACCCCATAATTTCTGATAGGCATAATTGGTGAAGGCCAAGGTACCGTCATCACCGAAAACGGCAACCGCGTCGGCCAGCTTATCCAGGATGGATTGCATCAAATCCATTTCCGCCCGAAAGCGGCGGGTCAACGTGATCTCGGCCGTGATATCTTCGAACAGAAAGGCCACCGCACCATCCGGGTGCGGGCGGCCGCTGACGGAATAGACCGAGCCGGATGGCAGCGACCATGTTTCCTGGTAATTTCCGTCTTCTGCGGCCTCCAGCAGATCGTTCATCTGATTACGCCAGCTGCGATAGTTCTTGGGTTCCGGCATCATGTGCTGATCGCGCAGGCGGTCAAAGAAACTGGACAGGTTGGGGCGGCAGCTCAGGAAATCCGGGGGCAGGGTGGTCAGGTCAATCAAGGCGGGGTTGAACAGGGCAAGCTGGCGATTTCTGTCAAAAATGGCCAAGCCGATGGACAGCTGTGCAAAGGTTTTGGTCATCGTCTGTACGAATTTTCGCTGTGCTGTCTCGGCGGCGACGATGGCGTTGATGTCCACAGCGTAGCAAAGGCTGCCTTCCGGATGGTCCAACATCGTCAGGTCAAACCAAAGCTTGTTTGCACTGTCTTCGGACGAAATGAATACACGGGTCTTGGCGCTGATACGCGCGCCATTTTCGGGCCCGGGAAAAAGAGGTGCAGTCAGGTCGGTATCGCCACCGCGCACTTTGCGGACAAGCGAGACATAGGCGGCGTTGCACCAGCGGATCTTGTTTTGATAATCCAGATGCCAGACCGGGTAGGGCGCCAGTTCCATCGCCAGGCGGATCGGATCGCTATTCTCGCGCAATACGGTTCTGGGGTAATCAGAGCTTTCCCGCAGCTGTACGCGCACGACCCCGTCGATCCATTCGCACAAAACGTCCCGCTCGACCGAGCAATCAATGGCGGGGATGACAAGATTCCCTTCGTGCCTGACGCGTTCAGGGGTTTCAGGAAAGCCCGGAAAATCCCGCTGCAGCAGCCGACGCAGATCTGACCAGTCGCGCACAGCCTCAAACCCATCCAGGGCGATGTCTGTGTGGCTGATCAGGCGGTCACCGTCGAACAGAAACACGACATTGAACAACGAGGCCGGCTCGGACAGGCCGAAATTGTCACTTGTCTGCTGACGACGGGGCAAAAGCCATTGAACCGCCAGACTGGCAGACACCACACTGATGACGGCCAATATGATCCAGTCGACCATGTGCTCTCCCGCGGTGAATTCACGGGTATAGCTATGGGTGGAAATGGTTAACGGGGTCTTAACTCAGACTTGGATATGCTGATTTACACCTGAAGGAACGGGGGTGTCGCCGGTCTGTGCATCCACAAGTTTTCGCGGCCAGGATACCCGGACGATGGCCCCTATACGTTCGGGATTGTCCGACAAGGTCTGATATGGATCAGAGCCATTGGCGAAGTCCAAATGCGCACCGCTGCGTTCCAGCAGGGTTTTTGCGATGAACAGGCCCAGGCCCATACCTTCATATTCCGGCCGGGCCCGCTTTTCCGATTCTGCCCGCCGTCGGCGCATGAACGGATCCCCGATCCGGCCAATCATTTGCGAAGGATACCCGCGGCCGTCATCCATGATGTTGATCGTAATCCTTTCGGCTGTCCATTCCGCTTCGACCCAGACGTTGCTGCGCGCGAAATCCACAGCATTCTGGATGAGGTTGCGCATTCCGTGGATGATCTCAGGTTTACGCAGGATCGAAGGCTGTTGAACATCGCCATCCCCGACCGGACCTTCGGCAAAGTGTACCTGCTTGCCGCGGTTGATATGTGGCTCGGCGGCCTCATGGATGACAGTGGAGAGGGGGGCCTGTCTCAGGTGGAGGTCGTCTTTACCAGCCCGCCCCATGTCGCGCAGAATGTCGCGGCAACGATTGGCCTGTTCGCGGATCAAGGCGGCGTCTTCTTTCAGATCCGGGCGGTCGTCCAGCTCTTCAATCAGTTCGGCACTGGTCAGTTTGATTGTTGCCAGAGGTGTTCCAAGTTCGTGCGCGGCGGCAGCGACAACTCCACCAAGATCGGTCAGTTTCTGTTCACGTGCGAGGGCCATATGCGTGGCCGACAGCGCCTGAGACATCGACTGGACCTCAGAGCTTACGCGGTGGGAATAGGCCCCCAGGAAAACGATCGCGATAACGATGGCAGCCCAGTTTCCGAACAGAAGGATATCGGGGATCTCAAGATCCACACCGCCATCCGTGTGCAGGGGAAGGTGAAATTCGGCTAGCAGCGTGGTCAGAATGATGGCCACCGTACCGATGATCAGCGTAGACCGGGTGCTCATGACATTGGCCGAGATCGTCACAGGACCCACCAATAGCAAGGCGAACGGATTATTGAGGCCTCCGGTAAGGTACAGCAGGATGGTCAGCTGCAACAAATCGAACAACACCATCAGAAAGTTTTCGAACTCGGACAGGCGTTTGTTGCGTGGAAAGACAAGAATAGCCGTCAAGTTGCCCATGACCGAAATGCCGATGGCCAGATAGCACAGCGTCACATCCAACTGCACATCATAGGTCTGTTGCGCCACGGTGATTGCGGTGATCTGGCCAAAGATGGCCACCCAGCGCAGCAGGATCAGCGTCCGCAGGCGAATCCAGCTGCGTTCCTGACCAGGCCAAAAAGTGATGTTGGAATCTGCCATTGGTCCATTATGTCCTGTTGCATCGGCTGTTCATCTTGATAGGTGTCCCGGCCGGAACGATCAACAACTCCTCTATCGTCAGGTAAGATGCCATGGTCCGTCTATACGCTATCCTTGCAACAGTTGTTTTGGCCGTAGGTCTGGGGGCCATGTGGCTGCTGACGCGCGGCGCAGGCTCGGACGACAAATTCGCGCAGTGCCGGTCCAGCCAGATCGCAGGGGGCACGGCCACCATTGGCGGGCCCTTCGAACTGATCAACGGCAAGGGCGAGACTGTGACCGACAAACAGGTGATAACCGAACCTACGCTGGTCTACTTCGGCTATACCTTTTGTCCGGATGTTTGCCCCTTTGACATGTCCCGCAATGCCGAAGCGGTGGATATTCTGGCCGAACGCGGACAATCGGTGACGCCGCTGTTTATCTCGATCGACCCGGATCGCGACACACCCGAAGTTATGGCCGATTACGCCTTTAACCTTGGTGGTAAGACCATCGCCCTGACCGGCACGCCTGATCAGGTCAAGGCCGCCAGCAAGGCCTATAAGACCTATTATAAGGCCCATGACAAAAGTGATGAGTACTATCTGGTTGATCACTCGACCTTTACTTATCTGGTCACACCCCAGGACGGGTTTATCGAATTTTTCGATCGCAATGACACAGCCGAGCAGATGGCTGACAAGGTGGGCTGCTTTCTGGACAAGATCTAGAACGCAACGGTCTGTTTGACCTTTGCAATGGCGCTGCTATTACTCATGTTTAAGCCAACGGCGTGAATTAGCGGAAAGAATAGAATATGGCGGACAGCTCTGACCTCGACATCGGCCCGGATAAATCGCTGTTATTGGTGGATGATGACGAACCGTTTCTGAGACGTCTGGCCAAGGCCATGGAGAAACGCGGGTTCGAGGTTGAAACCGCGGGCTCTGTCGCCGCTGGCCGCGCCATTTCCACAGCCCGTCCACCTGCATATGCGGTTGTTGACCTGCGGTTGGAGGATGGCAACGGCCTGGATGTGGTCGAAGTGCTGCGCGAAAAGCGCCCCGACAGCCGGGTTGTGGTTCTGACCGGGTACGGCGCTATTGCCACCGCTGTGGCCGCAGTCAAGATTGGTGCCACCGACTATTTGTCGAAGCCCGCCGACGCCACCGACATCACCAACGCATTGCTGGCCAAGGGCGACGAACTGCCCCCGCCGCCGGAAAACCCAATGAGCGCGGATCGCGTGCGCTGGGAGCATATCCAGCGGGTCTATGAGCTGTGTGATCGCAACGTCAGTGAAACCGCGCGACGCCTGAACATGCACCGCCGGACATTGCAACGGATCTTGGCGAAGCGTAGCCCGCGATGAGGTCGTGGGTTTAGCTTGCGCATAACAGACCAGAACTCATGAAGCCGAAAAGCCGAATTGAGTCTCGACATGCGGCCACCAAACATATGCTTTGTCGCGGCTGATGGACCGCCACCCCTGAAGACTTTAATTTAGTGTCTGTTAACCAGTTTGTGTTGTCGTTAAGTTCAATAATTATATTTTCCGAACAAATAGTTGAGATGTATCGAAGTGTCGCCGCTCCCTAATACGCCATACGAAAGCCTCCGTATTTCCAACCCTGCCCTTAAAGTCATTGTCTCTGTTGTCACCTGGGCAGCAGAGAGATTTGGGTTTTGGGCGCGACCACGAAAGGGCGCTGCAGGTGAGCTTTCCGAAATGAACATTTTGGACAACCTGTACTGGGTCTATAAAAGTAAGAACCCCATTCAGCAGCCTGAAGCGGAGCTGGATCAGTCCGGCTTTATGACTAAAACGGCCGTACGACTTTCAACCGCTGACATCAGTGACACATCAAATTCGGTCACTCTGAGCTTTGCCGGGGACATTCTAAGAACCCACAGGGCCAGTGTCGCAAAAGACCAGGTATATGCTGAGATTGAAGATCTTTTGTTTCAGGATGATATTTTGGTCGCCAACTACGAGTCACCTGTAACGACACAGCCTTTGATTGACGAAGTGATCGGGGACGCTGGCCCGCCGATCGAATGTGCGTCGGAAGAACAGTTCGATGCTTTGACCAGCCATAACGAAAGGTTCATTGATGTTTTGAACCTTGCAAACAACCATATTCTCGACATGGGTGTTGAGGGGCTTGAGACGACTTTGAACGTCTTAAGTGACAGAAATATCATGCAAATCGGCGTGAATGAGAGTTTGGCAGAAGCCACAGCCGTCAAAACGATCGAACGAAAAGGGATAAAGTTCGGATTTGCGTCCTGCGCTTTTGGTACCAACGGCCACGCGCTTCCTGAAGGTCAAAAGCAGAGCATCAATATCGCCAAGCTGACTTCAAAACATCAAGCGCCGGACACCACCCTTCTAAAGACACAGATCTCGAACGCAAAAGCGGCTGGCTGTGATCTGGTTATTGGGATTATTCATTGGGGTCATGAGTTCGAGCTGTTCCCGCGCCGAGCGCAGCAAGAGGCCGCACAGGATTTGGCCGAATTCGGAGCTGATCTTATCGTCTGCCACCACCCCCATGTCCCTCAGCCAATACAGCTGTATCGCACACAGACCGGAGATCGGACGGTGCCAATCGCCTATTCCCTAGGAAGTCTGCTGTGGGGTTTCGCCGATAGAGACATTGCCAGCAGTACGATTATGCAGATTGAAGTACAGAAGACTGAGGGCAAGGCCGAAATAACAAATCTGAAGGCGACGCCAGTGCGTTGGCATGCCCATGAGATGGACGGTAACGTCTTTCAGAAGGTGGCGCGATCAGAAGGCTGATAGTGGTCAGGGCCCAATCTCGGCCATCAATGCCGAATGTCTATGCGTATAGGCACATCTTACTTCAACGGGTGGCCGCAATTTGATCTGCAGCCCTTCCATAATAACCCTGTCCGGGCGGCCGAAGAATTTTGTCGCCTCGGCCTCGGAAAAGCCCGCGATCTGGGTGGCTTCCATCCAGGCGCTGATCTTGTCGGCCTTTTTGATTTGCCGTTTAACCGTTTTAGGCACCGCAGCGGGCAGGCCAAACCGGATGTGGATCGCCGCAGCCAGCCGGTCATCCAGTGCGCCATAGTCGGGACCGACAGCGGATTTGACCGGAGAGATCATATCTCCGATCACGTATTCCGGCGCATCGTGTAACAGGGCCGCCAGCCGCCATTTGACCGGTGCCTTGGGGGCAATACGACCAAAAAGCTCTTCGACCAACAGCGAATGCTCGGCCACCGAATAGGCGAAATCGCCATGTGTCTGCCCGTTCCAGCGGGCCACAAAGGCCAGCCCATGCGCGATATCCTCAATTTCGATATCCACCGGTGTTGGGTCCAGCAGGTCCAGCCTGCGCCCGGACAGCATTCTTTGCCATGCGCGGGGTTGTGTTGCCATTCTGCCATGCCTTGTGAAGTGGGACACATTAAATTCGCATTTTTGTGGTAAGCTGTACCTGTCAAGATCACCAGCTGCCAACTTTTTCTTGAGCAATCGTGCTTTGAACAAGCGCGCGGTGATACCGACATTTGTACCGAGGGGGGCGCATGCTCCTCCCGGTGTGCCCCTCTCGGACGTAACTCGTATCGAAAGGAGCTTGCTATGTTCAAGCGTTTGTTAGGAATTGCTCTGGCCTTTGGTATGGCCGCCACTGCACCGCCTGCCTTTGCCCAGCAAAGCTGTGCGTTGCGTGATCAACTGATTTCAACGCTACAGGACAATTATTCCGAGGAATTGGCCTTTGGTGGATTGCAAAAATCCCGTGGCTCGCAATCGGTGATGGAGGTCTGGACCTCTCAGGAAACGGGTAGCTATACCGTTTTGGTGACACGTCCGAACGGCATCAGTTGCATTGTCGCCGTTGGGACCGACTTTTTCCAAGCGATCCCCAAAATCAAGGTAGAGGGCATACCAAGTTGATTTTGGCGGCTTAAAACCCCGTTTCCGGCCATCTGCGTTGCCACGTCCCAAAAGGGATGCTAGGGCAACCCGGATTGAATTATACCGGAATGGAGCACCTGATGGCCGGGGACTATATCGTCAAAGACATTTCGCTGGCCGGGTTTGGCCGCAAAGAACTGGATATTGCAGAGACCGAGATGCCGGGCCTGATGGCCCTGCGCGCGGAATACGGTAACGCAAAGCCCCTGAAGGGCGCGCGTATTGTTGGGTCGCTGCACATGACCATCCAGACAGCCGTTCTGATCGAAACACTTGTGGCGCTGGGCGCGGATGTGCGTTGGGCGTCGTGCAACATCTTCTCAACCCAGGACCACGCAGCGGCGGCGATTGCCGAAGCCGGAATTCCGGTGTTCGCCATCAAGGGCCAGACGCTGGTAGAGCATTGGGATTATCTGGACAAATCCTTCCTGTTCACCGACGGCCCCAACATGATCCTGGACGATGGCGGCGATGCGACGCTGTATATCCTGCTGGGCGCCCGCGCCGAAGCGGGCGAAGACATTATCCCCGTACCGGGCTCGGAAGAGGAAGAGGTGATCAAAAAGCAGATCGCTAAGCGGATGGCCGCGTCCCCGGGTTGGTTCACCAAGATGCGCGACCAGATCCAGGGCGTGTCCGAAGAAACCACGACCGGTGTGAACCGCCTGTATCAGCTGGTGAAAGACGGCCAACTGCCGTTCCCAGCGATCAACGTCAACGACAGTGTCACCAAGTCGAAGTTCGACAACAAATATGGCTGTAAGGAATCGCTGGTCGACGGTATCCGCCGCGCCACCGACACTATGATGGCTGGTAAAGTTGCCGTGGTCTGTGGCTATGGTGACGTGGGCAAAGGCTCGGCCGCGTCGCTGCGCGGTGCCGGTGCCCGTGTGAAAGTGACCGAAGTTGATCCGATCTGCGCCCTGCAGGCCGCGATGGACGGGTTCGAGGTTACGCTGCTGGAAGACGAAGTTGACAGCGCGGATATCTTCATCACCACGACCGGCAACAAGGACGTGATCCGCATCGAGCATATGCGCGCGATGAAGGACATGGCCATCGTCGGCAACATTGGTCACTTTGACAACGAAATTCAAGTGGCTAGCCTGAAGAACCACAAATGGACCAACATCAAGGAACAGGTGGACATGATCGAGATGCCCTCGGGCAATCGTCTGATCCTGCTGTCCGAAGGCCGCCTGCTGAACCTGGGCAACGCCACCGGTCATCCGTCTTTTGTGATGTCGGCTTCGTTCACCAATCAGGTGTTGGCCCAGATTGAGCTGTTCACCAAAGGCGATCAGTACGAAAACAAGGTCTACATCCTGCCTAAACATCTGGACGAGAAGGTTGCACGCCTGCATCTGGACCGTATCGGCGTGAAGCTGACGCAGATGGACAGCGAACAGGCATCGTATATCGGTGTGAATCCGGAAGGCCCCTATAAGCCTGAACATTACCGCTATTGATTGCGGGTCAGGCATGACCAAACCTTCTGGACGCCGTCGGATATTGCATCTGGCGGCGTCTTTCGTTTTCTCAGCACTCGCCTTGGTGGTTTTGATGGGTGGGGGTGGCTACTGGCTTTTGTCCCACCCGCAATCACCGGTTCCGGACCACTGGAACCCTTTGCGAGATCTGACCATTACGGCTCGGGTCACGCCGGTCACACCTGTGCAAATGCGACGAGCTTTGGCCGATGAAACGCAGTGCAGGGCCGCATTGGCCGGGGCGGGGGTAAGCTTTTCCTTGGTCGAGGATCTGATTGTCGACGAGAAATGCGGAATAGCCGGGCGCGGGGTTCTCTCGGGCTTAACCACGGCCAGCGTCAATGGCGTCGAGACCCGTTGTGCCACGGCTCTGCGATTGGCCATGTGGGAACACCATGTGGTCCAACCCGCCGCGCGCGAGATGTTGGGCAGCAGGGTGCGCAGCTTGCGCCACCTGGGCAGCTATAACTGCCGGCGAATGCGCACCGCGCAGGGAAAGGACAGCGGTTGGAGCAGTCATGCCACAGCTGATGCCATCGATATTGTCGGGGTCGAGTTGGCAGATGGGCGAAGCCTGAGCCTGCTGTCGGACTGGACAACACCCGGACCCGAAACAGATTTTCTACACCGGATTGGCCGGGGTGCATGCGAATGGTTTCGGGTGGTACTTGGGCCAAATTACAACCGGCTGCATGCGAACCACTTCCATCTTCAGGGACCGGGTTGGGGATATTGCAGATAACCACCGGTCGGTTAGCAGGTGCCATGTCGGCACGCTGCACTGGTTTCAATATTTTCCCGCTACGCCCTGAATCCAAACCACCTGACCCTTACAGAAGGCCAGAATCAGGCATTGTGGTACGCGGAGTCTATCTGTGCTGCCATAATTTCGCTTACGGGGAATGACCTGAAATTTTCCCTTTGTGTAAACAGAACAACTGACTAACCTTCCGACACCTGTTCATAGGCGCATTGAAAATCGCAGCCAAAGCTGCTCAACGGGAGAATTATTCATGGGAAAACGCGACGAACTGATCGCCAAATACGCAGATGATCTGAAAAACAAATGCGGGATGGACGCCGACATGGACCTTTTGACCAAGGTCACAATCGGATGTGGTCCGGCGATTTATGACGCCGACGCGTCGACCGTGGCAGCCACTCAGTCAGGTGAGCTTGAGACCGTCAAAAACAACTTCCTGGTCAAGAAACTGGGCCTTTCCGACGGCCCCGAGCTGATGGAAGCGATCAACAAGGCGCTGGAAACCTATGGCATGTCCGAGCGCAACAAGTATCGTGCTGTCGTTTACTATATGCTGACCAAGCATTTCGGCAAAGAGTCGGTCTATAGCTAAATCCGGGTTTCGACCAATCAGCGCCCGCCCGATCTGTGGCGGGCGTTTCCAATTTTAGGTACTTGTTGTTTGTGCCAAGCCGGCCAAATGGGCTAGTGTCAGTTTGTGATCAGGACGGTCAGAACCGAAATTCTATACGCGTGTGGTGAGTCGGGAGCACGCGGGGTAGGGAAGGTTCTGCATCTGTCAGGACCTTCCCTTTAATCAATCCGACTTCGTTTGCCCCAGATCGCAGATCACCTGCCACTCGGCATCGCTGACCGGTTGTACGGACAGGCGGGAATTCTTGACCAGAACCATCTCATCCAGACGTTCATCCACTTTGATCTGATCCAGCGTGACCGGGATGGTGAACGGGCGCACGGCTTTGATATCCACACATTCCCAACGCTCATCCTCGGTGGTGCTGTCTGGATGGGCTTCGGCGCAAACCTCAACAATGCCGACAATCGCCTTGTCTTTTTGCGAATGATAGAAAAAACCACGGTCGCCCACGGCCATCTGCCGCATGAAATTGCGTGCCTGATAGTTGCGCACCCCATCCCATTCTTCGCCCTCTGCGCCCTTGGCGACTTGCTGGTCCCAACTCCAGGTCGAGGGTTCGGATTTGAACAGCCAATAAGCCATCAGCCGACCACCTTTTTCCAGACGATCAGATCAACTGACTGGAACAGTCCTGCATTGGCATAGGGATCATTGTCGGCCCAGTTTTGCGCCGCCGTCATATCCTCGACCTCGAGGATGATCAGTGATCCGATCATCGCATCGCCTTCCAGAAGGGGTCCGGCCTGGGCAACAACACCGGTTTCTTCGATATAGGCCAGATGGGCGGAACGGTTATCCAGCCGGGTTTGCAGCGCGTCGGGTTTATCCTTGGCGATAAGGGCGATCAGCATGTTATTCCTCCTTCAGGGGTCGGTTCAGCAGCCAGCGCATGGCTTCACCAACGCTGCATTTTCCGGTGCTTATTTCTGAAACGATTGTGCTTATGGGCATGTCCAGGTCTTCGGCCTTGGCAATTTTGGCCAAAGCCTTGGCCGTGGCAACACCTTCGACGGTTGTGTTTGCGTCGAATTCATCTTGACGCCCAAGCGACAGGCCAAAGCGATAGTTTCTGGACAGCTCGGAACAGCAGGTCAGCACCAGATCACCCATGCCTGACAGGCCCATCAGGGTGTCAGGGCGGGCCCCGCGCATCAGCGCAAAACGCTGCATCTCGGCAAAGCCTCGCGTCATCAAAGCGGCCCGGGCGCTTTCACCCATTCCCTCGCCAATACAGGCGCCACATCCGATGGCCATGACGTTTTTCAAGGCCCCGCCAAGCTCGGCACCGACAGTATCCGTCGTGCGATAGAGGCGTAGATTTGCGGTGCTCAATTCATGCTGCAGGTCACGGCCAATCGCATCATCCGCACAAGCGAGGGTCAATGCGGTGGGAAGGCCGCGCGCGATGTCGTCCGCAAAGCTTGGCCCGGTCAACAACGCAGCGCGCGCCTCTGGGACGGTTTCACGGATAACGGAAACCGGCCCAAGGCCCGAGGTCAGCTCTATCCCTTTGCAGCAGGCGACCAGCGTTTTATCTCTGAGGGTAGCAGAATGCGCACACAGCGCGCTCCGCAATTTCTGCATCGGCACGGACAGGAGGATGATTTCGCTTTCTGACGCCAGATCAGCGTCCGAAGTAATCGTAATCGCTTTGGGCAGAGGTGCATTCGGCAGGCGCGCGCTGTTTACGCGATGGTTCTGCATCATCTGGGCCTGATCCGGATCCCGAGCCCATAGCGTGACGGGGCCTTTTCCGGCCAGCGAAATCGCCAGAGCTGTTCCAAACGCTCCGGACCCCAGAACCGACACGCTCATGCTTTGGCTCCTTTTTTGCCGCTGCCCAACATGGCCGGGCTAGTTTGATCCAGAGGCCAACGCGGACGCGCGGTCAGGGTCAGATCATCGCGGGCACCCGTGCGGAAACGTTCAATTCCGGCATAGGCGATCATGGCGGCATTGTCGGTGCACAGGGCCAACGGAGGGGCGGTAAATCTGGCACCTTTTTCGGCGCAGATAGACTCTAACGCGGTACGAATGGCCGTATTTGCCGCAACGCCGCCCGCAACAGACACAACCGCCTCCGCAGGGCCTTCCAATAGGTAAAGGTCGATTGCGCGGCGGGTTTTCTCGGCCAAAGTGTCCACGATGGCCTGTTGGAACCCGGCGCAAAGATCGGCGCGGTCCTGTCGCGTCAGGCCACCTTTTTCAGCCACGATCTGGTCGCGCATTCGCATCAGCGCGGTCTTGAGCCCGGAAAAGGACAAATCGCAGCCCGGACGGTCCAGCAGTGGCCGCGGAAACCGGAACCGCTTGGGATCGCCCGTGCGGGCTTCGACCTCGACCGAGGGGCCACCGGGTTGCGGTAGGCCCAGCAGGCGGGCTGTCTTGTCAAAGGCCTCTCCCGGGGCATCGTCGATGGTGCCGCCGAGACGGGTGAACTGCTCGGGCCCATGGGCAATCAGATATTGGCAGTGCCCGCCCGAGACCAGCAGCATCAGGTAGGGAAACGCGATCCCGTCCGTCAGGCGTGGCGTCAGTGCGTGACCGGCCAGATGGTTGACTCCGATCAATGGCAGGCCCGTGGCGGCACTGATCCCTTTGGCGCACATGACGCCTGACATAACTCCCCCAATCAGGCCGGGACCGGCGGTTACGGCAATAGCGTCCATGTCGGCAAGGCCCAAACCTGCGGCCTCTAAAGCCTGCATCACACAGGTATCCAGCTTTTCCGCATGGGCGCGGGCGGCAATCTCAGGCACCACGCCACCAAATGCGCTGTGCAATTCGGTCTGGCCATAGACAACCGAGGACAGCACCTCGGCGGCTGTATCATCGGATTGGCGCACGACTGCGGCGGCCGTGTCATCACAGCTGCTTTCCAACCCGAGGACAGTAAGTGTTTGCACCATTGGCCTGATCCGTTACACCTTGGTTGCCAAGCGGGGTATCACCCTGCGCGGATGCAAACAATCCCAAGGCCGAAGGCGCCAACTGTTGTATTTGTTGATGACCCGCCCGCGCGCTGCGTCTGAAAGGTTCGTCGCGCAGTTGCCAACCCGCATCAGAAGCCGGGTAGAGGTTATCCATTCGCCGATCCTGGAAATAAAACCTTTGGCGGTGCAAGTGCATGCGGATGAAGCAAAGGGGCTGATCTTTACTTCGGCCAACGCCGTTAATGCGGCGATGTCTTTAGATGTATCTCGAAAGATGCCGGCCTTTTGTGTGGGTCCTGTTACCACCGGAACGGCCAAAGGCGCTGGCTGGGATGCCCGGATGGTGGGTGCTACCGCCGAAGAGCTGATTGCAAACCTGCTAAAGCACCGGCCCCAAAGCCCGCTGCTTCATCTTCGGGGGGAGCACAGCCGGGGTAACATTGCTGAACGGTTGACCGAATCCGGTCTGGCTGTGCGTGAACAACCTGTCTATAAACAGCACTTGTTACCGCTCACAGATCGGGCAGGCGCCGTTGCTGAGGGCAACGAACCGGTGATTGCCCCCATATTTTCACCCAGAACAGCGCGACAATTTGCCGACATCTGGGTGGGTTCGGCACCACTTTGGCTGGCTGCAATCAGCGAGGCCACGGCTGAACCCCTTTATTCCTTGGATTATGTCCGCCTGAAGATTGCCAAAGAGCCGACACCGAAGAAAATGCGGAAAGCCGTTAAAAAGCTTGTGAAACATGCGATGCGGGTTGAGGGCGGCGAGGCCACAGATTAACTTAGTCTGGTTAGTTGTTCAGGTTGTTTTGGATTCGAAAAGGGGAACATTGCGGTGGCTGGTAAGAAGAAAACCGATCAAAAGCCGGAAGATGACCCCAAGGCTGACGCAGTCGAGGACATTGTCCAGACCCCGGATGAGGCACCTGTTGACGATGCTGACCCCGTAGACGAAACGCCTTTCGAAGCCGAAGCCGAAGCCGAAGCCGAAGCCGAAGCCGAAGCCGAAGCCGAAGCCGAAGCCGAAGCCGAAGCCGAAGCCGAAG